>JBLIDI010000049.1:0-18954 GCA_047634075.1 Akkermansiaceae bacterium
GCATGCCATTGAAGCGGCCGTTTTGAGCGGGGCCACCATCGCCTGAGGCGACATCACCGAGCTTCTGGCCACCGGGAGTCCGGGAGCCCGCGATGAACTCCAGGGTGCCATTCTTAAGGCGGAAAATGCGGTTTCCTTCCTCATACTCAACACCGTAGAGAATGCCTGATGGATCGAAGACGATTGAGAAGGGTTGGACCAGGGAGCCGATGGCTTGGACCTTGCGCGGCCATGATTTTTGGCCGAAAGCGGAGCTCCCTGCGATGACGGCGGTCACAAGGGGCAAAAGAATGATCGAAAGTTTCATGACTGATAGAACGTCAATGAGAACCCGGGTGTTTCGGCTAGAATTTTCATGAGTATTTAATGGCGGCCTGGTGGAAGGCCTCGCTTGGAGGCCGGGGACAATCAGGTCTTGGCGAAGGTTTGCGCTTGCACGACGCGGGGGTGAAGGGGAGTTTGACGGAGGCGTGGAAAAAAGAGTAGGATGAGGTGAAATGATAAGAGGAAATGGAAATTTAATCCCGCAGGGAATGGTCGCACTTTTTGGGCTCTTTCTTGGTGGTCTCGTCTTGGGTGAGGAGAGCGCGGTTTTTCGAAAGAGGAGAGGGATTGGTGGGCGGTCCAGCCGGGTGCCGAAGTGGTGGTGCCGACCGGTGAGGCGAATGCGGTCGATTTTTTCGTGAAACGAAAGTTGAAAGAGGCAGGCTTGGAGATGGCGAAGCCGGCGAATGCCGAGGAGTTGATCAGGCGGATCTCTTTTGATTTGCACGGACTCCCACCTGCTCCGGATGGGGTGAGAGATTTTAAGGTGTCCTTTCAGGCTGATGAAGATAGTGCGGTAGAGGAGTTGATCGAACGACTCCTCGGCAGCCCGAGATATGGTGAACGTTGGGGGCAGCATTGGCTGGACATCGTGAGATATTCGGACAGCGATGGCTACCGGGCAGATGATTTTCGACCGGATGCTTTTCGGTATCGAGATTATGTCGTGCGAGCCTTCAATGATGATAAGCGGTATGATGATTTTGTGAGAGAGCAATTGGCTGGTGATGAGATCGTGGCAGGCGAGCCCGAGCGGATGGCGGCGACGGGATTCCTACGGCACGGAGTTTACGAGTGGAATCAAAGGAATGCCGAGATGCAACGTGAGATTATGATCAACGAGATTACGAATGTCACCGGCGAGGTCTTCATGGGAATGGGGATTGGTTGTGCGCAGTGCCATGATCACAAGTTCGATCCGATCTTGCAGAAGGACTATTTTGCCTTGCAGGCCTTTCTTTCATCGGTCTATTGGCCGGACGACCGCCATCACGAGACGAAGGATGGGGTCTCTAAGTACGAAGAAGATCGGAGAAAATGGGAGGAGGCCACCGCGGAAATCCGGGCGGAGATGAGGTCATTGGTGGCGGAAGGGGAACGGAGGAAATATCAGTCTCGAGTGCAAACATTTCCTCCCAAGGTCCAGGAGATATTCGCGAAACCGTGGGGAGAGAAATCGTCTTATGATCGTCAAATCTCATTTCTGGTGGAACGCCAGGCACGGCGTGAGGTGCGCACGCAAGCGAAACCAGAGCAAGTGCTGAAAAAAGAAAGCGTGGCGCGGCTGCGCTATCAGGAATTGAGTCAGGAGTTAGGTGGGTTTGATCACTTGAAGCCGCCGAGTCTCTCGAAAGCTTTTCTGAGCACCGATACGGGGCGGGAAGCCGCGGAGGTGAAATTAAAGGGAAAGGTCATAGATCCCGCCTTTTTGGAAGTACTTGGGGGTGAAAAGCCCACGATTAAGATTCGAGAAAACACGACGGGGAGACGGACGGCTTTGGCTGACTGGATTGTCAGAAGGGATCATCCAACCACTGCGCGGGTGATGGTGAATCGAATTTGGCAGTATCATTTTGGAAAGGGGATTGCGGCATCCCCCAATGATTTTGGGATGCTGGGTGAGAAGCCGACTCATCCCGAACTGCTAGATTGGTTGGCGGGAGAATTCATGGCTGGTGGGTGGAAGATGAAGAGGATGCACCGTCTGGTGATGACGAGTCAGGCTTATCGGCAGACGGCGAGATTCGAGCCGAGTCATTTGCAGGATCAAACCGATCCGGATAATCACTTGCTCTGGCGGTTTCCGCCGAAGAGGTTGAGTGCGGAGCAGATCAGGGATGCCATGCTTGCGGTATCGGGTGAGTTGAAGCATCGCAACGGCGGTGCGGCGGAGGGAAGTGCCACGCCGGTGAGATCAATCTATGTGAAGAAAATGCGGAATACTCCCGATCGAATTTTGCAATGCTTTGACAGTCCGTCGGGATTTGCCTCAGAGCCTGATCGTCAGAATACGACGACGCCAACCCAATCTTTGCTCATGGCAAATAGCGAGTGGCCGCTGGCCCGGGCAAGGGCTTTGGCCGGGAGAGTTTTGGGTGCGAAGCTGCTCGCTTCAGAGGAAGAGTTGGAGCGAGCCTTTGCATTGGCGTGGGGGCGGAAGGCGACGGCTGAGGAGGTGAGCGCAGGAATGGCGTTTCTTAGAAGTCAGCGAAAGATGACTGGGGAAGAGCGTAAGAAGAATGAAGAGTCTCAAGAGAGGGGTCTTATTGCCTTGGGCGACGATTTTGAGGGAGCGGAAGAGTTACTCGGTGACGGAGTAAACGGGGCTTTCTCCTTGGTGCCCGGGAGCGATCATGAGGGATTGGAATTCCGGGAGTTAAGGCTGAACGACGAACAATTTACGGTGATGGCGGTTGTGCGCCTTGAGGGAATTCACCGTGATGCGAAAGTAAATACTCTCGCGGCACAATGGAACGGCGATCAGGAGAAAGGGGGCTGGGCAATGGGGGTGACAAGTACGATGAGTGCCTATGGTGAAAGGAATTTCATTGTGCAATTGGTGGGGCAGAATGCGGACGGAAACCTCGAATATGAAGTGGTGGCTTCGGGGCTTGAGGTCCCGCTCAAGGTGCCCGTGATGATGGCTGTTTCGATTGGTTCTCAAGCGGATGGGACAGGCGTGGTTCGTTTTTTCCTGAGAGACTTGTCGAAGTCCGGGGGGGCAGTGAAGACGACCGTCGTGGGACACAAAATCGTGGCCGGAATCCTGGGAGGAGAATCTGAGTTCTCGGTGGGGACCAGAAAAGGAGGAAGTCATTTTTGGAAGGGGTCGGTGGCCCGACTGGCCGTGATTCCGGAGGCCTTGGGGGAGTTGGACTTTCAGAAGAAAGGCGTGATTGATTTGAAGATTCGGGAGGTCGGAGTGCTTCCGGATGGGATGCACTGGACGAGTGGAAAGAAGGGTCCGGAAAAGCACCAAGATGTTGCTTTGGTAGACTTTTGTCATGCTCTCTTGAGTTCGAACGAATTTCTTTATCTGCACTAAAAAATCTATGAGTTGTCACCGAATTGTTAGGCCGCAATCGCGGCGTGAATTTCTCCAGAGCGCGGGCGGCGGTTTTGGCGGGGTGGTCTTGACGGCCCTGACCGGGCAGAGATTAGTGGGAGCGGAAACGGGTGTGAAGAATACCGTCGCTGAAAAGATCCCGCATCATCTTGGGAAGGCCAAGAATGTCATCTTCTTGTTCATGGAGGGCGGGCCAAGTCATTTGGATTTATTTGACCCGAAGCCTCTTCTGAACAAGTTGGCGGGGAAGCCCCTGCCCGAAAGCTTCGCCCGTCCGGTCACCGCGATGGGTGAGGCTGGCTCGCCCTTGTTAGAGTCCCGTCGGGAGTGGAAGCAGCATGGTGAGAGCGGTCTTTGGATTTCAGATTGGTTGCCTAAGCACGGTGAGATTGCGGATGATTTGTGTGTCATCCGGTCGTGCCTTTCGGACGGGATCAATCATGCGGGGGGAGTGTCTCAAATGAATACGGGTTCGGTCTTTGGTGGGCGTCCCTCGTTGGGATCTTGGGTCAATTACGGACTGGGCTCGGTGAGTGAGAACCTGCCGGCATTTGTGGTGATCAAGGATAGTAATTCGATGGTGGTGAATGGGACGCGGTGTTGGGGATCGGGGTTTATGCCAGCGAGTTACCAAGGAACCCTTTTTGAATCAGGCGATGAGCCGGTGGCGAACTTGAATCTACCAAGGGGGGTGTCGTCCGGTCGGCAGCGAGGGAAATTGGCTTTTCTGGAGCACTTGAATCAGGGGCATTTGCGTGGCCGCCAGTCGAATACCGAGTTGGAGGCCCGGATTCAGAGTTATGAATTAGCTTATCGGATGCAGGCCGAGGCTCCGGAAGCGATTGATCTCGAAAGCGAGTCTCAGGAGGTGAAGAAGAGGTATGGTTTGGGTGAGAATAACACCGAAGTTTTTGGTCGGCAGTGTCTCATGGCACGTCGCTTGGTGGAGCGCGGGGTGAGGTTTGTGCAACTCTACCACGGGGCTGGGAGTAAGTGGGACAGCCACAGCGGAATGGAGAAAAACCATGGACGACTTTGTGGAAATGTTGATCAGCCCATTGTGGGGCTCATTCAGGATCTCAAGCAACGTGGTTTACTTGAGGAAACGCTCGTGATTTGGGGGGGGGAATTTGGAAGGACTCCGATGAGTGAAAAGGGCGACGGGCGTGATCATAACCCGACGGGATTTACGATGTGGATGGCTGGCGGTGGGGTGAAGGGGGGGCAAGTAATCGGTGCGACCGATGAGCTGGGCTTGCATGCCACGGAGGACAAGCTGCATGTTCATGATCTGCACGCGACAGTGCTCGATCTCATGGGGCTGGATCACACCCAGACCATTTACATGAACAAAGGACGACCTGAGAGGGTCGACCTAAACGAGGGCGAGAGCGCGGCGGGAGCGATTCTCGGCTAGCGACGGCGGTTGCGCGGGGCCTGAATCGCGGCCTGCACCTCGGCCGATAATCCGCTGTTGGCGAGCCAGGTTTTGGCTTCGTCGGGATTTCGGCGAAAGTAAGCGTAGCCGACGCGCTTGAGCGAATCGTTACGCATCCCGGGGTCTTGGATATCTTGGGCCCAGGCGATGGCGGTTTCGGGATCCTGCCAAGCGTATCCGGCGGCGAAGCCACTGATGGCGGAATCACGTTTGGCGGAGCCGGGCATGGAGAGAAGATATTCGCCAGCGGCCTTGGGGTCCTTGTCCTCCCAATCGCCGAAGGCGGAGTTGAGGCCTGCTTTTTGGCCAGGACCTTCGGGGAGTTCATCGAGCCAATTGACAGCGGCGAGAGGCTCGCGTTCCGCCCAGGTTTTGCCGACCTCGGCGACGGCCCTCGTGGCGTATTCCTCAGTTGCGAACTGGGCAATCCAGCCTGCTGCGGCCTCGGGATCATTGCGGACGAAGCGCTCAGCGACTTCGTTCATGGCGGATCCCTTAAGCGGGCCGTCATCGAGGGTTGCAACCCATGCCGCGGCTTCGGTGGCGCCTCCCTGACGCAGGACTTCGTTGGCAACAGTTTCCATCAGGCGTGATGCCTCTTCCCGGCCTCCGGCGGCAAGAGCGGTGACATATTTGGTAGCCTCATCGCGGTCACGATCCGCGAGTCCGGCCACGATTCCATTTTCGAGTTTTGTCTTTTGGTCGATCAGATCTCCGGGGAGTTTCTCGAGCATGGCGATCGCTCCGGCGGGATCGGTGGCGGCCCATCCGCTGATGAGAGCTTCGAGATCACGTTTTTCTCCGGTAGCGGCTTTGGCGAAGGCCTCCTCACCAGCGATTGCTCCCCAGGCGTAGTTGAAGTCGCGCCATTCCTGTCCACCTGCGCCTGCTTCGACGAGTTGATCACGAATCGAGGCACCATTTTCGGCAGTCAAGCCGGAAAGCAGGCGGCTGAAGGCTAGGCGTCGTTTGACTTGGTTCGGATCGTTGAAAGCCTCGAGAGTGAGAGCTTCGATGCCGCCGTTGGAGAGGGTGGCTGAGTTGAAAACGGATGAAATGAGGTCGTCGGCCCCCGAGGCAGTTCTCCCTGATCGGGAGGATGTTCCCTCTGAGAATCCGCGAGAACCGGAAGAAGCACCGGCATCGGATAATCTTCTTTCGGTGGGGGTTGCGTTCGCCGGTGAGGGGACGGCAGATGCGGGTTCTTTTTTCCAAACGGTTCCGAAGAAAAAAGCGCCCACAAGCCCGAGGGCCCAAAGTCCGTGAACGCGAACCGAATTAGAAGTCATAGTGGACCCTAACCAAAAATCGCAAAATCGCAAATTTTTGAAATCGAACGTGTGCTAGCGAGGAGAATTGAAGGCAGGTTTAGGTCGCCTGACTCCCGCGTGCCATCACGACTTTTCCGGTGCGGATCGTTTCGATCGCTTCGAATTGCCCGAGCATCAGGACGATGGCGTCGATCTTGCTAGTTGTGCCGGTGAACATGGCCACCATGGAACTGGGGCTCATATCGACGGTCTTCCCTGCGAAGTGCTCAATGACTTGGAGGGCGGCCGAGCGTTCCTCCTTGTCGGCGAGGAGCTTTACAAGAAGCATTTCACGAACAACCGAGTTCTCGGCGGTGTGCTCGTAGCAATGAATGACATCGATGAGCTTGCTGACCTGCTTAATGATCTGCACGAGGCCTTGCGGGTTTCCAGAAATGTCGATGGTCATTCGGGAAAACGCACCCGTGCGGCCCTCTGACACTACGACGGAGTCGATGTTGTAAGCTCGGCGCGAAAAGACTTGGCAGATGCGCATCAGCACGCCGGGACTGTTATTGACCAGAATCGAAAGAGTGTTCGAGGCCCCGCGGGTCGGGTTCTCCGAAGGAGTGTCAGTGGTGACGATGGTTTTAGGCATATCAAAGAGTGAGGTTCAGGGTTGAAACTGGTGATTGGCCTAGGTTGAGCCAACGGGCTTGGCCATTTGAGTTTTCGGTGGCTCCGTGATCATATCTTCGAGAGCGGCCCCAGCGGGGATCATCGGGAAAACGTTCTCATATTTGACGCATTCGGCATGAATCAAAATAGGGCCGTCATTGTAGGCGAGGGCTTCTTCGATCTTGCGTTGACAATCGGCGGGGCGCTTAAAGTGCACGCTTGGGATTCCGTAAGCTCCGGCGAGCTTACAGAAATCGGGGTTTCCTTCAAGATCGACCCCGGATTCCCGGTTTTCGAAGAAGAGTTCCTGCCATTGGCGAACCATGCCGAGGTAGTGGTTGTTGAGGACAACAATCTTGATGGGGAGTTTGTGAATGGCAGCGGTTGCCAATTCGAAGAGGGTCATCTGGAAACCGCCATCGCCGGAAATGGAGATGACCGTTTTGTCTGGGTGTGCCAGTTGGGCCCCAATCGCGGCGGGGAAGCCGAAGCCCATCGTTCCTGCGCCTCCGGAGGAAAGCCAGTGGTAGGATTCGTTGTTTTTGTAGAACTGGGCGGCCCACATTTGATGCTGTCCCACGTCGGTGGAGACGATGGCCTTGCCTTCGGTCTGTTCGTAGAGTTCCTCAATGACCTGCTGCATGCGGAGCCCGCCTTGCTTCTTGTAGGAGAGAGGGAACTTCTTCTTGTAGCCGTCGAGGGTTTTGAGCCACTCGGTGGTTTCGAGGGGAATGATTTCTTTGTTGAGGAGAGTGAGGGCAGCCTTGGCATCGCCGACGATCTGCACATCCGGGACAATCATCTTGTCCATCTCGGCGGGGTCGATATCGATGTGGATGACCTTGGCATTCGCACAGAACTTGTCGGGCTGACCAATAATGCGATCGTCGAATCTCGAGCCGACATTGAGAAGCAGATCGCACTCCACCATGGCCTTGTTGGCGTAAGCGGTGCCGTGCATTCCGAGCATTCCGAGGCTAAGGGCATGGGTTTCTGGGAAAACGCCCTTACCAAGAAGAGTGGAGGTGACGGGGCAGTTGAGAGTGGTGGCAAGCTCCATGAGCTCTTTGTCAGCGCGGGCAATCATGGTGCCTTGGCCGGCAAGAATCACGGGGCGTTTCGCGGCCTTGATGAGGGCGGCGGCGGCCTCGATCCCTGCGGGGTCGATATTGAAGGACTCGTAGGGATCATATCCAGGGAGGTCCAATTCGGGGTCCATGGACGCGGTGAACGGGCCGGAAGAAACATCCTTGGGGACATCGATCAGGACGGCGCCCGGTCGCCCGGTGGTGGCGATATGGTAAGCTTCCCTCGTGATGCGAACGAGATCGTTGGTCTCTTTGACGAGATAATTGTGCTTTACGACAGGGATCGTGATTCCGAAAATATCTGCTTCCTGGAAGGCGTCTTTACCAAGCATCCAGGTGACTTGTTGGCCGCAAATCACGAGCATGGGCACGGAGTCCATTTGCGCGGTCATGAGACCGGTCACGGTGTTACCCGCTCCGGGGCCTGAGGTGACGAGGACGGCAGCGGGCTTACCAGTGGCACGGGCATATCCATCAGCCATGTGAACCGCTCCTTGCTCGTGTCGGACAAGGATGAATTTCATCTTTGTCTCGACGGTCTCGAGAGCGTCGAAAATGGGAATGGCGGCTCCGCCGGAATAGCCGAAGATAAACTCGATACCAAGGTCATCGAGGGTCTTAATGAGAGCTTGCGCTCCGTCAAGTGGTTGGTTGCTCATGAAGTTTGAGTGAATTGATCTAAACTTGGGCAAAAATGAGTTTATAGCAAGTGAAAATGATTAAATATCAAAGAAAGGTGGTCGCTCGCTTGGTTGTGGTGCTCGTAAATGCGACATTTAAGCTCAAACCCCTCTCTTTCGTTTTCTGATATTTTTGAAAGTGGCTATTGTGCTTGGTAAGCCGCTTCGTGATCGATTCGGAAAGACCAGCGCATGACGGGCTCGTAGCTCTCTTGATCCTTCAAGCGCCATTGGGTGGCCACTTCGCATAATGGTTGGCGAAGGGGGCGAATCACGGTCCATTGGTAGATTTTTGTTTTTGGATCGACCAGCAGGGGGACGGCGCCAAAGCCGGCGACCTTCATGACGACGGATTCCGGATCGAGGCTTTCGACCGCGGAAAGGTCGACTTTGATGGTCGGGAGGCGTGACGCGATGATATTTCCGGAGCCCGGTTTTACGGGGTGAGGGAGCGTCACGGGGACGCCGGCGACGCGGGATCCGTTACGAAAGACCATGGCGGCATTGAAGGCTCCATCGTGATCTCCGAGGACAATATAGCGAGGAAGGGTGTAGCGGTTTGAA
Organism: Akkermansiaceae bacterium; assembly: GCA_047634075.1. Taxonomy (GTDB): domain Bacteria; phylum Verrucomicrobiota; class Verrucomicrobiia; order Verrucomicrobiales; family Akkermansiaceae; genus SW10. The sequence goes on from JBLIDI010000049.1 coordinate 9,090, forward strand.
TCACGGCGAATTTTCCCAGGTTTGACCGTGAAAAGGTGATCATACCCGACTTCATCCGCGATCGGGAACATCTCATCGGTGTGATAGCCTCCCGGGTAAGCGTAGGTCGTCAGGTTGGTCTTGAAATTATCATCGAGGAATTTTTTTGAGTCACCGAGTTCTGATCGGAGGAATTTTTGGTAGGCTTCGGGTCCGGCTTTGGCCGCTTTTTTCACCCTGCTGGGGAAAGGGTGACTGACCGAGTGAGACCCGATGGTGCAGAGGTCGCTTTCAACCATCTCCTTGATCATGGCGAAGGAAAGGGCACGACCGCCGCGATTTGATCCCACGTAGTTTTTGTAGAGGAAAATGGTAAAGGGGAGTTGGAGTTCCTTCATGATGGGAAAGGCCTCTTGGTAAACAGAGCGCCAGCCGTCGTCCATCGTGATGAGAATGGATTGAGGCGGGAGCTCATCCTCGCCGCGGCGCCAGGCGAGAAACTGCGCCAAAGTGATGACCGGGACATTGGAGTTCTTAATGGTCTCCATCTGGGTCCGGAACTTGGCGGTGGGAAGACGCATCTGGGTTGCTGGCTGGGTCGCATGGAAGACGTGATATCCTAGGACTGCGACGCGGGAACCATCATCCTCCAAAGTTGCGATGGCTTTTTCGGGTGCTTCTTGGGAATCGCTCAATGCCACCGGATTGTCCTGAGCCTTCAGGACCGTGACAAGGCTGCTGACCATCGCGGTCATGACGAGAGTGAAACAGGAAAGAGTCATTGAGGCCTTACTTTGGATCCTTAAAGTAATTTTGGCAATGACGGAAAAAGCCTGCCGGGAGGATGTTCCGGGCAGGCTTTGAAATGGGAGGATGCTCGGTTTTACTTCTCGGTTGCGGGCTCGCCAATCTCAGTCGACATGTCCATGCTGGCATCGAGAAGTTCGGTGCGGAGGTTAGTTCCGCGCGCTTTGCTCCAGAGGTAGACGACGGGTGCCGCGATGAAGATCGAGGAGTAGGTTCCGACGATAACTCCGATCATGATCGCGAATGAGAAGTCCTTGAGCGCTGAGCCACCGAAGATCCAGAGGACGAAGACCGCGACGAAGGTCGTGACCGAGGTCAGGATGGTCCGCGAAAGGGTTGCGTTGATGGCAAGGTTCATGACTTTGCCAACGTCTCCGCGCTTCGAGCGGAGGGTTTCGCGCATTCGGTCAAAGACAACGATGGTGTCGTTGATGGAGTAACCGGCGATCGTGAGGAAGGCTCCGACGTGGATGAGTGAAAGTTCGGTTCCGGTCATGATCACGACACCGATACAGATGATGATGTCGTGGAAGAGGGCTGCAAAGGCACCAACGGCGAAGGAGAACTCGAAACGCAGGCTGATGTAGATCAGGACGGCGAAGAGTCCCAGGGCGAGAGCGTAGATTGAGTTCTTTAAAAACTCATTACCGAGTGAGGCCGAGATTGTCTCTGGGCTGAGGTCGATGTTGAACCGTCCCTGAACGTCGATCTCCCCAAGGATTGGGATATCCTTGCGAAGTTCCGCCGAGATTTTTTCAAGATCTTCGCTGGCGCACTTGACTGAGACGAGTTCGCCATCGGAACCGACAGGTTCTTCAAGTTGGACCGTGACTTCTTTTGTGAGTGTCAGATCGCTCAGAGCTTCCTTGACCGTTTTCGCGCTAAGTTCCTGACCTTCTTGAAGTTGCATCGTGATGATGCTTCCGCCGAGGAAGTCGATGCCGAGAGCGTCTTTGTTCTTGGTGCCTGTAACGACCAAAGAGCCGATGAGGAGGATCCCTGAGATCATGAAGGCGGGCTTGCGCATTTCCATGAACTGGATGGTCCGCTGGGGAATCAGGTTCATGAAAGTGAGGTTCTTAAGAACTCCGGTATCGCGGCCCCAGAAGAAGAGGACGCGGGTCACGAGAAGAGCGGCGAACATTGAGGAAAGAATTCCGATGGTCAGGGTGATCGCGAAGCCCTTCATCTGATCGGAGGCTCGCCAAAGGAGGATGATCGCGGTCAGGAGAGTGGTGATGTTGGCATCGAAGATGGCGCTGAAGGCCTTTTCGTAAGCCGCTTTGAGGGCATTTCCGAGCGACTTGCCGGCCGCCAGTTCCTCCCGGAGTCGTTCATAGATGAGAACGTTTGCGTCAACGGCGACTCCGATGGTCAGGATGATGCCCGCGATCCCTGGAAGGGTGAAAGTGGCGCCAAACATCGCCATTGAACCGAAGAGGATGAGCATGTTCACGACGAGGCCGGCCAAGGCTACGAGACCGGCGAAGCGGTAGTAGAGGAGAACAAAGACGAGGGTGAGTCCGAGGCCTGCGATCGCGGCGGTGATGCCCTGGCGAACGACTTCCTTACCATAGCGGGCCGTCACGTTGCGCTCGGAGAGAATTTCGAGGGGGTTCTTAAGAGGGTTATTGAGGGCCTCGGAGATTGAATTGACTTCCTCCCTGCCATCAAGACCACTAATGACGAAATCACGACTCAAGCTGGCTTGCACCGTCGGTGCGATGAGGACCAAGTCATCGAGAACGACAGCCATGCGATCTTGACCAAGGTTCATGCGCGAGGTGGTATTCGAGAGTCGCTGGCCACCCTCTGAGTCCAAAGTGACCGCGACAACGCCGAGTTCCCCGGTGGGCCGCGCCCGCTGGACCTTGTCACCACCAACGATGGTCGTGTTCCTCAGTAAAATTTGCCGGTAACCAATGATTTTGTTCGTGTCAGGGTCGGTGATCCGCATGCGAAACGGCTTGTATCCGGGTTCGACAGTTTTGGTTCCAGCCTCGATTTGGGCAAGAATGGCATCGCTGTTGGGGTGGACCTCTTTGAGAAGGAGACGGGCCGTTTTCTCGATGATCTCTCTGATTTCGTCGCGGCGTTCCTGGCCGACGCCGGGCATTTCGATAATGAGGCGATCGGTTCCAAGCGGCTGAATGAGGTTGTCAGCGAGGCCGCTGTTTGAGAGACGTTTGACCAGAGTGGCTTTGGCCTGAGCGATGGCTCCTTCGTTCACGGGTAAGACATTGTTGTCATCATCAAGACCGGGCTTGATTTGCACTATAAAAGAGGATCCTCCCACGAGGTCGATGCCACCCTTGAGCTTCTCTTGGGGGGGGAAGATGGCGGCGAGGCAGAGCGCGATAACGATTCCGATGGCGACGGTGCCGACGTTGCGTTTGCGTCGGTCAATCTCGGTCGCGACGTACCAGAAAATGAGGGCGGCGATGGCGATACCAGCGCCAACGACGAGGAGTGGATAGTCTTGGAGGTCCATGAATTACGATTGTGAGGGGTCTTGAAAATTTATTTTTTTTGAGGCCTTTTTAATCGAGGCGTTGAGAGCCTTTACGATACGGTCGACTTCCTTTTTTCCGTGGAGTCCGGCGACGGTAAAGTTGCGGTCGAGTTTGGCTACGACGGTCGGCGCGGTGAGGCACTTGCTTTCGAAGACGACAGCAATGCGATCTTGGAGAAGGGTCATTCTTCCGTTTGCATTAGCGAGGCGTTCGCCATCTTTGTTGGTGAGCTTGACCGCAACGACGCCGAATTCACCGCTTGCTATCGCGGTCTGAATGGAATCCATCACAACGATGCTTTTGCGGTTGAGGAGGATTGGCTCTTCGCCGATCATCTGATTCGTTTCATGGTCTGTCACCCGCATCCGGTAGATCTTGTAACCTGGAACCAAGGCTACGGTGCCAGCTTCGATTGCGGCAACTAAGGCCGCCGAATTCGGATGAACCTCTTTCAGCGCGAATGGAAGGACGGCGGGTGATTTATCGGGAATGTCCTTCGCCGCTGATCCCAGACAGCACAAAAAGCCCAGAAGAAGGGCTTTGAAAAGCTGACCTGTGAGGTGGCGGTGCATGGAAGAAGGGCGACCGTTGGAAATTAGGCCTTCTTGACCTCTTCCGCTTCCACGACAGGAGCGGAATCAGTCTTCTTCTCGCCCTTGCTTGATTTCTCGACGGTGGCGATGGCAACTTTGTTAAAGGGAACGAAGACGCCTTCGGAAATCTTGATCGTGACGGTCTCCTTGGAGATGTGGTGAACGATACCATGCATCCCTCCGATCGTGATGATCTTGTCGCCCTTGGCGGCGGCGGCGATGCGAGCCTCTTGCTCTTTGCGCTGCTTTTTCTGTGGGCGAATCAGCAGGAAGTAGAACATTACGAGCATGAGGCCAATCATGATAAGGGGATTGCCAAAGAGGCCGCCGCCTCCCTGCTGGGCGATTAAAGAGAATGTTGAGGTCACGATAGAAGAATAGATGGGTTTGATCCTTCCGCTCGATGGGAAGATGCTTGAGAGGGAGGAAAAAACTAGGATTGGCCAAGGAAAGCAACCCTAAACCGCTTTGGAATGAACAAATGGACAAAGGCTGAAGGGATAATTGGGGAGAGGGTGACCGAGGGAGTTCCCTGAACTGCTCATTTCTTTATTTGCCAGCGGTGTAGCGGGCGACGAATTCCCGTTGGAATTCCCGGAAACGCCCTGCGGTGATGGCGTTGCGGGCCTTTTCCATGAGGCCGAGATAAAAGTGGAGGTTGTGAAAGGAGAGAACGCGTTGTGCGATGATTTCTCCGGCGCGGAAGCTGTGACGGAGGAAGGCGCGCGAGAAACGGGCGACATGGGGGTGGGCGTCCTCGGTGAGAGGTTCCTTATCGAATTCAAAGACCTTGTTTTTAATGTGGATGGGGCCGTCGTGGGTGAAGGCCTGTCCGTGGCGGGCGCAGCGAGTGGGGTGGACGCAGTCGAACATGTCGACGCCCTGGCCAATCATTTCGAGGAGCTGGGTGGGGGTGCCGAGTCCCATCGCGTAGCGGGGCTTGTTTTGAGGGAGGAAAGGTTCGGTGTTTTGAATGGCAGCGAACATTTCGGCCTCGGGCTCGCCCACGGAGACGCCGCCGATGGCGTAGCCGTCGAGATCGAGATCGACGAGGGCGCGCGCCGATTCCTCACGGAGGTCACGATAGGCGCTCCCTTGGACGATGCCGAAGTGGAGTTGTCGGCCAGTGCCGCTGGTGGGTTTATTTTTCTCAAGCCAGTCCTTGCAGCGTTTGCCCCAGCGGGTCGTGAGGCCGGTGGATTCCTCGGCATACCTACGCTCACAGGGATAGGGCGGGCATTCGTCGAAGAGCATCGCGATGTCGGAACCGAAGATGGCTTGGATCTCCATACTTTTTTCGGGGCTGAGCATCATGCTGGTGCCATCGAGGTGGCTTTGAAATTGAACGCCTTGCTCGGAGATCTTGCGAATTTTGGAGAGAGACCAAACTTGGAAGCCGCCGGAGTCGGTGAGCATGGGACCGTCCCAAGTCGTGAAGGCGTGAAGGCCGCCGAGTTCGCTGATGACGTCGCTACCAGGGCGGAGCCAGAGGTGGTAGGTGTTGGCGAGGATGATTTGGGCCTTGATCGCGTGGAGGTCCTCGGGGTGGAGGGTCTTGACCGAGCCCTGAGTGCCGACCGGCATGAAAATGGGTGTTTCAATGATACCGTGCGGAGTGGTTAGGCGACCGCGGCGGGCCTTGCCGTCGGGATCAGTGTGGAGGAGTTCGAACATGGGGCGGGGAGGTGTTAGCGCAGGAGTGGGGAAATGAACATTGAATTTGTGAGAGACGTCTTGGCTGATCTTACTTGTCTGGCGAGATTTGCTTTGTTAGGTCGTTCTGAGTGACAGACGAAAATCCCGATGCCGCCCTAGCGGCCGTAGCTCATGCTCCCCCCGTGGTCTCCGGGTCTCCCGGTCCTCATAATTACGCCAGTCTGGGAGAGCGATTTTTGGGGAAGCTCATTGATTGTCGTCACGATGATCTTGCTAAAACCCGCGTGATTAAATTTCCTGCTTCCAGTCATTTGTGATTCTTCCTCAACCTTCAAAAATTATCTGTGTCGGGCAGAACTACGCCGAACACGCCCGGGAACTGGGGAATTCACTTCCCGATGAGCCGGTGCTTTTTCAAAAAGCGCCAAGCAGTTGGGCGGGACCCTTTGACCCGGTGGAGCTTCCGCCGGGAGCGGAGAAGCTCGATTATGAAGTCGAGTTGGGGATTGTCATCGGTCGCAGGGCGAAGCGGGTGAGCGAGGATGAGGCTATCGATTATGTGAAGGGCTATCTTGTCCTTTGTGATTACTCGGAGCGCAGTTGGCAAAAGGAGCGGGGGGGGGCAGTGGAATAAGGGGAAGAGCCACGATGGCTTTTGTCCGGCGGGACCGAAGGTGGTTCCGGTGAGCGAGGTGGGTGATCCCCAAAACTTGCGGATATGGTCGAAGGTGAATGGCGAGATGCGCCAGGAGAGTTCGACGAGTGATATGATTTTCGGGGTCCGGAAATTGATCAGCTACATTTCGCATTTCATGACCTTGCTGCCGGGAGACGTCATCGCGACCGGGACGCCTGGCGGGGTGGGCGCGGGAATGAAGCCGCCGCAGTTTTTAAAAGTGGGCCATTTGGTGGAGTTGGGGATTGAGGGGATTGGGGTGATTCGGCAAGAAATTGTCGCATGATTTTTTTGGGGGAAGGCCTCTTTTGATTATCTTCTCGCCATGGTGAAAGGAGTTTTGGTGACTGCGGTCATACTCACGACGTCCGCTTTCTTGCCTGGACGACAGGAGGACCGAAAGAAGGTCGCGGCCGCTCCCGCCCGGACACTGGCGCAGCTAAGGAGGATCCCGATGATGAACCGGAGGCGATCGGGATTCAGGAGCCAATTCCGAGGACTTATTAGGAGCAGCTTCTCGACGCGAGGCTGCCGCAGAAGTGGGGGGAGAAGTTATCGGAGAAGGATGGTTGAGGCCGGGAATTCTTGGTTGAGGGCAAAGAAGCGGGACGCTTGTTTTATTCGGGTGGTTCTTCCTGGAGCCATTGCTTCATGCCGCCGGCGACATTGGTGACGTCGCTGAAGCCGTTTTGGAGCATCCATTCGCCGGCGTGGGCGCTGCGGACGCCGGCGGCGCAGTGGACGAGGTATTGGGCATCTTTTGGGAGGCTATCGGCGGCAGCGGGCCAACCGGAGAGAGGAAGGAGTTCGGACCCATCGATGTGGGCCATAAAGTATTCGTCCTGCTCGCGGACGTCGAGGAGGATGCCTTGGAAGCCCTCGGCGAGGATTTGGCGAAGTTCGAGGGTCGTGATTTCTGGAAGCGGAGTCATTTCTTTTTGATCGTTGAGAGGTTGCGTGATGGTGGCATTGGCGCTGCAGAGCGGACAATTGGGATCGCGTTTGATTTTGATTTCGCGGAAGGCTGTGGTGAGGGCGCGGTAGTGAATGAGGCGACCGAGTGGCGGCTTGCCGAGTCCGGCCAAGAGCTTGATCGCTTCCATGGCCTGAAGGCTTCCAATGATTCCCGGGAGCACGCCCAGGACACCGGCTTCGGTTCAGGTCGGGACGGCTCCCTCCGGCGGAGCTTCGGGGAGAAGGCAGCGGTAGCAGGGTCCGCCGAGGTGGGGGGCGAAGACGGTGACTTGTCCTTCAAACTGGAAGATGGCGCCGTGAATGAGGGGCTTTTTGAGGAAGTAAGCGGCGTCGTTGGCGGCGAAGCGGGTGGGGAAGTTGTCGGAGCCATCGAGGATGGCGTCGTAGGGGGAGAGGAGATCGAGGCAGTTACCGGGCTCGAAACGGCCGGGATGAGAGACCACTTCGACGAGAGGGTTGATTTGGCAGAGACGCTTGCGGGCGCTATCGAGCTTAGGGGTGCCAACGCGGTCGGTGTCGTGGAGAATTTGGCGATGGAGGTTTGAGCGCTCGACTTGATCGGGGTCGATGATGCCGATTTTTCCAACGCCGGCGGCGGCGAGGTAAAGCAGTGCGGGTGAGCCGAGTCCTCCGGTGCCGATGCAGAGGATGGAGGAGTTCTTGAGCCGTTCCTGACCGGCTTCGCCGAGTTCGGCAAGCATGGTCTGGCGTAGGTAGCGATCGGCTTCTTCCGGGGAGAGCGGCATGGCGAAACGATGTCTTTGTGAGGGCCGAGAGGCAAGGAACGATTGCGGGAGTTCGTTGGGAATGGTAGGGGTAACCCCGTGAAAGTTGCCATTGTTGCCCATCCCCGAAAGCCCAAAGCTCCAATGGCGGTGAGCAATGTCCGCAACTGTTTGTTGAAGCGGGGAATTGAGGTGGTGTTGGAGCAGGAAACAGCCAGCTTACTTGGTGAGGTAGGAGAGGTTGATTTCACGACCGGGGTAGATCTTGTCATTTCGTTAGGTGGCGATGGGACCCTCTTGGAGACGCTTCACCGGATGGGGCCGAGTGCGATGCCGATTGCGGGGGTCAACATTGGAACCCTTGGTTTTTTGACAGCCTGCACCGAAGAGGAGATCGATTTATTGGTGGATCATCTCGCGGGAGGCGAGATGAATATCGTGGAGCGCAGCATGCTCAAAGTGGAGATGATTGAGGATGGCGGTGAGGCCCACGAGTTTCTGGCCCTCAATGAAGCAGTTTTAATGCGTGGCGAAACGGGTCGCCTGGTCTCGTTAGAAGCCCGGGTTGATGGCGAACTTTTGAACCATTATCGGGCCGACGGCTTAATCGTGGCGACTCCGACGGGTTCCACTGCTTATTCCATGGCTGCAGGAGGACCGCTCTTGGGGCCTCACGCGGGAGTTTTTGTGATCACCCCAATTTGTCCCCACAGCATGAGCAATCGTTCCCTGGTGGTCGGACAAAATTCTGTGATCGAGCTTTCTCCGGCGGGAAACGGTGATGAACCCATCCTCTTTTCGGTCGATGGTCGCGATATTTTAAGAATCGAAAAAGACAGCGTGGTGCGAGTCAGTTGCCACGAGGAGAGGCTCCGGGTGGTGAGACTTCCGGGGCATTCCTTTTACGAAACACTCCGCAAGAAGCTCCACTGGCACGGAGGCTAAACGAGCCTCTACTTGGTCTGGAGGGAGGAGAGGCCGCCGTCAACCGAGAGGGACTGTCCGGTGATCCAAGTGTTGTCGGGCGACAATAAAAAGTAGAGCGCGCTCGCGATTTCGTCGGCAGTGCCGAGGCGGCCAAGGGGATGCATCGCTTCCGAGAACTTCCGCGCAGATTCATTGCGGGTGATGGGCGCGGCGAGGGGGGTGTCAGTAAGGCCTGGGGCGACGCAATTCACGCGGAGCTGATTCTTGGCATAAGTTGCGGCTGCGGAGCGGGTAAGCCCGGCCAAGCCCGCCTTGGCTGAAGCAATCGCTTCGTGATTAGAGAGTCCTTTTTCAGCTGCGACCGAGGTCACGAAGGCGATGGATCCGCCGCTCTTACTCATCGGACGACTCAGTTGACTCAGCAGGTAGAAGGCTGAGTTCAGGTTGGTGTCCATGACGGATTGCCAATCCTGAACTGAAGTGAGGTGCGCCGGTTTCAGCAGGATGGATCCGATGCAGTGCGCGACCGCTTCGATTTCCCCGAGTTCCGCGATCGCGTCAATGACGGTCGTTGCGACTTGATCTGGAATGGTGAAGTCACAGATGAGAGCTTTGGCTCCAAGTTCGGAGGCAAGAGCGGTGAGGGCATCACGGTTTCGTCCGGCGAGAACAAGGCGGGAGCCGGCAGCGGAAAGTTTGCGGGCGAGAGCGGAGCCAATGCCTCCATTGGCTCCGGTGATGAGGGCGGTCTTAGGTGCGGTCATTATGAGTCGAACCGTAGCGCGGAAAGCCAGCTCTGCATCTGTTTTTTGGTTCCTTCGACTACGATACGATAGCTGCCGCGGTTCGCGAAATTGTCCTTGAGTTCTGTCCCCAGCGTCTTGAAGACACCGCCGCGATCGGCGGTGGGCAGATAGGCATGATACCACTTTACGGTCTGCCCGGCGACGAGTGACTTTTTCCAAAGCTGAGGTTCGCTTACTGCGGTGGCGACGCCATTGATGATGTTGTTTC
>JBLIDI010000050.1:0-18940 GCA_047634075.1 Akkermansiaceae bacterium
CGGCCCTCGTTGCAAATGTCGGGACTCTGCAGCAACCGACCACAAAGCAAGACTACAAGCTGAATTTTAATTCACTTCCCGATGGTTTGTTTTCTCACTCCGATCAGCAGAGGCAATGGCATACCTCGCTCCCCGATCGAACCTCGACGAGTGGGTGGATGGGACGGCTTTCTGATTTGCTGACGGATTTGAACGGTCCCCAGAATTTTGCATCGGCCATCTCGGTGAGTGGGATCAATGTCATTCAGTCCGCCGCGGGGACTTTTCCCTACGTCATTGGACCTGGCGGAAGCCGGGGACTGCGGGAGTGGAATGAGGCACGGTGGGCCCACGGGCAGAAGGCTGTAAACAGCCAGTTGGATTTGGAATATGAGAATCTCCTGCAGAAGTTATTTATTCGGCGGAAGAAGAATGCCATCGAACTCAATGAGGTCTTCCGAGATGCTCTCGAAAGTGTTCCGGGCGGCGCATCACAATTCGGAGGGGGCAAGTTGAGTGACCAGCTAAAAATGGTTTCTCGCGTGATCAAAGCGCGGGAAGAATTGGGAGTTCGCCGACAGACCTTTTTTGTGATGCTTGATGGGTGGGATTTGCATTCAGACCTTCTAACCCCGCATGAAAGTCTTCTCGATCAATTGGATTCGGCCTTGGGTGATTTCTATGCTGCCTTAAATGGCGACGGTTTGGCCGATCAGGTGACAACATTCACGGCTTCAGATTTTGGACGCAGTTTGACTTCGAACGGGCAGGGAAGCGATCATGGTTGGGGAGGGCACCAACTGGTGATGGGAGGGGCTGTTGATGGCGGAAAAATCTTTGGAGAGTATCCGGAGCTTTATGTTGATAACCCACTCGATGTCGGTCGGGGTCGCATGATTCCGACGACCTCTGTCGACGAATATTTTACTGAAATGGCGTGTTGGTTCGGGCTTTCCAAGCCGCAATTATCCCTCGTTTTTCCTAATTTGAATCGATTTTACGATATCGCAAACCCCGAGCCCCCTGTGGGATTCATGAAGGTCTAATTTTCTGATGAAGACCACGTCTGTGATTGTGGGGGGACTTGTCGTTCTTTGGGTATTTCTCTTTCGAATGCCTGATCAGACCGTCTCTCAGGGTGATGCCAAGCCTTTGGCAGAGCTCAAAGAAACTCCCGGATCGAGGACGGAAGTGCTGGTTCTTCATGACGCCCCTTTTGCCTTGAATTTTGGGAAGGGTGAGGTTTCTGCTGAGCAGGAACTCGCATTGATCCAACTGGCTTTCCAGGATTATCTTTCTTTCGTGAAAGTGGGTCAGCGAGGTCCAATTGGAGACAATCGCGATTTTGTCAAAAAGCTCACCGGGGGAAATGTCCAGCGGGTCGCTCCGATTCCGCCGGGGCATCCCAGAATCAATGTCCGGCAGGAACTGACGGACCGGTTTGGGATCCCCTTTGCCATCCATCCGCTTTCCTCAGGTGTGATTGAAGTCCGGGCGGCGGGGCCTGACAAACTCTTGTGGACCCCCGACGATCAGGTCAGCCTCACGGCGAGTGGCAAGGCTCTCAAAGACCAGTTGCTGGGCGAGTAGGGTGTCCTAGAAAGTAAAGCGGAAGAAGCGATATTCCTCCGTCGCGGTGATGGTAGCAGTCATCTTTTTGTAGTTGGCAGCCACTCCCGACTGATCTTGAGCAGGAGAAGTTTCCAAGCTGGTTGGAGTCCAGCTTAGGAGGTCTGGACTCGTTTCAATGGTGTATTGTAAATGAGCGTTTGTCTCGATCTGTTGCCAGTAGCTCAGCGTCATGGCGCCTTCCGGTGTCGACAGGATTGTAGGATATCCGGGGGGAATGAGAGAATTGGAATCTACCAATGATCCCCCGAAAGCGATTTCAACGGTATCTGAAATCCCATCTTGGTCGAGATCATCAATGTTATTGATTGCCACGATGGCGCTTTCTCCAAGGGCGGAAGTGGCCAGAACGCGGATTTGAGTGTCATGGATACCGCCACCGTGAGGTCCGGTGGGACGGCAGCTTATTTCGGAAACAGTGAAGTGATCGCCTGGGGTTTGGATTTGCTGTCCTTCGAGAAGGAGAGGACGGATTGTCCCGGAGCCAATTTGCAGCAAACATGATCTTTCGGTGATGCCATCGGATGCGATGAGACGGGTGGGGAGAACGACCTGACGGGCTGAAACCATCATGGAAGTTAAGCGAAGACTGGCGATGGTATGAAACTCGCCCTCAACCATGAGGGTCTCTCCTTCGCTGACGAGGATGGCAGGGGGGCGTCCCGTTTCCACGGAAATCAGGCTTGCCTTCCCGGCGATCTTACCCACACAAAGAAGATCGTTTTCACGCAGGGTTGGCGTGATGGGATCAGCTGGAAAGGAGAGGGGCTGTGCCTGAACAAGATCACCTTCGCGGAGTAGGATGACACTCTCTCCGAGTGGGTTCGTGCGGGCGATGACTTCATCGTTTGTGGCGAGTGTGGATCCTCCTCCGAGCCGGGCCGTGAAGTAGAGGTGGGCCTCCTTGATGGCGAAGGGTTGAAGGAATTCCTCAAAGAAGGAATCAAGAGGAAGGCCAGAGGAAGTGATTCCGGTGGTGACTCTAGATGTCAGTGCCTCTGGGGTCCCGGTCAGGATGTGGGTGGCGACCGGAGAGGACGGGATTTGGAGTTGGGCGATGATGGCCACTTCAGTGGAGCCGGAGCAATAGATGGGATTTTCAGGGAGCCCGATAATGGTCGTGGCTGGATCTTCTCCGAAAGGATCTCCTTCGACAAGCAAGGGGGTGAGAACACCATTTTGGGAGAGGGCCACGACTTTCTTTTGGTTGCCCCCGGCCGAGTCCTCGATCCGGGCAGAGAAAAGAAAAGTGTCTTGAGTGTCGCTGACAAAGGGAAAGTCCTGATCTGCGGAGAAGCGGAAACCGGCCTCGAGTTCTCCTGCAGGTCCGGTGGCAAGCGCGATCAATTGCGGATAGCGCGAGTGTCCGGCCAGAAGGACCCCAAGCTCCTGATCTGCTGATTGCGCCTTCGTTCTCAGAATGATTTGGTCATCTCCAAACATGGTGTGGCTGGAGGTTTCGGTGAGCAGGTATTGGAGAGATTCATCGTCTCCCGGTAGCTGCCTTCCGTGCCTTGCGCTCTCTTGACCACGGGTGTGGATGGCAAGCTCGGGACCCTCTGAAGTCTCGACAAGACTCATGTGTTGGAGATTTCCTTGTGCCGATAAGAGGGGGGGGAAGAGGGTTTGATGGCTATGAGCATGAGCCCTCGAGACCCACGAGGTTCCCCGGATCATGAGTTCCCGGAAGTTGGGTTGCGACCAGGTCCGCGCGTCGTGTCCATTGGCATGATAGAAGACGCGCCCGCTTCCCTCGTGCCGGACCCAAGTGTAGGGTTCATCCCAGTTGCCAAAATCATCCCGATAAGCAAGGAGGACGATATCACGATTCAGCGTCTGGTGGAGGTAGGGCTCATCGGCACTGGTGTAGGGTTCAAGACCTTCCAAGATGGGGTGATCTGGTGCGAAGTCGTAGGTCCCGCCATCCGTGAAAGGAAAATCGGGATTCCTGGGATACGACTCGGCAGACTGAATGAGCGGGGAGGTGAATGTTTGGATGGCATGGTGCCCGCGGAAGGATGCTCCCAAAAGCCGGCTGAGAGTAGGGTTGCCCCGGGCGACATAGGCAATCACGTGCATCCCGACCATGCCCCCGCCATCGCTGAGGTAGCTCTCGATGTCGTTACTTTGAGCAGCGGTAAAGACCCCGTGGTTTCCGAAGAAGAAGACCCCGTCGAATTGCCTGAATTTTTCAAGGTTGAGATCGTTGGGATTGATTGAGGTGGTGAATTGAATGCCACGTTCACCAAAATCCCGACGAACTGACGTCATAAAAGATGCCGGCCGGTGGTGGCTGTTATTCTGCCTGGCATAGTAGAGGAAGCGATCGGCGGTGGACGCAGAGTCGCCACTTTTCACCAGGACCTCAACGTTTGGTTCCGCCTGAACTTCCGAAAACAGAGAGAAGGCGAGAATCGCTAAGAGAAAGTGTTTGTTCCGGGGATTCTTCATCGTTGGGTGTGGTGCGTTAAAGTGTTCGGCTCTCTTAGCTCCAAATTTTTAAATTCTCAACCCGAGATCTGATGCCAACGAATGAGATTCCAAGGCGGTGTGTCAGTTGAAAGTGCGCAGGGCAGGAGGAGAACGTGGGTCTCGAGATCGGTCAAGGGGTGATGATGGCGGAAAGCCGGAAGAACCTTCTTTGCCCGGGTAGGAGCGGGTCGGGAGCACGAATGGTGATAAGAGAGATGCCATCAACCTGCGGGATTCTGGCAAGGGTGATGGCCTTGGGTTCCCAGTTGATGAGGTCGTCGCTGATCTCGGGGACGAGGGAAACATGGGCGAGCGAGGTCCGGGCTCGGTAGGTAAAGGTTTGGCGCGGACCGTCGCCCCCGCTGACCACTGAGCTGGTCCAAAGGGGACCACGATTGAGGTCTGATCCTTGTGAGTAACGGATGAGATTGGACTCCGTTTCGCCAGGGGCGATGTCAGCAGGACGGGTCCCGGGTTTGGTGGAGGTCCCGTAGTTTTGCTCGGCCCACTCGGTGAATGAGATGTCTGCCGGTTGGCCCGGACTGCCAGCGCTGAGGTTGGAGGGACGCCAGCTGGCAGCTTGCCCTAATGAGGCCGGAGGTGTGTCGGCTTGCAGTAAAACAAGGCTCGGGCCCATGCCGTCCGGTGCGATCGGCCAGGGAGCCTTGTCGTTGTAGGAGAACGTAAAAATGAGGTTTCCCCCGGGGGTGAGGAGCGAAAGAGTTTCGCCACCATTGGAGAGATTCGATCCGCGTTCGAATTCACCTAGAATGAGATCATTGAGCCCGCTGCCGTATCTTGCGATGAAGGCGCTGCGGTTACTGACGATGAGGGCGCGGCTTCTTGGGCCGATGCTGCTGCCTTGGGGAAAGGTGAAGGTGAGCCCGCGGTCAAAGGTGCAATCGCTGAGATCAAGAACGATTGTCGAGGTGTTGAAGAGTTCGAGAAATTCGTAGTCATCCTTGTTCGTCGAAGCGGCCAGTTCCTCCGGCGATGTGGCATCGGACGGGTGGTAATGAATTTCAGAAACGAGGAGGTTTTGCGAAGAGGCCGGGTTGGCGATGGTATAGTAAATCTCGTTGAGTGCGGACCATTGACCTCTCTCGTCAAGGACCCGGGACTTGATGAGAGTGCTCCGATTAATGGGGAGTGCGCCATCGTAAGGCCGCGCAGCCGCAGATACCGAGGCGGGGGTCGCGGTGCTGGAGCTCAAGGATGCTTCGATCAAGAAATCGCTGCTGCGGATGGAGCGATTTTGTCCGTGGATCGCAAGGACATTTCTTCCGACTTGGAGTTGTCCGATTTGGGCTGAGAGATCGAAGGGCTCGAAGCGAACGGCATCAGGATCGGAATTTGCCGCAGAAGCGGTCGCATCCCAGGTGGCTTCCCCCAAATTTGCCCAGGCCACGAGGGAGCCATTCAGATAAGCGCCGAAGCCATCGTCAAAGCGCATTTGGAGTATGAGCGAGCTGATGCTCTCAAGCGCCGCTTGGTTGGGGATGGAAAATTGGTAGCGAAGATAGACGGTGGCATTGGTATCCCACATGGCATCAAGCGGAGTGGAGATGAAGGGGCGGTAGCCTTCGCCGTTTCCTCGTTCAAAGCCGACCCCGTTTGTGCCGCTAGTCCAATCGGCGATGTTGGAAGGATCGGCAACGCCCCGCCAGGAGAAGCCAATCTGACGATCGATCAGCGCGTCTGGAATGAGCGCCCGAAGGGGAGAATCTTCACCGACCAAGATGATTTGGGAGGTCTCGCCCGGGGTGCGTGGATCACTTCCATCCGTGGTGTAGTAGATCGTCCCTTCCTCGGTGTCACTGGTGACCCTGATATCGATGGGCGTGGCTGAGAGGTTCTGGAAAGGAGTGACAATCGGGGCGTTGAGTCCGGGGTAAAGGTCAACGCTTCGGAATTGATCGAGGACGACCCGGGTGCGGTTTGGGATGAATTGATTACGGACCCACGCGACGGCCGGGAGCCATTCCCGATTGCGGGTAAACGGGAAGGGACGGTCAAGCTCCAGCCAGGCTTGCACACCCCAGCGGGCAGATTCAGCGACGACCGGAGATCGCACCGTTTCGGTGTAGCGATCCCAGACTTTGTTCAAAGGCTCGGTCGTGAAAGTGCCGCCGTAGAAGAAGTGCTTTTGAAGCCGATCGGCGAAGAAGAGTTGGAACTCGGGATAGCGCCTGAGGGCATCATAAATGAACCCGGGAGACTGGCTGTTCGCGACCTGGGAAAAGTCATTTTCAAAGGTGCGCACTCCGGAAAACGGGATGCCCATCGACATCTCGGCGTCCCAATTATAAAAGAAAAACTTTGAGGTTCCGTTGCGGCTCTTGCGGGCGACATACCAGTTTTTGTCGTCTAGGAAAGTGGAGACATCCAAACCATCGCGATAAAAGGGTGAGAGCCAGTCCTCATCACTGGCCCAGATCCGCTGGATCATGGCATCAGCGAAGTTCTCAAGATCGAGGTATTCTTGTATCGCTTCGTATTGTTCCGTGGAAGCGATGCCATTGCGAGCGAGGGCGATCAGAGCCTCCCATGCCAGACCGTCTCCGGCTTCCACTTCTTGTCCATGTTTGACGACATCCCAGTCGGCAGGATCGCCGCCATGATGGTCGGCGTTGTAGTGCTCATGGGGGAATTCCTGCAGTTCATAGAGGCCCCAGTATTGACCGTTTAGGAAGACATTGACGTGACGACCATGCGGGGAGGTCTGCCCCATATCGCGCTGGAGTTGGTGGAGAAACTGATTGCGTATGAAGGTGGCCTCATCCCATCGGCTGTCGAAGGTCCAGGCATCGTGACCACCGCCGCGAAGGAGGATGGATTTAAAGGATCTCACCCGTGAGTCGGGAAAGAGGTCATGTTCGAGCCGTGAATCGCCATAATCGTCGCGGAAGTAAATTCGGAGTGGTTTCTTGGGGTGTTCCCGCGAGTTGCCACCATGGATGCGCATGCCGGCCGGTTCGTGGATAGAGTCACTTGGAGCCGAGGGGTCGAAGTATTCAAAGTGAATCTCGCGTTCGCTGCCCCGGCCTTTAAGGTTGGGGTTTTCGTAAATGCCAGTCGGCCCAAAGACGGAGTCTTCCTCAAAGGAAAGGGAGACCACGGGAAGTGCTTTGAGGGCGTTCTCGATCTCATCGCGGTAGGTGAAGGAATCTGTGATTGCTGGATTCATTTCGGTCTGATTGATGATGTCTCCGGTGAAGAGGTAGCTTTGGGCATCGACGTTGGTCGGAACGAGGTTTTCCTTGTAAGCGATCGCTCGGACGACGGTGCTCGATGTCACAAGGAACGATCCGGTGTAGACAATGCCCCTTGTCGGAGACGGCTTTGAGCCATCGAAGGTGTAGCGGATGGAGGCCTCGGGCGTGGCGGAAGTAATCTCAGCGACGAAGAATCCGTCGTAGAACCCACGCTTCTTTGAAAAGACGGTGTCGGCGACAAATCCCACGAGCGGGTTGGCATTGATCGCTCCTGGGGTCGCCGGGCTAGAGTAGCCGCTTGGATCGACCCCGTTGGTGCCGTAGGAGATATCGCGGCGCTGCTTGGGGTAGTCGAGATATCCCGAGATGAACGCGCCGGCAGGATCGCTCAAGATGAGGGAGCCGGAGGAAGCGGAGAGGACGAAGTTGGTGTGAAGTCTCGTTCCGGTGGTGCGGTCTTTGCCCGAGGCGAAGATTACGAGGCGGCCATTGGCAAGGAGGCTGGTCCCGGCAGGAAGGGCCCATTTTTGGGGGAGTTCGGGGTCATCGCTCAGGGTGAATCCCGAGAGGTCGAGAGGGGTGAGCGCGGGATTATGAATTTCAATCCAGTCACTCGAGTCGCCATCCTCGTCGCTTAATGAATCACGATTGCTGGCAAGGAATTCCGAGAGGACCGGGGCGGAATTGGCATTTTGGAGAATAGCGGCACTCATCACCAGCAACAATCGGATTGTGGCTTGAAGATATTTCAATGGCAGCAGGTGCATTACTTCCAGAATGGGCCTATCTCAGAAAAGGACAATCAATGAGTTTCGTTCTTTTAGAATCCGGGCAGGTTGTCAGGTTCAGGTAAATTGAAACGAAAGGGCAAATCCGTGAGTCATACCGAGCCAAACCCAACACGAGTCTATCTCTCCTGCGTGACAAAGGAGCTCCGAACGCTGCGTGGAAAGATTGAGGATATCTTCAGCACCTTGGGAGGTGACGTGGAGACGACCAATATTTGGGGACTGGAGGGAGAGGACATTGGATCAGAGATTCGCGCGAAGATTGAACGTTGCCGGATTTTTGTGCAGTTGCTGGGCAGCAGCTATGGCCCCGTTCATCCCGATGAACCCGGGGAGTCTTCATATTTGCGGTATGAACACTCTTGCGCTGAATTGGCGGGAAAGCAAATCCACTTGATCCTGGTGGGGCCGGGTTGTGATCGGGATCAGACTGCGGAAGCCATCGACGACCCTCTCGACAACTCTGAGGCTGAAAGCCTGCTTGAGAAACGTCGCGGACTGCAGGAAGATTATCTGAGGGAGCTCGCTGCGAGCGGATATGAACTTCACTACGCGGAGAGTCATGACGAGGCCCAGGATGCCATTTTTCAAATCTGGAGTCGACCGGACGAGATGCGGCAGAGGTATCTTGAGCGGAAGGCCCGTGAGGAGAAACGCAAAAGAAGCCGCAGGCTGGTGGCGTTGGCGCTGGCGGCGCTGGTCATCGTCGCAGCTTGGTTTGCGGTATCCGTCTCCCGGAAGCCCGCTCTGGAAGCGAGGGTGCCGACGGCTCAGCCGGAAACCGTTAATTCGGTCGTTCTCGCCGAGATTGAAAATACCTTAATCGCACGCGCGGTTCATGGCTTGAAAAATTCTGTAGGGAAAGGCGCCTTCGTTTTTGGGAGTGCCACTTACAAGGAGAAGATTGCCGTGATCATCTATCGGGATCGCTTTGAATCCACCCGGCAATTTATTGCAGGGGTAACACGTAAATCTCTGGAGGGAACTCTCTCAGAGAATACCAAGAAGGTTCTCATCCTCATGCAGGATAATCCATATGGCACGGCTCAGACTGCATTCATATCGACAGGAAAAGAGAGTTTCCTCGAGGAAATCAGGGCTGAGGGTGGCCGCGAGGATCGGACAGATTCAGCAGCTCGGAGTTTTCTCCTCGATATGATAGCCCTTGCCCGGTCCGAGGGTGATCTTGAGGAGGCGCGTGAGTTGGCGGATTTGGCTGTGGAAGCGGATCCGAATTGGCGGGCCGCCCTCTTGGCAAAAGGGAGTATCGCGCTGTCTCAGGCTCATGCAGTCTGCCGGGGTGAGAACCGGCAGAAAGAATTAGTGCATCTGCAAACTTCTACCAGAATTGCCGCCAATCTTCTTGAGTCCCGATTGCGGGATCAGGAGGCTCTGAAGCTCCAAATCATGGCAGACTTGGATCTGGCGAAGGTGAACCTTGGCACGAGTGGGCGCCGGTTTACTCAAGAGAATTTGTTCCAGGATTTTGAGAATGTCTTGGATCGATCCTTGAACTATCGGGAGGAGTTTTCAGACGACCCTGATGGCGGATTGTTGGTCGTGGAATGCCTGCATCGTATGGCCATGGGGCTGATCTACGGGAGACCGGAGGATGTTTTGAAGATGAATCGTGATCGTCACTTTCGCGTCATCAAGGAATTTGGAAACCTTGCGGAAGATGTCAGGAATGATCGACGGGTTCTCCGTATGGAAACGGAGCTCTACTTCTCCCTGAGTCAACTTTCCTATTGGATTTCATTTCAGAAGCAAAAGGTAAAGGAAGAGGGAATCGGATATTTAAAGAAGGCCGTGCAGGCATCTGTCGCTTGGGACACGAATGATCCTGCCGACTTTGAAGGAGTGTGGTGCTTGATAACCAACCAGATTGCCTTGGGCGATGCCCTCATGAGAAAGAGAGCTCACCAGGCTGAAAAATGGTATCGCGCCGCCCTTTATGCCGCCCGTATTTATCGAGAGCAAAACCCGGATGATCCGGTCGCTCTGAACTTTTATTGCCGCGCTTTGACCAAGCTTGGTGAGTGCTTGTCCGAGTCGGGTTCATCGGGTGAGTTCGGGCCAGCCTTTCCATTGTTGAATGAAGCTCATGAGCTTTCGAGCGCCGCCTTCAAGGCAGAACCTCGCAATGGTTTTGCCGCTCTTGGCTATTTAAATTCCCTCAGGAGTCTGGCGAAATACCTGAGCGACTCCTCGGATCTGAGCGATAAGATCAAGGCACAAACCCTGGACAAGACCGGTTTTCAAGTTGCACTGGATTTCTATCGTGCGCAGCCCGATGAGACGTATGCGGAACTGCAGGTTAAGTTGGCCTTTCTAAGGCTCGAGCAGGTCGATCCAGTCCTGCGTGACAGCGAAATTCTGGGTGAAGCCGAAGATAAACTGATGAAAACCCTACGCGACTCCATGGAGAATGGCGTCGCGCTCAGTGGAGGGATGGCTGATCTTTACGAAAGGTTGAGGATGAAGAAAAAAGAGACGAAATAGTCTGTAGGCAGATCAACAACCTGCCCGGTTCCAACGGTCAGGTCTACCGATTGGCAAGGTGACTCAACTGATCGGCGATCCGGGTAATTTTCTCTCTCCACGCGAGTTTCTTAAGCCAGTGTTTCGGGATTTCCTTCTCGCCGTAAAAGGCACCTGCGATTTGGCCAAAAACGGCTCCAGTGGTGTCGGCATTATCACCGAGGTTGACGGCTTTGAGCGCACCTTCCTCGAAAGAGGAGGTCGTTTCAAAAGCCCAGAGAGCGGCTTCGAGGGATTCGACAACATAGCCGGTGCCGCGTATATCGAGGTATGTCCGGCTCGCGATTTGTTGAATGGAGGTTGGGGCATCTGAGAAAGCATCGTTGTGGGCGAAAATCGCGTCTTTGGTTTGAGAGGAAAGGGCGTTGCGGATAAGCAGTCCGAAGAGTCGGCAGGCGTGAAGGGCTGCGGGTGCCCGATGGGTGGTGACGGAGCTGAGTTCGCAGTTTTCGAGGAGGGTCTCGGTATCGGCTTGGGCATAGAAAAGGGGGACGGGTGCGAGACGCATGATGGACCCGTTGCCGGCGGTGCTTGGATCTTCTGATCCGGCGTAGGTTTCGCCAGTGGACTCGAAGACGGCTAGAGAGATGCTGGTGGTTGTTCCAATATCGAAGCAATCTCCCGTCACTGAATTATCGCTATGTTTCCACCACCCGAGGTAGCGTTCCAGCTGATCTTCGAGTTTCATGCCATTGTTCGCGATGAGGCTTTCTGCCAGACAGAGTGCCATAGAGGTGTCGTCGGTCCATTGACCGGGTTTGAGGCCGAAGGGGCCACCGCCCACGATGTCGGTGAGTGGTTCAAAGGTTCCTCGTGGTTTGAATTCTACGGAGGTGCCAAGGGCATCGCCACAAGCGAGGCCGAGGAGGGCGCCGCGGTATTTGTCTTTGGTGATGCTGTGGCTAGTCGATGGGGAGTTCGTGATTGAAGCGCTTGATGACTTCGATCCGCCCAACGATGTGTTCGTTCATCGCGTCGAGATCTTCGGCGGGGATCCAGAGTTCTTCGTGTTGGTTTCCGCCTACGATTTTTCGGGGGTAGGGTTTGAGGAAGTTACGTTCGACTTTGAAACGAGTGACGTAGCCGCTGCCGTTGTCACGGATGTTCCATGCGGTGGCGATCTGCTCGGCGTAGGCTTGGTTCATGACAGGGTAGAAGATGGGCTGATCGGGGAGGCGTGGGGGCCAGGCGGTGAAGTTTGATTTTTCGAGCAGCGCAAGTTCCACGGGGCCGGTTGGGCGGTAGAGAGTGACCGTGGGATCGAGGAGATCTTCCGAGGTTTGGATTTTACTGCCTTCGTTTTTTAGATGGTCGATCGCTTCTGCGACGTCGTTTGGGTTGAGGTTCACGCCTCGGCAGGCGTCTTGGATGAGGGTGACTCGAAAGCCTTCCATAAGGGCATCGAGAGCCGTGAATTTGAGGCAGTAGTCGGTCGCGAGGCCGACGAGATGGACCTCGGTGACGCTCTTACTTTTGAGAAGTTCGGCGAGGCCGGTGGCTTTGCGGTGGCCGTTGTCAAAGAAGCCGCTGTAGCTGTCGATCTCGGGATCGCTGCCTTTGCGGACAATGTGATCGAAATGACGGGTATGGAGCTCGCTTGGGAATTGGGCTCCTTCGCTTCCCTGAATGCAGTGGGCGGGCCAGAGGATTTGCTCGAGGCCGTTGAGGTCGATTTCTTCCCCGATTTCTTTGTCGGGATGGTTACAAGCGAAGCTTCCGTGGTCGGCGGGGTGCCAGTCTTGGGTCGCGATGACGAGGTCGTATGCCGGCATCAGTTCGTTGACGATGGGGATAATGTCATCTCCTTTCGGGACGGCAAGGTTGCCGCCCGGGAGGAAGTCGTTCTGGATGTCGATGACGAGGAGGGCTTTCATGAATGGGAGCCATTGGCGGTGAGCAGTTGGCGTTTTGTGTGTTCGAGAGCGGGGTGGAGTTGAATGATGCGCGGATTGGTTTTGAGGTCCTTCCAGTTGGCGAGGGCTTTGTCGCGAGTGGTCGCGATTGCTTCTTGAGGAAGAATGCGTTTTCCCTTTTTCACGGCTGGGACGAGGAGCGCGTGCGTTCCTTCGGGACGAGGTGTTTCGGCTTCGTTGAAAAGAGTCCGGGTGTCACCTTTGCTGGCGATCTGGAGGATGCCGGGGTTGGAGACTTTAATGAGGTCGTTCGAGAGTTTGATACGGTATTTCCAGTCGTGGTTTTTGTCGCGGATTGCTCCGAGTTTGTAGACGCCGCCTAGGGCGGGTTGGTCGGCCGAGGTGACGAGTTGGGTGCCCACGCCCCAGATATCGATACGGGCCCCTGCGGTTTTGAGTGCGCGAATCTTATCGTCGTCGAGATCGTTGCTGGCGATGATTTGGGTATTGTGGAAGCCGGCTTCGTCTAGGAGTTGACGGGCGCCGATACTGAGGGCGGCGAGGTCGCCGGAGTCGAGGCGGATGCCTTGGAGATCGTGGCCTTTTTGGCGGAGTTTGATACCGGTTTGGATGGCGTTTCGGACGCCGTTGAGTGTGTCGTAGGTGTCGACGAGGAGGACGGCGTTGTTGGGCATGGCGGCGGCGTAGGCGTCGAAGGCTTCGGGCTCGGTATCGAAGCTCATGACCCAGCTGTGAGCGTGGGTTCCTTTGACCGGGATGCCATATTCCATGCCGGCGAGGACGTTGGAAGTGGCGACGCAGCCTCCGAGGTAAGCGGCGCGGCTGGCGCTCATTCCTCCGTCAGGTCCCTGGGCGCGCCGGAGTCCGAATTCGAGAACGGGATCCCCTCCGGCGGCATCGCAGAGGCGGGCCGCTTTCGTTGCGATGAGGGTCTGGAAGTTGACGATGTTGAGGAGAGCGGTCTCAACAAGTTGGCATTGGAGAAGGGGGCCACGAACGCGGATGATGGGTTCGTTGGGGAAGGCGAGTTCGCCTTCGGGGAGGGCATCGACTTCGAGTTGCCAATCGAGCTTGCGAAGGTGGTCGAGGTAGCCGTTGCAGAAGAGACGTTTGCCATCGGACCCGGTGAGGGTGGCGAGGTAGTAGAGTTCTCTTTCGGTGAAGGTGAGGTCGTGGAGGAAGTCGGCGGCGGGAGCGGTGCCGGCCACGATGGCGGCCTCACCGCCAAAGGGGGCGCGGCGATAGAAGAGGTGGAAGACGGCCTCGCGGTTGGCCATGTCATTTTTCCAGTAGCCATAGCCCATGGTGAGTTGGTAAAGGTCGGTGAGGAGAGGAGATTGGGTGTTCATTTCTTTCGAGAAGCAAGGAGTGAGGTCGGGAGGAGGCGGGCGAACCCGTGGACCAGAACGATGGTTAGGAATTTAAGATTGCGAAGGAGTAGGAATGGAGACCATCGCGAGCGAATCCGGAGTTCTGTTTTTTCGTGGAGAGCGGATGAAAGCCGAGCCATTTTGGAAACAGGCGTGGGCCATTCGTTGAGCGTGTCGATCCAATCGGAGGGAATACCTGAGACGCCTCCGAAAGCACCACAGAGTGCTCCGGCGATGGCAGCAGTGGTGTCAGTATCTCCTCCTGCCTTGATGAGTTCGGTGATTGTCTGGTTCGTTAAGAAAGTAAGCAGCGATGGGGGCGGTGCGCATCGCGCTCCCATTCCCTGCTGACCAGACACCTGATTTGGTGGGTGGGAAGCCGAGCCAAAGTTTGATGATGGCGCGAGCGGTGGCCAGTCCGGTGGCTGCGGGGAGACCGAGGATCCACCAGCGGAGTTCCGAGGCGAAAGATCGGGTGAATTTTTTGAGGTCGCCTCCGGATCGAAGGAGAGCCTGAGTGAGCATGATCGTTTGTTCGGTATCGTCGCTCCACATTCCTTTGCCAAAGAAGAAGCGGTGTTTGAGAATTTTCGTCCATGCGAGTTTGTGAATCTTTGCGGGAGTCATGCCCTCCGTGGGGAGCCCGATGGCATCTGCGACGGCGATTCCTAGGAGGAGGCCTTCGATTTTTTGTTGGAGGGTGATTTTCATGCGGTGTTTGGGTGGTGGTGAGGTGGGACCCAGGGCGCTCCTGTGGGTTATCTTAGGACGCTTCGTTGAGGCTGTGGACCCTTGGGTGTGGAGGGAGGAGCTGAACACTGGGAACATTGAACTCGCGCGAAGCGGATCAGAGTTCGAAGTTGATCCCTTGTCTCTCAAGTTTTTGGTATCGCGAACGATCGAAGCGGTAGAGGCGGGCGGCGCGGCGGGCGACGTCCTGTTCGACTTCGTTGGTCTCGGTGAGGATATCGAGTTTGGCGACTTTCTTGCGAAAGTTGCGCTTGTCGAGAGTCTCTTCGAGGATGAGTTCGTAGAGGTGTTGAAGCTGGGTGAGGGTGAATTTTTTGGGAAGGAGTTCGAAGCCGACGGGCTGGTAGCGGACTTTTCCGCGGAGGCGTGAGCGGGCGAGTGCGAGAATTTTATTGTGATCAAAGGCGAGTCGCGGGAGGTCATCGAATGAGAACCAGGCGGCGTTACGCGCATCGGTGGCGGCGGTGGGCGGGTGCTCGAGGAGATTGACGAGGGCGAAGTAGGCCACGGTCACGACGTGTTCGCGTGGATCGCGATTGGGAGTCCCGATGGTGGCGAGTTGCTCGAGGTAGACGTTCTGCAATCCGGTCTCTTCCTCGAGTTCGCGTCGTGCGCAGACGTCGATGTCTTCGCCGATTCGGATGAAGCCGCCGGGGAGGGCCCATTCGTTTTCGAAGGGGGGGAGGGCGCGCTGGATGAGGAGGATTTTGAGGTCGTTCTGATCGAGGCCGAAAACAACGCAATCGCTGGTGAGGGCGGGTCTCGCGTAGTCGTAGGTGAAACTCATGCCTTTTATAAGTGTCAAAACGACACTTAGCAAGGAAAAGGTCTGAAAAATACACTTAGGATTCGTTTTGAAGGATCTGTCTCTTTTGTGAAAGAGGGAGGGAATTTGCGAGGTTTTCGACCGATAAGTGACCCGATCGCGGATGAGAAGCCACTCCCACCCCATTTAGAAATTGCGGGGACGGTGACTGATGGGGGCTTCCGGAGGGAAAGAAGATGAGGATACTTCGGCTGAAGGTTTACCCGGAGCTGCGAAACTACTGCAAGCGGCAGGGAGGATCTTAGTTTCATGGAAGCTTACGCGCTTGCGTGGGCTAAAAATCTTTTTTTTTTTTTTTTGAATCCAGATTTCCAAAGCGGTCGAATCCCTCTGTGACTCCCAAGACGGGATCCCTCAAAAACCCCAAAATTAAGAAATAATGAAAAAAATAGCCACTACCATCATCCTCGGACTCTTCGCACTCGCCTCCACCGCCACTGCTGACCATCACAATGAGAAAAAAGGAGCCAAGATGACCATCGTTGAGACCGCCGTTGCTGCTGGATCATTCAAGACCCTCGCTGCTGCCCTCGGAGCTGCTGGACTTGTTGAGACCATGAACGGAGATGGACCATTCACCGTTTTCGCACCAACTGACGCGGCCTTCGCCAAGTTGCCAGAAGGCACCGTCGCAGAGCTTCTCAAGCCTGAGAACAAAGAGAAACTCGTCAACATTCTTACCTACCACGTTGTCGCGGGTAAGGTCATGGCCAAGACTGCCGTCACTCTCGATAAGGCTACGGCTCTCAATAAAAAAGATATTGCTCTCGCCGTGAAGGGAAAGTCCCTCACTTTGAATGGCACCGCCAAGGTGGTGAAAGCTGACATTAAGTGCTCAAACGGCGTGATCCACGTCATCGACACCGTCATCCTTCCACCTGCCAAGTAATAGGATATCCGAATCACTTTCTATCCCTAATGCCGTAGATCGGCATCGGGGATAGACAATCTCTCATGCCAGTCTAGAGTTCTGCTGTCAGTGAGCGATCAAAAAGTGATTGAATCCAAGATTGGGGTCCTCCAAGAGGTCGCCCAAGGAAAGAAACACGCCATGGAACAATGCGTGACAAAATACGGTGGTCTTGTCTGGTCCATCGCTCGACGATACACCAAGGATCACTCCTCGGCTGAAGATATTGTCCAGGAAACATTTACCGATCTTTGGAAATCGGCCCACCGCTTTAATCCAGCAACCGCAGCCGAGACAACTTTCGTTGGAATGCTCGCCCGCCGCCGTGCCATCGATTACGTCCGCAAAGAAAGCCGACAACCCCTTCTCGAACCTCTGCCTGAGGCCGAATCCCTTCCCCACGCATCCCCCGAAACATCGCCCGCTCTCCGTTGTGAGAGTCAAGACGTCCGGGAGGCGCTTAAGCAACTCCCCCAAGAGACTCAACAAATTTTTTCCCTTCACTTTGACGAAGGAATGACTCATTCTGAGATCTCAAAAAAAATCGGACTCCCCCTCGGGACCGTAAAGACGCGCCTCCGCCGAGGCTTGATCGAAGTGCGAAACATTCTTCGCCAAGCTGAAAGCGCTCAACCCTCATTTTCCTCAAACCGATGAGCCCGCAAGAAAAACTCTACCGTTTCGAAGAGCTCGAAGCAGGACGGATCCTCGGCGATCTTGATGCCGCAGAAGTAAAAGGTTGGCATGAGCTTTCTGAGGAACTTGATTGCGGCCCTGACTTCTCGCTTGAACTCATCGCCGCTGCTCTCGAAACCGAGGCGGTCCCGAAAGAAGCCCTTCCCTCGGGAATCGCGGAACTCTTACGGCAGGGGATTTCAAAATATGCCTCTGTGGAAGAGAATGAAACGGCCGTCATTCGTCCCCCGATTTGGCGGAGCTCGATTTCCTCTCCCCAGTCTGGTTGGGCTGCCGCCGCCATCTTTGCTGCTCTCTTTATTGGGATGCTGGCAAAGCAACAGGCGCCTCTCAAACCGATTGTCAAAACGCCGCCTGAGCTTTCGTCGAAAGCGGCGCGCGATCAACTTGCCGGGAATGCCAAAGATCTCATCGAATCTGATTTCGGAGGCACCGATGCCTACCCGAAGATGACGGGTAAAGTGGTTTGGAGTGATGCTTTGCAGCAGGGTTATATGACTCTCACCAATCTCCCGGTGAATGATCCGGGCGACAAGCAATACCAGCTTTGGATTGTTGATCCGAGTCGGGATGAGAAACCGGTCGATGGCGGAGTCTTCGATATCCCGGCAGGGGATGGAACCGCGGTGATTCCTATTCGGAATCCCCTCGCTGTCACCAACCCCGCAGCCTTCGTGATCACGCTGGAGCAAGCGGGCGGGGTCGTCGTTTCTAAACAGAAAGTGGTGGTGGCGCTTGCGACGAATTCTTGAAGGGATTTGCGACAGAGATCGCAAAGGCTTGGCCCTGGAGTCTCCGCTAGTCAAAATCATGGCGGCGTTCTTCTCAGATCTTTCTAAGAAAGGTCGATCCTTTGGCAGTCTGGTTTTCCAGCCCCAAAGGGGAGATCTCGTAAAGCCTAGGCTAAAACGAAGTGACGCCCTAGGTTCACCGCGCGGCCACTCCAGGGCCAAGCCCAGCGTAATGATTCACCAATTTTGAGGTTAGGTGCATGATCATCTAAGGTCGTAGACTTGTGTATGAGTAGAGCCTTCAGCCAAGGAGTTGGTGGGAGGGCTTGGCCTTGGGCCTTCATGATTTACAAAGTCCTAGATCTGTCGCCGAAGGTGGAATTCACCCTACTTTTTCTCCTTCTGAAGAAACGAGCGGACGAGGGCGGTTTGTTTGGAATCGAGGATCTCCCAGCAGGCGAGTCCATTGCCGACGAGTTCGAATTCGTCGAAGGTCCAGACGACCTTGCGGTCCTTGTCGAGTTCGACGATTTGAGGGTTTTTGTCGCCAGCGTGGCAGTTGCCAATGACGATGTTTCCGTTGGGGAGTTCTTGAAGGTCGGTGGTCCAAGCGAGTTCGATATCGGTGCCGGGGATTTTTTTGGTGATTTCCCAGACAACTTCTTTGTCAGAGGTGACTTCGAGAATGGAGTTGCCGCTGCCGGTGGCGATGAGGGTGTTGCCGCTCTTCAGGCGGATCGCTCCGAAGACGCGGGTTTTGGTGGCGTATTCCCACACGATTTTTCCGTTAGCGTCATATTCGGTGACGACCCCGGGGCTTTCGGCGCAGGAAAGGTAGTGGCCGTTGGGGAGGATCTCAAGCATGCGGGTCTGATGGCGACCGTCTCTAGGAAGGGGGACTTCCTTGACGATCTTACCGGCTTGATCGAGGTGGACGATGCGGCCAAGACCGCTCTCGGCAATCATGGTGTTACCGTCGGCGAGGCGCTGGAAGGAGTGGACGTTGGCTCCCTTGGAGTGGTGCTTCCAAACGATTTCCTTTTTAGGGGTGATCTCGGAGGTGACGGACCAAGAGTCGTGGAAGAGGATGTTTCCGTCGGGGAGGAGTTGGAGGTCGTGGTGGCCGGTGTGACCGCTTTTGGGGCCTTCGGTATCATAT
>JBLIDI010000051.1:0-18920 GCA_047634075.1 Akkermansiaceae bacterium
TGCCATCCCGTTGCGAAGCAGAGCGGTCGAATGATCCGGCGGCGGTTGCCGGGCGGAGATCCAAGATCGGCCTTAGCTTTACTTCTTCGTCACCACGCTTGATGCGAAGGGTGACTTTTTCTCCGGGTGAGCGTTTCGAGAGGCGATCGGCAAGGGCTTCAATCGTGGAGACCGGTGCGCCCTCAAACGCGATGATCTCATCACCTTCGAGCAATCCAATCTTATCGGCGGGGCTGCCGAGTTCGATGGTTTCGATCAGGGGGGCTGAAGACTCGGGGGAGAAAGTCACGCCAAGATACGCGCTGGGCTTTTCGGAGGAGTGATTGAGTTCGTAGCCCTTCTTGGGCGCTTCACGGGCCGGTTGGGTAATGACTCCGGTCATGAGTTGGCGGGCATCGGGGGTGACGAGCAATTGTCCAACCTTGGGCTCTTTGATTTCCCAGCTCACCGGGACAAGTTTGGTGAAATTAATACGAATGAGTGCGAGGTCTGTTTCGTCATCGGTCGCCATGATGGTGATGGGATATTCTTCGTCATCGATACTGGCGGTGAGGTCTTTTAAGTCCTCGATCTCCGAAGCCTTGGTGAGGAGTTGACCCATTTCGTGAATGACGGTGGCGCTGACGATGGTGCGACCTCGGGAGTTTTTGAGAGGAACGACGGATTTTAGTAAGGACACTCGGATGGATTCGAGCTCTGACATGAAATCCTCGGGCGGAATCCGCTTTGGTTCGGTTTCTCCATCGCGTTGTTCGATGACGATCATATCGATCACGCCAGCGACAGGTTGCGGGAAATGGGCTCGGGCAATGACCACGGCAGGTTTCAGCAAGATGTTCTTACCGTTGTTGGTTGAGAAAAGGATCTCGCCCCCTTTTTTGAGCTTGAGAGCAAGTGAAACGGTGTTGGCGACAGGCTGACCGTTGATCGCGGTGATGACATCGCCTTTCTTGAGGCCACTCTGGGCTGCTGGGCTATCGGGAATAATTGCGACGATACGGGTGAGCTGGGCCTCGAGTTCGAAGCCATATTGAGGGGATTTCTCGGCTTCCGGGTCGGGTTCCCATCGATTCAGAAATTTCTGCATGTGGTGAGGATCGAGAAGGCGCGGGCGCTTCAGGAGAGCGGCGGCCCCGGGATCGTCCTCGCGGTGCTTTGCGAGGGCCTCCTCGTAGCGGTTTCGGAGTTCGGCATAGGGTTCGTCAAAGAGATCTTTTGGCTGCTCCTGGCTCTGCATGGGGCGTCCGAAGGCTTCGCTGTTTATGAGGGCTTCCCAGCGACTTACGATGGCGGGAAGCGGGACATGCTTGTTCACCTTCCAGGAGCCGCTGATGTTACTATTGATGCCAATAATCTCACCCTTTAGATTAAAAAGAGGGCCTCCGGAGTCGCCGGAAATGACCATGGCGGAGGTCGTGATGGCATCGCTGAAGCCGTTGGTGGTGCCGGCCTCACTGATGCGACCGAGGCGGACCGGAGAAGGGCGCCCTACGACGGGCCCTCCCGGGTGTCCCGTGGCGATGACCCAGTCACCGATTTTGTAGGTCTTCGTTTTGACATAAGGACGAAAAGGGAAGGGGCCCGGAGTGTTGATTTGGAGAAGGGCGCCATCGGTTTCATGATCGACTCCAAGGCTGGTGGCGGGAAGTTCGCGGCCGTCGGAAAGGAGAACCTTCATCGTCTTGCCAGGTTCGCTCGTGACGTGGGCCGCGGTGATGACGAGTCCGTCCGGGGAGACAATCACGCCAGAACCCGATCCTCCATCGAGCATGACCGCAACGGTCGCGTCGATGAGATCGGGAACAAGTTTACGAATGGTGCGGTCGAGATCGGTTGGGGACTGGGCGACGAGCGAGTCGATGAAAAGAAGGGCGAAAAGAAGGGCTTTCATGGGCATTTAAAAGGCACGGGTTTTGGTGAGGAGACGCCCGAGTGCGGCGCGGACTTCGGCGGGTGGCAAGGCGATAGTGCGGGAGGGTGAGAGGGCCGCGATGTTTAATCCGACGGCTTGACCTTGAAGATTGAAGAGGGGCGAACCGCAGTCCCAGGCATTAAGGGGAACGGTGTGAACGATGACATCGGGAAAAGGGGCCCGGCGCACGCTTGGGATCATCGGGATGAAGGGCGGGTCCTTATCAACTTTGATTCCGGTGGTGGGCGGGAGCAAGTTTGGCGAGATAAGGTCGACGGAGAATTCTTGTTGTTGGTCAGCTCGTTTCACTTTTAAGGTGACCTTTTGACCAACTTCACAACGGTTGAGGAAGGAGGTGAGATCAGAACGCGATTTGATGGCGGTGTCGTTGATTGACGCGATGACGTCGCCGGGAGAGAGCCCTGATTCGAAGGCGGGGGTGTCCGTTTTGATGGCGGCGATAGTGATTCCGGAGTCAAGTTGCTCGGTGGTGAGGCCCAAGCTGGTGACTTGGCTGGTCTCATGAACGGTGGGGGTTCCTTTTTTGGAAAGATCACTGAAAGTGCCTCCATAGGAGGTCGGTTCGGAGACCATATCATCGGTTGATTCCTGGAGGAGAATGGGAGAGGCCAAGGTAGCTCCTGTTTGGGGGAGGTCGTTGGACCAACGCACAGTGGGCAAGTTGATCTCATTGATGCCGACGAGGGCAAGATCGGTCTCTTCATCGGTTGAGAGGAGAACTCCGGGGTAGTTTCGACCGCCATATCGGACGCGGAGGTTCGGGCCCAGTTCACTGGCTTTAGTGAGGATGAGGCCATCGGAACGGACAATGGTGCCGATCGCGGAGTGGGTGGCCTGGGTGTTTTCGTTTGAGATTAAAACGCAGGGAAGCGGATTCGGATGGGTGCTTTGGAGAAACCGCTGGCGCGCCTTGGTAATGGGCGAGAGGTAGGTTTCCTGCCTCTCCTCGGGCGTGAGTTCGAAAGCTTGGGGAAGTTTGGGGAGTTCAGAAGTGGACTCGTCTGCGATGATGCTCGCCAGCTTGGGAAGTGCTTCAATAATCGATGGGATCATGAGTGCGGGCGTGTTGTTGTCTCTCGGGGCAAGGGTGGTTGCGACGAGTGCCCCTGAGAGATCGAAGACTGGGGTGCCGGCCGAGAAGAAAGTGGCATCGAGGCTGATGGTCTTGCCGTCTTTCAGCGGAGGGAATTCAAGGTGATCGACAAAGAGGCCGGCCGATTCGCCGAGGGACGCAATGGGGGCGAGGGTCGGGAGCACGACCGTGTCGTCGATGACCCCGGCAACTCTGACAGGGAGGAGATCTGCGGGTGGGTTCTCGAGTTTAAGGAGGGCCACGAAGCGATCGGGTTTTTCGACCACGGTGGTAAGTTTGAGGCGCGAGCCATCAGGTTGATAGAGCAGATAGGGCGCATTTTCTCCGTCGATGCTGGGGATAAAGGGGGCGAGAAGGTGGCCATCTTTGTTGATGAAAACGGCAACGCGAGTTTCGGGAATCCCGGTCCTCCCGATGATGGCGGTTTGTTTTGGAAGGCGGGCGGCGAGGGCGAGGGTGCTTTGCTCGACGGCTGCCTCATGACGCCCGGTCCAAGTGACCGATTGAGCGGGAAGAAGGGCGGCGAGGGCAAGGGTGAGAAGAAGAGCGTTCATTTACCAGACTTGTTGAAGTTCGCGGATTGGCAGCCAGAAGCTGCTTTCGGATGATTTTACCCGGGCGTGGGTTTCGTTGACCTCGGCGACCTGCACGATTTGTCCGGCACGGAGCGCCGGGTAGTTCCAGTCAGGGGTGCCGGCCTTGGGCTCACGCGGGAGTTCATCAGCCAAAATCATGTATTGATCGGAAGCGTAGTCGTGCGTTTGTCGCCAGGCTGCGGTCGCCAGCAGAGCAAGCGCGAGGGCACCGGCGGCGAAGCCGGGCCAGCGTGGCAGGGTGCAGAACTTACGAATGCCAAAGGAGAGAAAAGTGAAGACCCAGATGATGGCGGCAAGGATGATCCATTGGTCCGGGCGGAGAGCGAGGAGACGATTGCGGGCGACGGTGAGATCGCCTTGGCGTTCGCGAATCTCGCTCATGAGATCGCGTGCTTCTTTGTCGAGCGGATCGAGAAGGAGCGCGGTGTGGCAGGCGGCGCGGGCGCGCGCGGGATCGTTCGCGAGGAAGTTGGCTTGGGCGAGATTGAAGTAGAGGGAGGATCGGTTTGGGTCATCGTCGATCAGGGTTTGGTATTCCTCGATGGCCTTGCGGTAGTTGGCCTCTTCAAAGGCGGCGTTGGCTTCCTCAAGAGTGGCTCCTTTTAAGCCCGAGAAGGTGAAGAGAATCAGGAGCGTAAATTTGGCCAACTGGCTGGCAAGAGCGAGGTAATCGACCGGGTTGGCGGTGGTCGAGAAGGTCGACGCAGCATGGTTTTTAAGGCTTACGGAGAGGTCGGGATCATCGAGTGCGGCCACGATTTCGCGCACGGTTGATCCAGACGGCAATTGCAGCCGGTGTCGGAGGATGGGGAGGAGATCGTTGTCGATCGCTTCCGGAGTGCCCTGTCCGGCTTTGAAATTGGCAATCAGTTTTTTGAAGGTCCGTTCGCGTGCTTTTTGCTCGGGGTCACGTGCTTCAAGCCGCTTGCGGACGAAGCCGAAGAGGAAAGGAAGGAGTGGGGCGAGGGCAAAGGCTCCGAAGGTTGCGACGGGAAGATTGAGGAGAACAGGGCGGGTCGTTGTTAGGCCCAGCGAGGTGCGGGGAGTGAGGGCGGCGGAGACATCGGAGAAGCCGGTCAGGGTGAAAGAAGGGGTGATTTCGGTAAATCGCCATTGATCAGCAACGGTGTCGAATGAGGCCAAGGTGATGGGGGGAAGGATGCCGACCTTACCGGTGGGCAGGAGCGTCTGGGTGAACTCCGCTTCCCAAGAATCGTAGTTGCTGCCGACACGAGGGTAGAGATGGCTCTCGACCGAGGGGAAGCCTTCCGCTGAGAAATCGAAGTCGTTTCGGAGGTCGGGGTTGCCACGTCCGGTGATGGTCAAATCGACGGTGAAGGCACGCGAGGCGATGGGTTGGTTGGGACGATAGTCGGCTTCGAGTTGCCAGTCGCCGACGAGTCCGGTGTCGAAGGCTTGGTTATTGGGGAGAGGGGGGATGGGGAGAACGTCGATTTCAAATGGAAGCACGTGGGTGCGGCGCCTGGACGCGCTGCGATTAGTCCCGAGAGTGGCGCTGAGATGACCCGTGGCTTTCCCGGTTTTCGTGAAATAGAGGCGGGCTTTGTAGCTGCGCACGTCGTAGTTGACCCCTGCGACTCTGAGCGCGCTATCCTCGTAGTTTTCGGGATTGCCGTAACGACTGAAGAATCCTTGGGTATGAGTGAAGAAGTAGTCGCTGGGGACGGGCTTCCGGCCGGAGTAGCGCACGTATTGATGCCATTGGGCCCCTTCGAGATTGTTAGTAGGTTCCGAAAAAGAGGCTCTCTCGTTAAAGGAGTTTCCGGTGTTTTGGGCATACTCAAGGAACTGGATTTCGACGGCCTCGCCAAGGTGGACTTCTTTGGGGATCTCTGGCTGGCCGTTCCAGAGAACCTCAAGCTTCGTGTTTGTTGTGGAGGCGGTATTTCGGGCAACTTCAATCTCGCCGATACGGATGAAGAATTCCTTGTTTTCGAGAACGATGGGGACGGGGGGGAACTCGATGATGCCGGGAGTGTTGGCGATGAAGAAGATCCGGTTGTCGGTTTGCATCTCGCCCGCGGGATTGTAGGGATCATATTTATTTGGAAGCCGGATACTGGAATATCCCAGCCACGTGATCTTCGGGTGATCCGGAAGTTTGCCGAGTTCCATCTCAGCCTTCGTGACAATGCTAATGCTCTCCATGCGATATTCCGTGATGACACCGGGAGGGGGATAGAGATCGTAGTCTTGCGCGAGGGAACGGAGCGTGGAGACGGCGATGAGAATCACAATAAATCGGAACATGGCAAATTCTGGAATCTAGTGGCTTTTACTCCGGGGGACAAGTTGGCCTTTTCTAAGGTAGTCACTTTGCTGTTTCTGCAAGAGTCGTTGGCGGAGATCGCCACCTTCTTTTTCAGCGCGTTTGAGATCGTTTTCAGTGGTGTCTTCGTCTCCTCCGTCACCCTTGTCTTCTTCTTTGTCCTGGCGTCCCCCGGAATCTTCGCCATCTGGGCGATCTCCCTGCGGGTTTTCCTGATCACTTTGACCGCCACTTTTGCCTTCGCCTTCTTCCTCTCCTTCGCTCTCTTCCTCGCCCTCTTCCTCGCCCTCTTCCTCGCCCTGTTGAGGCTGCTGCTGCTGTGGGTCGATGAGGTGGTCAAGAGCGTCTTGGATATGTTGAGCGGACTTTGCGAGTTCCCGCTCACGGTGTGGGGAGGGGGCGAGGACAATATCTTCTTCGGCGAGTCGATAGTCTTTTAAGCCCTCTTCGGACAGGATGGTGGGCGTCTCTTTGATGACCTCGGCCTTAATGATGAGATCCTGGATGGCCGTGACGGATTCTTCGATGGCGAGGCGATTGACTTCGAGGCGAGTGTTGACTTCACGTTCGAGGCTTTTGACAAAGCGTTCCTCCTGAGCGAGGACCTTGGAGGTGTTCTTGATCGCGACTTGATACGCTTTGAGGAAGTCGAGATAGGCTTTGACGCGAGCAAGGTTGTCATAAACGAGGGCGAGGTTGTCGCTGAATTCCTCGTCGTTTGGCCTCAAGGGCGCGGCCCCTTTATAGATGCTGAGGGCAGTCTCAAATGAGAGCTTTGCTTTCTTGAGTAACTTGACTGGGTCAGAGCTTTCTTGCATCGACATCCCCATAAGTTCCTGTTCGGACTTAGGGTAACGGGATTGGCCTTTGCGATGGTGGAGAAGTGCCATTTTATGATTGGAGGCGAAGACGAGATCTTTGCGGTCAATCGGCGCAATCTCGGCGGCCCGGGAATAGAGATCGATGAGGAGCTTAAAACGGTCTTTGGACTTGAGGCTCAATCCGGGCTCTGCCTTTTCGAGTTCGATGGCCTTGTTGTAGTAAGCGATGCTTCTTTGAGTGCTGGTGAAGGTTTCGTTTTCCAGGATCGTGCGGATTTCCTCCGGGAGATACTCGACTGAGGCTGCGGTGTCAGACTCTGCGGTCTTACCCGCGAGGATGGCGTCGGCACGCTTGGTCCAAGAGTCCGGGCCCTCCGGGTCATGGGTCAGGGTTCCAATCGGTTCCTCTTTGGGATTGAGAAAGACGGCCATGGGGAAGGTTTCAACGCCAAGCTCCTTCATGAGTTCGCGACGTTCGCGGCGGACCGTGTCATCAAGTCCGACGCGCGGAAGGTCAACTAGGGTCCAGATAACCTTGGTCTCGACCCATTTTTGGAAAACCTGATGATTGAGGATTTCGCGTTCGAAGGTGATGGAGAGCTTGGACCAATCGGAGCCGGTGAAGATAACAAGCACGGGAAGTTCTTCTTCTTTTGAGAGTTCGAGGGCCTCTTCAAAGGTTGCGACTTCTTCGGCCGGGATGGCTTGGGATATCAGGAAGAGCAGGGTTAGGGCCGCGGTCAGGGGGTGCCATGTCTTGGTTCGAAGGGGGAGGA
The DNA here is from genome assembly GCA_047634075.1 of Akkermansiaceae bacterium. GTDB lineage: Bacteria > Verrucomicrobiota > Verrucomicrobiia > Verrucomicrobiales > Akkermansiaceae > SW10. The sequence goes on from JBLIDI010000051.1 coordinate 7,510, forward strand.
AGAGATGGATCATAAGGCAGAGGATAGCGAGTGAGAGGGGCCAGTAGTAGAGGTCGAGAGGGCGTTCAAAGAGTTCGGCGGTGATGTTTTCTCCGTTCAACTCGATGGTATCGACGCGGCCGGAAAGTCGAGCAACTTGGGCGTCAACATCCTTGGGAGAGGCCTTCAAGAAAAGGCCGTTGGTGGGGGTGGAGAGTTGTTTCAGGGTGTCGTGATTGGCTTGCGTGCTCATCGCACTGCCGGGCACGTTCGCGGGGATGCCTTCTTTCCCGAAGGCGACGGTGATCACAGGGATGGCGGCCTTCTTGAGTTGGCTGAGAACCTCTTTGGGTTCGGAGCCAGTGACATTGTCTCCGTCGGAGAGGACGATGATGGCTGAGCCGGGCGGGGGATTTTCGGTGAGGAGGTTCTGGGCTTCCGTGAGAGCCGCGGTGATGTCGGTGCCAGGAACGAGGAAGTCGCCTGGTTTGACGTCGTTGACGCGCTTCAGAAGAAGAGTTCGGTTCAGGGTGACGGGCGTTTCGATAAAGGTCTCTCCGGCGAAGGAAATGAGGCCGATTTTATCGGTGGGCCGGGAGTTGATAAACTCACGAAGAATGAGCTTTGCCGCGTCGTTGCGACTGATGCCATCGGTGTCGGTGGCGGTCATTGACATCGAGATATCGAGAAGGACAACGAGGTTTTTGGCGGGACGTTTGAACTCGGTTCTTTCGGTGCCTCCGATGGGGCGAAGAACGGCGATCGCGGCCAAGATAAGCGCCGAGAGGAGAACGATCGCGAGAATACGGCGTCGAATGGGGGAAGCGTTGGATTTGAGATGACACTGCCCGGCGTTTTGAGTGAGGAGGGTGATGGCTTTCTTACGCAGGAAGTAAGCCCAGGTGGCAGCGGCGATCGCGAGGGTCACAAGGGGCAGGATCCAGATCAGATCTTTGAGAGCGAGGAAGTCCATGATGAATGCTTTTTTAGGAGATTTCCCGAAGAAGGGTGTGTCGAAGGATGAGGGCAAGGGCGAGGGCGATGAGGCCGGATTTGAGTAGCATGGGGTAGAGGTCGCGTTGGTAGACTAGGGCAGGGCTTTGTCTGCTCGTCTTTTCGAGTGAGTCGATGGTGTCCATGACATCCTCAAATCCTTCGTTGTCCTTGGCGCGGAAGAAGCGTCCTCCGGTGATCGCCGCGATTTTTTCGAGATTCCGGGTATCGAAGCGAATGGTCGCGCCCATGCGGGATAGCGGGCCGAGGAGATAGGGTTCATCGCTTCCAATCCCAACGGTGTGGATCGTGATGTCTTGTTGTTTTGCGGCTTCAGCGGCCGTGACCGGAGTGAAGACAGCATCAGGGACGGTGTGGTCTCCGTCCGTGATAAGAACGATGGTGCGACGCGTTTCCCTATAGTCTTTGAGCCCGGTGATGGCTTGGCTTATGCCTCCTGCGATATTGGTGCCTCGCTCACTCTGGCTGAGGAGGGAGTTCTCCAACTGCTCGACGTAGCCGATGAGGAAATCGTGGTCGGGCGTGGGCTCGACCGCAAGAAAACCGTTATGGCCAAAGATGACGAGCCCGATGCGGTCACCGGAACGGCGGGCCACGAAACGGTTGATTTGATCACGGGCCACTCCTAGGCGGTCCTTGAGGCGGCCCTCTGCAATGGCCTTACGAGCGGTGAAATCATCCATCGAACTGGGAGGGTCGAAGGCATCCATACTGTTCGAGTAGTCGAGAACGAGCATGATATCGGTGCCTTCCTTGGTGATGGGGACCAGTTCGACGTCTGATTGTGGGCGCGCCAAGGCAATCACAAAGAAGGTCGTGGCGATCACTTCTAGGAGGAGCAAAATGTGACGGGGCGCAAAATAATGGGGCGGGGCGGCCGCCGTGTAGTGATCAGTGGATGAAACCGCGATTGAGGCGGGAGTATGCGACCATCGCCAAATGAGCCCTGCAACGAGGGGAATGAGGAGCCAAAGGGCGTGAGGATTAGCGAAGATTTCAAACATCGGAACGATCAATCAGGGCGGCAACGACGATTGGTCGAAGCCGCGTAAAAGAGGGGCGGAAAGGTGTCACCAGAAGAGCGAAGGACATCGGAGAATTTTCTCAAATTTTGTTCCCCAGTGAAACTAACATCGCCTCGAAAAAGAGCGACCGCGCTTTTTTAAAAAAACGTGGTCTGGAGGAAGTGACCGGAATAGCCGCCATGATGAGCCACGATCAAGTCGATTTGCAGGCACTCCGAGAGGAAAAAACGATTCTCGACCTTTAGACCTCCCGGGCCGTCGGGAAATGCGAAAAAGGGTAAAAGGGTAAAAGAGGACTCCGAAAAAGAACCCGTGAATGCGGATCGAATCCGGCAACTCGGGTCAAAAGAGGGGGTTTTGGTCACGATATGACGCCGGAAAGAAGAGAATCGCTCTTGCCCTTGACTTCCGAGAGAACAGCTAGGCGTAGCGTATCTTTAGTCGTGACTTACACGAATCATTTCAGAGCCTGAGCAAAATATCGCGACTTTTTTCGGAGCCATGGAGAGTGCTTCAGCTCCCCGTCCCACCAATCTCGTCCAAGGCGATCTTCCGGACTTGGCCCGGAACCGCCTATCTGTTAAAGACCCAACTGATGGAAGGTATTGCCCCAGAGGAACTTCACCGAAATCCGCTGGCCTTGCGGGGAACCCGGCTTAAAGTAGCGGCCTCGCCACCTTGGACCATCAGGCGCAAGGTCAAGAATCTCCAACGAGTCGATGGTTATCCGGTCACCATGCTCTTACTCGATCGGCAATTCGCGCCAGACGAAAGCGCCCGATACACCCGATATGTCCGTCGGCTGGAAACTCCGCAAGCGGTCCAAGAGGCCGGCCGGATCGAATTTGATTTTGATCCGGCGACCCAGTTGCTGCTCATCCATGCCATTTCGATCTTTCGTGAAGGAGAACTGACCAATTACGCTGAGTTGGATCAGATCGAGGTCATCCAGCGAGAAAGGGATCTTGATAAGGGCATCTACGCCGGGAATATAACCGCCTTGGTTCTGTTGCAGGATCTTCGCACCGGTGACATCATCGACGTCGAAAGTTCGACCGTTTCTACAGACGTCCTATTTCCGAATCACCATTGGTTCTCGGAGAACTTCGAACACTTGCTCCCCGTGGGCCGGCAGTATTTCTCGTGGCTCACCAAAGACCACAAACCCTTTACGGTGTCTCAGCAGGATGAAAACCTCGAAACAAAGCTGAGCGAAGAAGAGACCGAGTGGGGCCTTCGCAAGACTTGGTCGAGGGAAAACGTCTCCGCCCTTGACCTCCCGCCTCTGCTCCCAATCGGGTTCAATCCTTTCGAAGAGATCTCCATCACCTCTTTTGATTCGTGGGCCGAGGTTGCCTCCGAAATCGCGCGACTTTGGGAACGCGCCGAAAACCCGGGGAAAGACCTCCCACTGGAGCTGGCGACTCTTAAAAAAGAGCACCCGAATTCAGACGTCGATCTCATCGAAGCAGTCATGGCATTTGTTCGAGACCGCGTGCGCTATCAGGGGGTCGAGATTGGTCGACTCGGGCTCATCCCCGAAGACCTAGGCACGATCTGGGAGAGACGTTTTGGAGACTGCAAAGAAAAGACGAGCCTCCTTTGCTGGCTTCTCCGCGAATGTGGCTTTGACGCCCATCCGGCTCTCGTTTCCGTTAGTCTTCGAGGAAAGGTGACCGAAAGACTTCCCGCCCCCATCTTTGATCACGTCGTGGTCTCTTTGACTCACAACAAACATCAGTATTGGATCGACCCGACCGTGATTTCACAAAGAGGATCACTCGCAACTTGGAACAGCCTGCCCTTTCAGAAAGCACTCCTCATTTCAAAGGATACCACAGATTTTTTGCAGATTGATGAAGCACCTCCAAAACAAGACTTTATACAGGTTTTTGAAACCTATTACTTCGAGGGAAACGATGCCTCACTGAGCGTCCGCCAGGAGTTTCATGGAGCGGAGGCTAACGCGGTTCGTGGCATGATCGATTCCAATGGAAGATCCGTCATCCAGAAAATGTTTACTGAGATCGTCAAGAGCACCCGTTCAGAGGCCGAACTTCAAACCGATCTGGAGGTTTTTGACGATCCCACCGCAAACATTCTCGTGCTAAGCGGCGAGTTCAGAGCCCCCAAGACCCTGAGGCTTAACCCTCAATCGGGAAGGATGGTTTGCGAATTCATCCCATATGCCATCATCGAAAAAATTCACGGGATTAATAAGTCGGATCGGACCTTTGCGCTGGGGTTGAGGTATCCCACCGAGGTTTTTCATACGATCGAAATTAATCACCCGGACGCCAAGGGCGTGGTCGTTCCTAAAACAATCATCAATAACTCATTCCTTGAGTTTGAAGCGGGCACCAAAAATGAAAATACCCTTCCCACTTTATGCTATCACTATCGCGCCAAAGCTGCCGAAGTTCCGGTGAAGGATCTCCACCGCTATCGCCTGAATTTGGAACAAATCAGCGCCGCAATCTCGCTGATCTTCGAAACGAGCCCGGGTCGTGATTCAAGCTCTAAAGCAGTCAAACACACGTGCAGTTGGGAAGACGAGGAACTCGAACCACAGTCTTTTCCCCACCAAGGCCGTCAACCCTTTCAGGAAAGGGATGGTGGCGGTTGGTCAGTTCCGGTTTGGCTCTATCTCGTAGTTGGAGCGATTATTGTGAAAATTATTCTTTTGATAGTTGGAGAGACGATTGTCAATTAATAGCGTCAGGCTTCAATTTTGAAGCGGGAGTGGGGTGCCTAGCGCCGTCTCGTCGCTTTTTGTATTTCTTGTATTGGTAGTAAAGGTGGAATGCGCTCGTTCCGATCATGACTAGCCCTTGTGTCATTCAAAGAGAATGCGGAAGAATGAAAGTCCGTCAATATACAAAAACGAGCTCATAACGATGCTCATAAAGATCGCTAATGAGAAGATCTGAACCTGCTGTAAATGGCCCATTCGAGCGGTGGAAAGTAGGAAGATCCCGAACAATCCCGCCACGATATTCGAAGCGGTGAAGACTCTGAGATCAAAAATTAATTCCCGTAGAGTGGTTTGGTAATATTTTCAAACCTTCTGCTTGAGTTGGCCGACTTTTCCGGATTCGCTCTGGACATCGCGACGATCAAACTCGGCGGTTAGTGAGGTTATGTAATCCGGAGGAGATCGCCAATATCTGGCGACCTCCTCTGCGATCGCTTGCTTCTTCTCAGTTGAAATAATCGTGCTGGTGATTGGCGATTCAATGAACTGTTCGACCAATTCAATCGCAGGTTTGGAGTAATCAAGCGTCTTCTCGTTACCAAAGGCTCTGGCATGGGTGGTGAGATCCTCCTTCGCAAAAAATGTGTATGCGAAGAGACAAGACGATACGAGAACGACTAAAATGTTCAGCACGAGGGTGATCTTTCGGAGCATGGGTTTTAGAGAATGTTTAGAAATCGGCGACTTTCCCGACGAGCGTTCTTCGTCCTGCCACCAGAATTTTTTTATTTTTTTTGGGACAAGGATTCAAAATCCCCCAATCGCTCTGCAACGGTATGATGGGCGACTTTAATGATCATGAGGGAAAAACTAAATTTTCTGAATCCAGTTTGAGGGATGGGTCGAAGGCTCTTGTGAAGACCCGATTCACTAAAACTTATGAACACTCTCACCGTCAATAACTACAGCCTTCCGGGAATACGGAAATTCATCAAGGAGAATCCGATGTTCCGACAGGTGGAGCCTAAGATAGCGGATTCATCAGCAGAAGTCATCGCCTTGGCGGACGAAGCATTCCTGAGTGGACGCTTGCTGCCTGGCGATCGATTCCCGAGTCCGGACGAGATTTCAAGGCTAACCGGTGCCTCAATCGCCGAGAGTCTGGAAGCTGTCACAATCCTTCTCGAATCGGGATCGATAGAGCAGCTCCCATCTGGACAACTCACCATTTCCCGGCAAGCGGTTGCCTGAGTGGTTAACTTCCCATCGGCTTGACTCTGCGTTTTTGCGGTATCAAGGGGGGGGGCAAAACGGCAGTCACCTAGACGGCTCAGACGTTTCGCTCAAAGGGCAGATTCGAGTTGTCCGAACCACTTGAGATGTCTGCAATCACCTTGCAATGACTTACTTGAATCCAAAAACTGCTCACGATGAACCGATAATAATTTACTCTTTCCGAGCAATAAGGTTGGATAATGGCATGGCAAAAAAGAAAGCGAAGCGATACACAGACGAGCAAAAGAAAACAATTCTAGACTTCATCGAAGCCGAAGGACGAGGTGGTCAGACCAAAGCCGTGAAAAAATTCAAGGTCACTCCCGCGACGATCTCCGCATGGAAGAAAAAGAGTGGCATTGGAACCGTCGCCGAGGAGGTTTCAACTGTATCATCCAATGAGCTGAAAACGCTGCTAAACCTGAAGTCTATCTTGCTTGAGATTGAAGATGCGGAGGTCAAGCTCAAAGCGCTTGAAACTCGCTACAACGTTGCGAAATCCAAGATCTAGCTCCCCGTCCCGCATCCAAAGCTTTAGCCCATAGATTCCGGTAAATTCTCTGACCGGGGGACCCAGATTCGTCGGGGAGAATTGATCTATGATCGAGCAAAGCGAGATAGTTTTGGATTGGAATTGCCCCTTCGGCTCAGGCACTCCTAGCAACGCTCGCTGGTCGGACGGCATGAGATCAAGACTGAAGCAGCAATTTCCTTAGCGTTAATCAAATTCCCAACGATAGTAAAATGAACTAGTTTTCCGAGCGGGGGAACGCATTATTGACTAACATGTTCACAAAAACAGATTCTTATTTTTTAGGGGCAGCGATGGTGAGTTTGCTCGCCAGTGTCGCCCTGTGGTTTCTCTACGACAAGGAGGCTGGCCTCTTCGTAGGGATTTGGGTTCCCTCGATCCTAGCCTTTTGGGTGGGCGTGAAGGTTTCGCTGCTTGCTAAATTAATCGGGCGCGGAGGGTCTTCTCGGAAATGAGCCTCGAATCTTTGGTGGGATCCGGAATGCTCCTCTTCTTCTTTGGCGTGAGTATCACCCTAGTGGTTCTTAAGGGCGTCTTCTTGGCGCAGAGCGAACTTGAGGATGGGCAATCCGGAGACTCCGAGCTGGACGAAATAGAGGACTTAGAGGAGAAACCTTAAAGACGAAGATTTTGTGGGCTCTGCGGGTGGGATTACAAGTTTCCCTAGGCGGGTCTTCTGGCGGAAGAGAAATTTATCGGATTCTTCTTTTTTAAGAGCGTGGGCCTAAAATGCGCGCTTTCCACCATAAGTCCCATAGAGAGGGAATTCGTAGGGGCGGCTTTGAGACGGCCTCTCACAGAGGCCAGGCCCACCTCAAGGGCAATCGTCCGATGAACGAGCGCTGGATGTGTGACCGGGGCATGAAGTAATTTTGGCTCATGCTATCTGTGCCGGATGAGTCGTTCTGGACCGGATCGGAAATCTTAAGCCAGCAGGTTTTCGTTATGGTGGGGGAGTCCGAAGTAGGCTTGGGCGTTGTGATAGCAAATATTGCCGATCATCTTGCTGAGGAGTTGATCGTCGTTCGGGAGTTTCCCGTCCTCGACGTCTTGGCCCACGATGTTGCAAAGGAGGCGGCGGAAGTATTCGTGGCGTGGGAAGGAGAGGAACGAGCGGGAATCGGTGAGCATCCCCACAAAGTGGGAGAGGAGACCGACGGCTGAAAGGGTGTTAATTTGGTCTTCCATCCCTTGGAGGGTGTCATTGAACCACCAACCCGAACCGAATTGGACCTTGCCCCGGATGGGTGCTTCCTGGAAGGATCCGCAAGCGCTGGCGAGGACGGCGTTGTCCCGCGGGTTGAGGTTGTAGACGATGGTCTTGGGGAGCTTGTTGAGTTCGCTGAGGGAATCGAGGAAGGAAAGGAGAGCCTCGCCCTGAGGCCAATCGCCGATGGTGTCGAACCCGGAATCAGGGCCGACTTGATCAAAGAGCCGGGTGTTTGGATTCCGCTTGGGCCCAAGATGAAGCTGCATCGTCCAGTCCTTTTCGGCAACCCATTGGCCGACGTGATACATGATGAGGGCTCCGAAGGAATCGGTCTCGGCCGGCGTGGCGGCCTCGCCTTCGCGGGCCTTGGCGAGGATGCCGTCGGCTTCGCTTTCATGGCAGGGATTGGAGAGGGCGTAGCGCATGCCGTGGTCGGTCATGCGACAGCCTTTTTCGTGGAAGTAGTCCTGGCGCTTTTTGAGAGCGTCGAGAAGATCGTTGAAGGTCGCGATGTTCTCGCCAAGTTGATCGAGCCAAGCATTGAGGAGGGCCGGGCGATCGACGAAGAAGGCTTTATCCGGACGGAAGGTGGGATAGATTTTGGTGGGACAATCGGAGGTGTTGGCGACCTCGTGGTGGGAAAGATTGTCGGTGGGGTCATCAGTGGTTCCGACGGCATCAACTCGAAATTTCCGAAGGAGGCCTTGGGCTGAGAAATCGGGCGCGGTAAGGCGTTCGTTACATCGATGCCAGATTTCGTCGGCGGTCTCGGGGCTGAGAAGGGTCTCGATGCCGAAGCAGCGTCGAAGCTCAAGGTGGGTCCAGTCGTAAAGGGGATTGCGCAGGGAGTTGGGGATGGTCTCGGCGTAGGCGTTGAACTTTTCCCTCGGGGAGGCGTCACCGGTGATATGGGATTCGGGAATGCCATTGGCTCGCATTGCGCGCCATTTGTAGTGGTCGAGGCCGAGCCAGAGGTCGGTGATGTTTTCCCAGCGTTGATCGTTGGCCACTTCAGCGGAAGGGAGGTGGGTGTGATAATCAATGATGGGCAGGTCCTTTGCCGTGTCGTGAAAAAGCTTACAAGCCGTCTCGGAGAAGAGAAGGAAGTCGTCGTCAAGGTATGTTCTAGCCACGAAAGGATTCTAGAACAGTCCCCTCAGCAAGTCCAAGGGCGAATTATTTGACAAGGCGGATTTCCAGAAGTGCTCTGGCGGGCCCACCTTTTTGGAGATACCGCTGGTAGAGCTTTCGGGCTTCATCCTTCTGGCCCTTTCGCAGCGAAATAATGGCGAGGTTGAGGTAAGATTCGTAGAGGTTTGGATCTTGGACCATGGCCTCTTGAAAGTGGAATTCGGCGTCGTCCAAGCGGTTGGTCTCACCGGCGATATTCCCCAAGAAAATATGGGCCTTGGCGTTGTTCGGGTCAAAGGACAAGGAACGGCGCAGTTCCGCCTCGGCTTCTTCGAAGAGTTCCACCCGGTAAAGCGCGTCACCAAGCATGAAGTGGGCAAAGGGGACCTTCCGGTCGCCGGCGACGAGGATGGACTGGCGGAATTGACCGGCCGCGGAGGCCGGGTCGTCGAGTCGGAGTTGGACAATGCCGAGGTTGATCATCGCTTCCCACGCTCCGGGGTCCTGATCGACAATGAGTTCAAGCGCTCCCCGGGCAGCTTCGAAGTCTTGCTTGGTAAAAAGTCGACGTGCCACCGCATTGAGATTCTTATTTTCAGTGCGGAGTTTTGAGGTTCCGGCGAGGAGTTCTTCTTGGCTCGGGCGTATCCTGCTGTTGATGCTGGGATTGGCGGTGGTCCGCTCGAGGAGTTCCATTTCTTCAATGGTGAGCTCAGTTTTCTTGTCGCCGTTGATGCGAGCGAGGGCATCCCTCCAGGCGGTGTCTGTTTCTCCGATTTTGGCAGCCTGTTTGAGGAGGAGCTCGCCCGCGCCTTGTTGGGCGGTGATCTTGGCCTTGAGCTTGTCGATGACTCCACGCAAAAGAGCGACCTCCTCCTTGCCGCGCTGATTGAGCTGTCCGCCATTGAGTTGGGCGAGGATATCGCCTTCGGCTTGCTTGAGTTGTTTCTCAAGACGCCCCATAATGAGGTTGGCTTGGGTGTTCGATTTTTGAAGATTCTGAATCTTGGCCTTGGCGACCACGAGTGCCTGCATGGCGTAGAGAATGCTATCCTTCGAGGCATTGGCATCCTGCTGGACCAAATCGAGATTGGCCTTCGCTTCATTGAGTTCTTTGCTGAGGCTCACGTTTTGGGTGATGAGCTGTTGCACGCGGTCGCCTTCGTTCATCTTCAAAAGAGATTTCATCTGATCGCGTTCCTCGATGAGGACATCACGTTCCTGCCGCAGTTCGCCGACCATTTTATCGGACTGGGCAAGCTGGGTGGCGAGCGCTTTCATGGCACGGGTTGTATCAGCCAAGGAAGCATCCCTCTTCTGAATCGTTTCCTTAAGGGCATCGATTTGATCGAGTTGGCCTTCGACAACTCGACCGTTAATTTGGGTTTGTTTTTCGATAATCGCGGTGAGTCTTTCTTTTTCGGCCCTTTCCTCGATGAGCGCTTTCTGAGTGGCCTGGAGGCGTCGCATGGTGAGCTTTTGATCGGCGATCGCCTTGTTGCGAGCAGCCGCCATGGCGTCTTTTTCTTGCCGGAGTTGCTCGATTTGTTGGTTGAGATCAGCGACTTGGTCGCGCAGAGGAGAGGCGGCGAGGCGGGAGAGCTGGCTTTGACGATCCGCGATTCTTTCGCGCAGTCTGGCGCTATCGGCATCCCTTGGGTTGATTCTCCCACTGAGTTCTCCTTGCAGTCGGCTAATTTCGGTTTGGAGATCTCGGATTTTGCGGGTCTCTGTTCCCGCTGGATCGACCTTGCCGGGGATCACGAGGCGTGGCTTCGCTTCTCCGGGGATCTCGAGGAGAGGGGTTTCGCCGGCGTCCTGCCTCTGCTTTTGTTGGGCCAGTGCCTTGGCGTGGATTTTTTCCATGGCCTCGGTGGTGGATTTGGTTCGCCATTTCAAGCCCTCCCGTTGTTTTAATTTCGGGTGGGTGATGGTTATGAGGTCGAAGAATGACCGGGCCTTGCGGTATTTGGTAAAGGCCTCGACGTAGTCTTCTTTCGCTTCGAGTTCCTCGCCTTGTTTGACGAGACTCCAAGCCTGATAGTAGAGGCCGCCGGGATCGAGTTTGGCGAGATCTTCTGGTGTTTGGGCCCATGATGGAATCATGAGCATGGCTGCAATAATGAGCCCGATGAGATGACGTAGGTGTGTCATAAGGGCGGGACCGTAGCAAAGGGCCATTGGGGCGGGAAGGGGAGAATTGGGCTTTCGCGCATCATGGTATTGACACCTGTCGGGTTGGATATTACCAAGTCGTCCGAGGGCGGAGTAGCCAAGTGGTAAGGCGCGGGTTTGCAAAACCTGTATTCGCGAGTTCGATTCTCGCCTCCGCCTCCAAACTTTTGGGCCTCAACTCTTTGATTTATAAGGAGTTGGGGCTTTTTCTTTGTTTGGAAAGAGGATTTGATTAAGGGAGCCAAAATGCACCAAATGGCATCAAAATGCACCCATTTACATCAATTAAGGTTCAAAAGATTTGAAGGTCTGTGGTGGTCGATCTCTGTCATCCCTAGCAACTGATTCGTGTATTCTTTCCAAGAGTGTCAAAAT
>JBLIDI010000052.1:0-18850 GCA_047634075.1 Akkermansiaceae bacterium
GTTTGATCTGATCGCGGTTGGCGGGTCGACAGGATTCGGCATTCGTCAACCAACTGCCACCACGGCGGGGTGTGAGGTGGTCCCCTTCTTCGCGCTCACAGATTTCCCAGACGTTGCCGAGGCAGTCGTAGAGGCCCCAGGGATTAGGCGATTTTAGGCCCACGACCCGCGGGCCGGCCTCGTTGATTTCGGGGGCAGTGGGAAAGAGTGTCGACCGAGCCAAGCCACGACCCTCATACTCTATGAAGGAATTCTTCCCGGACCAACCCGCTTCCGAAAGGTCGGTCTCGAAATTGAAGCTCTTAAAATCGCCACCCCGGCAGGCATATTCCCATTCCCACTCAGTCGGCAGGCCATATTCCCAACCCGCCGGAAGGAATCCCCGCGCCTGTTCAAGTCGGGTAAGTTCGGCGCAATATTCACGCGCTTCCAGGGAGTTTACCCAACAAATGGGTAGTTCATCTTCTTCCTTGAGAACGAGGTCCGTGGGTTTCTTTGCGGAGAAAAAATCCCTAATCGTTCTTCCGTTCATCGAGTCATAGATGACGTCGTCTTGAAAAGCCTTCTCCGCTTGTTCGGCGAGATTTGTGCGAAAGATTATTTTCCAATCTCCTTGGGTGACTTCGCGACGCCCGATCAGAAATGGCGTGGGGATCATGCGATCGATGACCATTTCGTCTTTGGGGGAATGTCCCATTTCGCCAGGTTTACTTCCCATCTGGCAGCGGCCCGGCGGGCAGAAGATCAGTTGATGACCCACGCTGTTCCGGGTTTTTTGACCCGCTGAAGATTGCCTGGTTTCGAGTTCCTTAAGAACTTTTGTGAGAGAATTTCCGTCTGATCTATTGAGGGCAACTTGTTCTTCTTTATCGACCTTGGAGACGGCCCTGGAGTTGATCACGAGTGGTGAGAATCCCACCTTGGGATTGGCAAGGTTTTCAACAACGGCATCCCAGGTTTTCAGGTTATCGTCTGCCAGGCAACGAAGGAGTTCCTGATTGAGGAGACTTTTTGCGGGCGCCTCTTCACCGATACTGACCGGGGTCACAAGGCAGACATTGTCCGGACAACGCTTCTCAAGGTAGGAAAGTTTAAACTCGTCTTTTTGACCTTCCAAACAGCAGTCAAGAATCACGATCACCGGGACCTCATCGTGTTCCTCGAGCATGGCAAAGATCCGGGTCAGGGGAATGGTCTCAAGCTGCATATTTCCGGAGTCACGATGATATTTCGAGTCGCTTGGTAAGAGCAGGATTTGGGATCCCTCGATGAGTCCGTGCCCGGAAAAGTGGAGGTAGCAAAAGTCTTTCCCTTCGATCCCCGGGGATTTCTCCGCTCCTTTGATGAAGGTCTCTAATGAGCGGTTCATGGGGACGGTATCGAGATTGTATTGCATCTCGATTTCCTCGAATTTTAGAAAGCGGCGCAAGGAGCGCGTGACTTGTGGGAGTTCGGATCGAATCTCCGGGAGCTGTTGAGTTCCCAGGGGATAGCTGGCATTCCCAATGAGGAGGGCGCTGGTTTCGGCGGAAAGAATTTGAATTCCAACCATCAGGAAAAAATACAATCGTCTTTTCTTCATTGGGCGCACCCTTTTTTGATTGTCTGCTCGGTGGAGTCAAGCCATGGTCTGGTTCGTATGATTATTTCCTTACCCTCCTTGATTGCGACGGTTCTCATGAGTTGTTTTTTGGTTTCATGTGGTGGCTCGGATCCCGATCCATTCACAAAGTCTGATCCCAACGCAAGCGGTGAGCGGAGGTATTTTCTGGAGAAGGCCGATGCCGGACTGACCTGGAAGACCCGAGCCGAGGAGATCGTTCGCCAGGCGAAGGTGGGTGGAACTTACGAAAAGAATGCCTTCAAGATCCAGCAGGCCTATGCCCGCGTTGATACGAGCCTGCAGGTGTGGGCGAATGCGGTGGCGGCCGATGCGAAGCTGGGGAGACCGCTTATCGAAAATGAGCAAATGCACCAGAAGATCGAATCGTCATTAGCGGAGCTTTCAGATGCGGCCGGAGTTCCCCCAGGGAGGGGTTGGAAGCGGGACCTCGTGGTCGTTTTGTTAAAGTCATTTTTCCCTCCTGCCGCTCCTTTGGTTGAGCAAGTCAACCTTGCTTTCGCGAAGGCTGAATCCGCTCGGCTGCGCACGAGATTTCTGACAGCCCATCAGTTGGTCCCGGCGACCGAGCTCCAAGTGGCTACGGGTTCCTAAATGTGAGCGACTCCTCTTTCCCCCATCGTTTGCTCCGCATTCAATTGCGAGAGAGACCGCGTGCTGTTATCAAAGGAACTCCAAATGATGACACGAAGAGATTTTTTTCAGAAAGCGAGTATTGTTTCTCCTGTTCTTATCCCGGCGTCCTGTGCCACCGTCGCTGATCTGGCCCTGCGTTCCCAATATGTGATTCGAACAGATCAGATCATGAGCGCGCTGGCGCCCTTTTTTCCGTTCCGACAAGCGGTCAGTGGGGTTGGCGAACTCGCGCTTTCAAACCCCGTTTTTGGAATGGTGCCGGATCGTAATAAGGTCCGAATCGGGCTCACGACAGGTCTTGCGGTATCTGCGGGTCTCGGGCGGATTACCGGGATTCCGGCGCTTGATCAGTTGGCTGGCCAGACGGCAGCCGGAACCTGCCAGATTGCCTGCGGCTTGCGGTATGACCGGAAGACCCGTGGGATATATTTGCAAGCTCCAGAGCTCGAAAAATTCGAGTCTGATCGCCTTGCTTCTTCTCTGATCAACCCCATCCGCAGTGTCATCAATCTGTTTGGCCCGCAATTTCTCGAGCGCCACCCGATTCACACCTTAGACCCTTCCTTGGCGTCCCGCTTCTTGAACTCGATGGAAGTACAACCCGGTGGCATTGCCCTCAAGTTTGCGCCTTAGAGGGGAGATTTCAGGCAATGATATCGTGTAGAATTCGGGACGACTTGGTCACGTTCGAGAACCGTTGATCGAGCCCTTGGAAGGGGTAGGTGAAGCGCTTGTGATCGAAGCCGAGGAGAGTCATGAGAGTGGCATGGAGATCGTGGGCGCTGACGCGATCAACGACGGCATTGTATCCAAGAGGATCGCTCTCGCCATAACTGAGGCCACCCTTTACGCCGCCGCCGGCCATCCAGAGGGTGTAGGCGGAGGGGTGGTGGTCACGGCCAACATTCCCCATTGTCTTGCCACCCCGGTTTTCACGCATCGGGGTCCGGCCGAATTCGCCCGACCAGATGACGAGGGTTTCATCGAGAAGGCCGCGTTGCTTGAGGTCCTTGAGGAGAGCGGTAATGGGCCGGTCAATTTCATCGCACTTCTTCACGAAACCTTGACGAAGGTCGGTATTGGGGCCGGTCCCGTGGGAGTCCCAGCCCCAGTCGAAAAGCTGGATAAAGCGGACGCCGCGCTCGGCGAGTCGCCGCGCGAGGAGGCAGTTATTGGAAAAGGATTCCTTGCCTGGCTGGGTGCCATAAGCTTCGTGAACGTTTGCCGGTTCCTTACTGACATCGAAGGCATCGGAGGCGTGCATCTGCATGCGGAAAGCCATCTCATACTGCGCGATGCGGGTGAGGGTTTCGGGGTCGCCGACGTCGCTTGCGATGCGTTGGTTGAGTTCCGAGAGGGCATCAAGGGAACGGCGCCGAAGGTTGCGTGAAATGCCGTCGGGGTTCCCGAGGTAGAGGACAGGATCACCTTCGGAGCGGCACTGCACCCCTTGGTAAACCGAGGGAAGAAAACCGGCTCCCCAGACTGACTTTCCGGCGTCGGGGTTCTTGCCACCAGAGGTGAGGGCAATGAAGCCGGGGAGGTTTTGGTTCTCACTGCCGAGGCCGTAGGTTGTCCAGGCGCCGGCCGAGGGGTTGCCGGGGCTTTGGCTTCCGGTGTGGAGAAGGAGTTGGGCGGGGGCGTGGTTGAATTGATCGGACCACATCGATTTAATGAAGCAGATGTCATCGATCACGCCCTCGAGGTGTGGAAGGCGATCGGAAATCCATTGGCCGGATTTGCCCGCTTTGTGGAAAGGGAAGACCGAACCGAGCATCTTGGGAACTCCTTGGATGAAGGCGAATTGCTGGCCTTCGAGAAACTCACTTGGGCAGTCTTTGCCATCGAGTTTGCTGAGTTCGGGCTTGTGGTCGAAGAGTTCAAGCTGGCTGGG
Source organism: Akkermansiaceae bacterium (assembly GCA_047634075.1). Lineage (GTDB taxonomy): Bacteria > Verrucomicrobiota > Verrucomicrobiia > Verrucomicrobiales > Akkermansiaceae > SW10. Next base: position 4,152 of record JBLIDI010000052.1, read on the forward strand.
AGCTCCCGCCATGTGGAGGTAGATGACGCGTTTGGCCTTAGGGGCGAAGTGCGGGGCGGCGGGGGCAAAGGGCTGAGCCGGGTCCTTGTGCAGGGCGGAACCGAGGGCGGAGTTGGTTTGGCTGGCAAGCCAAAGTCCGCCGAGGCCGACCGAACACGTGTTGAGGAAGTGGCGCCGCGTCTGGTGCTGGAGCCGATCGTGTTGGAGTTCTTGGAAGGGATGGGTCATCGGTTCAGGGCGACGTCGGAATTGAGGATAGTATTGGCAACGATGACCAGAGCGGCCTGCTCGCGAGTGTTGGCGAGTTTGGCGGAGTCTCCCGGATCGGTTTTGAGTTCGGAGACGAGGTCTTGATAGAGTCGTTTGAGCGTGTCGAGAGTCTCGGGATCGGCATCTTGCAGGGTGAGTAATTTCCAGCCGTGGCCGAGTTGCGAATCAATCTCGGAATGATGGTCGGCCATGCGCTTGGCGAGAGCTTGCGCGAACTCGATGTGCGCGGGATCGTTGAGGGTCACGAGGGCTTGCAGGGGAGTGTTGGTCGCGATACGGCGGGCGGCACAGACATCCCCGGTGGGGGCATCAAAGGTGAGGAAGGCAGGGTAACCGGAGGTGCGCTTGTGATAGGTGTAAAGAGCGCGTCGATAGCGATCGGGTCCCTCCGAGGTCTTCCACTTTTGGCCGTTATAGACCGAGCGCCAAACACCCTCGGGTTGTGGCGGGTAGACCGGGGCTCCGCCCAGCGTGTCGGTGAGGAGACCCGAGACGACGAGGGATTGGTCGCGGACCATTTCGGCGCTCAGTCTCTGACGAGGGCCGCGGGCCAGGAGGTGATTGCGGGGATCGCGCTCCAGGAGGGTGGAGTTTGTTTTATCTTCCTGCCCGTAGGCTGCGGAGAGGGCAATCTCGCGAAGGAAGGGTTTGAGGTGCCATTGGTGGTGATCACGGAGGCGGAGGGCGAGGTGGTCGAGGAGCTCGGGGTGGCTGGGGAGAGCGCCAGAGCTCCCAAAGTCTTCGAGAGTCACGACGAGGCCGTTTCCAAAGAGGCCGGCCCAGAGCCGATTCGCGAGGACGCGGGCGGCGAGGGGGTTTTCCTTTCCGACGAGCCAGTGGGCCATGTCGAGGCGGTCCTTGGATTCTTCAGGTCCGCCGAAGAGTTTTGAAATGCCCGGTTGGACTACGGTGTCGAGAGTGGCGCGGTTGCCACGAATGAAGACGCGGGTTTCGCGGCGGGCCTCGTCATGTCGTTCCTGCATGACCGGGATGGCGAGGCCGGGGATGGCGTCGTAGTGCTGCTTGAGTTCCTCGAGTTTTTGCCAAGCGGAGGCTCTTTCGGGAGCGGCGACGAATTGCGAGAGGATGGGGTTGTTGGAAAGTTCGATGCGGAATCGGCGGAGGACGCAGTTTTGGTTTTCGCCATTGCAGACCGCGCCGTGGTGGATCGTGATTTCGAGTTTCTCCCCGGGTTGGGGAATCACGGGTTCACTTGCTACGATCCACGCCGTCCGAGGACCTTTCATCATGGGGAACTCTCCGAAGCCGTCGCGGCCTTTTTTTAGTGACTCGTTTGGGTCGTAGGGACCGGCCAGGAAATCGGCGACGACTTCCTTCAGGAGGACCGGGCGGCGGGTGCCCTCGGGTGTGATTAAGGTGGCCTCGATCTGGGAAGCGACGGCCCCTTGTTCATCCCACTTCGCGGGGTCGTCGCTGAGCGGGAGGATGGAGAAGCGTAGGGCGGAAAAGGGCGTGGCGGAGGAGTTGAGGGTGAAGACCGCCCGGGTGGGGTTGGTGCCGGAGGAGAGGAAATCGCCGTTCTCTTGCTGCTCTACTTTTCCGGTGTCGGGAGTGGCGGCACTGGAGGTGGCCTGGAAGAGCGACCAATCTTGAATGCCTTGAGCGAGATCGCGCGCTTGGCGGTTGAGGGTGCGACGCGTTCGGCGGATCTGCTTTTCGAGCATGACCGACTCGGCCTGGTGGTCGGGATCGTTGGCGACTTTGGTTTGCGGAAACTCGTTGTTTTGGTCGATGTCCTCGGAGTTATTGAAGAAGGCGAGAAAGCGGTAGTAGTCCTCATGCGGGATTGGCTCGTAGGGATGCGAGTGGCATTGGACGCAGGCAAAGGTGGTGCCATTCCAGGCGGTCCAAGTCGTGCTGACCCGGTCCATTGCGGCGGCCATTCGCCACTCTTCATCATCGGTGCCTCCCTCGGTATTGTTCTGGGTATTGCGATGAAATGAGCTGGCAATCAGGTCCTCGGGTGCCGGGTTTTCGATAAGATCTCCGGCGAGTTGTTTGATCGTAAATTGGTCGAAGGGGAGGTCTTTGTTGAAGGACTGAATGACCCAGTCGCGAAAGGGCCAGATGTTGCGGTGCGGGTCTTTTTCGAAGCCGAAGGTGTCGGAGTAGCGGGCAAGATCGAGCCACATTGCGGCCATGTGCTCGCCGTAGGCGGGTGAGGCGAGGAGGCGAGCAACGGCGGATTCCTTGGCCTTTTGGAGATCGGCCGAAGCGGCGACCCTAAAAGTCTGATGTTCCTCAAGAGTGGGAGGGAGGCCGGTAAGGTCGAGACTGACGCGGCGAAGCCAGGCGGTCGGCGAAGCGGGAGGCGAAGGGGGCAGGTCGGCCTTTTCGAGCGAGGCGAGGATGAAGTGATCGAGTTCTTGTTTAGGCCAGCTTGATTTTAGAACTGGGGGCGTAATGGGCATCGTGGGTTTGACAAAGGCCCAGTGGTCGCCCCATGCGGCACCCTCGGTGATCCACTGTTCAAAGAGAGCGATATCCTCAGCGGGGATGGGCTTGGGGTGGTGATCAGGGGGTGGCATGCGATCATCCGGGTCATCGGTCTTGAGCCGGCGGATCAATTCTGATTTGGCGGGATCTCCTGGAACAACGACATGGCGGCCGGACTTGCCCTTCCCGAGAACATCCTCGCGGTAAAGAAAAGAGACCTCGCCCGCCTTTTTGACTCCGCCGTGGCAGGTGGTGCAGTTCTTTGTCAGAAGCGGACGGATCTGGGCATTAAAATTGATCGGCGAGGCTGCCGAGGCCGCGGACGTGATGGTCAGCAAGCAAAGGGAGATGAGTCGAAGCGGGAGAGGCATAGGATTGTGGTTTTTTACGAGCGAGGGCCCTTTAATCTAGCACCAATTCAGGTTCCCGCAGGGGTGAGTCTCACAGGCTTTTGCGCGGTGGCAGGAAGGCGTTTGAGAAGAGCAGTCCAGCGGTGAGGGAGACGAAGGCCATGAGGGCGGTGCTGCCGCTTTGGCTGGGCAGGATGGTTTCTCCGGAGACCCATTGATTGAGAATGGAGTAGACCTTACTTCCCGGAACGAGAACGATGACTCCGTAAGTCATAAGAATTGAACCGGGGCCGCGGGTGAGTCGGGAAAAAAGATTGGCGTAAAGTCCAACTGCGAGGGCGCCGAGGAAGACCCCGGCGAAGACGCCAAATGTCTTTTCTCCGAGGGTTGCCGAGCTGAAAGCAATGAGGACGGCAAGGATTCCCCACCCGACTCTCCGGCGCGGGATATTGAGTCCGATGCCCAAGGAGAGAGAGAGGCCGATCAAGGCGGGCCAGACCCGCCAAGAGGGCATGTCGGCGAGCTCATTGAGCTGCTCAAAAACTCCGGGAACGGCTTCGAAAAAGAAGCGGGTGATGGCGATTCCACTCACGGCTCCAAAGAAGAGCTTGAGGAGAGTCATCAGGGCATCGACCAAGCGGGAGCACCCTGAGATGAGATGTCCGGCGGAGATCTCGGTGAGGGAAACGGTGAGCGCGAGACCCGGGATAAAGATAATGATCGAAGAGAGAACGACCAGCGGAGGATTGATGGGGAGCCCAGCGGCGGCGATGACACTCGCCAAAAGTCCGGCGGCCATTGCTCCGATAATGGTTGCGACCTGTTTCCAGCGCGGATGGCGGGAGGTTTGGCTGACGATCAGAAAGATGAGAACCGAGATGAGGGCGGAGACTGCGGCATTCCAGGGATTCCCCGAAAGGAGGGCGGAGAAGCAGCCGCCGGTGAGGACCCAAGAGAAGGTATCGAGAAGACGCGCGTAGTTGGGAGGGGCTTCGTTGAGGCGCTTGAGTTCGTCGAGCCCATGGCTGAAGTTTGTTTTTCCAAGTTCCATGCTTTCGACAAGGTGGTCGATCTCCCAGAGGCGGCCGAGGTTGTAGTTGGCAGGCTCGACGCGCTCGATGTGCACGAATTGATCAAGTTCATCGTCTTCCCAAAAGGCACAGGTGAAGGTTGTCGGGCTGACGAGAAAACTCCCCTTGAGTCCCAGCATCGTGGTGACATTGGTGAGATGTTGCTCGATGCGTTCGCTGGTGGACCCACAGTCGTGCAAGGCGCGCCCGAGTTTGACGACGAAGCGGGTGCGCTGGCGGAATTCGGTAGGGTCGAGCGGCATGGGTTCGATTGAAGGGGCGTGAGGGATTGGCTCTCTCGGGGCGTGACTCACGAAGTCGGACTGACTAGACTCGGGGATGAAGAGTCCTGGCAAGAGTATTCTAAAGTTCTCGTTGTATCTGGTGATGGGAGCGGGGCTGTCTCTGGCCTATGCCTTTTTAGCGTTTCTCCTTTTGGGAGATGAAGTGGTTGAGATTCAGACGGGTGGGAAGGAGACTTTTGTGTTGGATGAGCCTGCCCTTCTGGTTTTGGTGGATACCAATACGGGCCTAGGGAGTTCGCCCGGAATCATCAAGGCTGATGGCGGGGTGCGGCTCTTTGATCCGGATGGGGAGCTTTGTGAGTTGAACCGGGATGGTTATGGCAATGATTTCCGTCGCTTTGGCGAATATGATCTCAAGAAGACTGGCCCCTATCGCTTTGAAATCGATGAGATTACGGGTTCCACCCAGAGTCGCGGAGCTCTGAAATCACGGGATAAACTGCCACTGCTGGGAGTCGCGGTTTGGTCGGGTTTGGCGCTCGCTTTGCTCTCGGTGCCTATGGCGCTTCTTGGCGGTTTGGCGCTCTTGGTGACGCCGAAAAAAGAAGTGCCGCAATAGTCAGTTTGCGATCCGACCATGACGGTGGGTGGTTTCGCTGATCGATTGCTCGTGCAGATAATTGAGGAGTTCGAGGCGGCCGTTGCTGAGGGCATTCTCTGGAAGTTGTTTGGCGAGCGGATGACTGGAGTGGTCCACAACTTTCGTGCCAACCGTGGCGGCGGCGATGATTTGGAGTTTGCTGGGATTCTCGATCACGATTTCCGGGGCGACCCGGTAGCGGAAGTGATTTGTTTCACCCAGAAGATTTGAGGGATCGTGTTCCTTTGAGAATTCCTCTCGCCACCAGTAGGCGTAACTTCGGGCGGCGGCGACGAGGCGCTCCTCGCTTCCAAGTTCTCTGAGTAACTCGAGCACATGGGGCTCGGGTTCGGCCTGGCGGGCGGGGAGCTTGTTTTCTTGCCAGTGGGAGAACTGGGTGAGGTAGTTCGGACCGCCAGCTTTGGCGCCGGGACCGACGGATGAGCGTTTCCAGCCGCCGAAGGGTTGGCGGCGTACGATGGCTCCCGTAATTGGGCGATTGATGTAGGCATTGCCAACTTCGACCGACTCGCGCCACTGGGCAATCTCGCCGGGATCAAGAGAGTGAATGCCGCCGGTGAGGCCAAAGTCGGAGGAGTTCTGGATGGTGATGGCCTCTTCAAGTGTCTCCACCCGAATGAGAGCGAGGACGGGACCGAAGAGTTCGGTTTGATGGATCCAGGAGCCGGTCTTGACTCCGAGGCGGATGCCGGGAGACCAGAGATTCGGTCCGTGTCGTTGGGGTTCAAGGAGCCAGGTTTCTCCGTCATCAAGTTGGGTGAGTCCGCGGAGGAGATCAGGGCCGGGCTCTTGAATGAGAGGGGTGACGATGGCGGCCGGATCGGTGGCTTCCCCGATGGGGAGGGAGGCTGCGGCATCCCTGAGTTGGGCCATGAAGGTTGGGCTGTCGTAAAGGTCGGCTTCGATGAGGGCGAGGGAGGCGGCGGAGCACTTTTGTCCGGCGTGACCGAAGGCTGACCTCACGAGATCCTTGATGGCGAGATCGGGATCGGAGGATGAGGTGATGATGAGGGCGTTCTTGCCGGAGGTTTCGGCGAAGAGTTCGAGGTCTTGGTTCCAGCTTTGGAACAGGTCGGCGGTGAGGGTAGATCCGGTGAGAATGACTCCGGCGACTCGTGATGAAGAGACGAGGAATTGGCCGACTTCATTGTCTGGGCAGGGGAGGAATTGCAGGGCCTCGCGGGGGATGCCGGCCTTCCAAAGGCAGCGCACCATTTCCCAGGCGGTTTGGATGACTTCGGGTGCGGGCTTGATAATGACGGGGTTTCCGGCGGCGAGCGCGGCGAGGATACCGCCGCAGGGGATGGCACAAGGGAAATTCCACGGCGGGGTGACCACGATGGTGCCGAGAGGGGTGGGGGAGGTGCCATCGAGGAAGTCGGTGTCTAAAGTACGATCTGCGTAGTAATTTGCGAAATCGACCGCTTCGGAGATTTCGACATCGGCCTCGAAGGGGCGCTTGGCGGCATCGAGGCGCATGCAGGCGATAAGGCGACCACGGGCTCCTTCGAGTTCGGTGGCGGCATCGCGGAGAAGCTCGGCGCGTTCACTTGGGGTGGTGTCTGACCAGCGGCAGGCGGCAGCGGTTTCGAGGGCAGCCCTGACTCCCTCCATGTCGGCGAGAGCAGGCGGGGTGTCGGGTTCGTAACTTGAGATGGCCTGATCAAGCCAAGCCCGGTTGACGGGGAGGACCCAGTCGGTTTCAGGAGAGTTCTCAAAAGGCGAGCTGGTGTCCGGTGCTACCAAAAATCGGTTTTGGGTGCGATTGGGGCCGGTTTTGACGGTGGGGATACGGGTGCAGGAATCGCGGAAGCGGGCCTCTTGTTCCTTGAAGGCGGCATCACCGGGCTTCATTGAGAAGATATGAGCGAGGAAGTTTTCAGGTGAGGTGTTTTCATCGAGTCGGCGGATGAGGTAGGCGATGGCGGAGTGGAAATTTTCCTTTTTGACAATGGGGGCATAGAAGAGGACGGGAGAGCCTTTGGTATCGAGGGCACGGGCGTGTTCGTTGGCCATGCCCTCGAGCATCTCAAGCTCCACGCGGGTTTCGACGCCGTTTTCTTCGCGAAGAAGGAGCGCGTAGGCGATGTCGAAGAGGTTGTGGGAGGCGACGCCAATGCGGACGTGTTGCGCGTTTTCCGGAAGCATGGCGAAGTGAAGGAGGCGCTTGTAGTTGGCATCGACATCAGTCTTATCATCGTATGGGGCCTGTTCCCAGTGGTGCTGGCTCGCTTCGACTTTTTCCATGGCGAGATTGGCACCCTTGACGATGCGGATCTTGATGGCGGTTTTTCGTGTTTTGGCCCAGGCGGTGAGGTCTTGGAGAGCTTGGTAGGAATCAGGGAGGTAGGCTTGAAGGACGATGCCCGCTTCGAGGCTCTCGAACTCAGGTTCCCCGAGGGTGCGCTTGAAGGCCTCGCAAGTGAGATCGAGATCGCGGTATTCCTCCATGTCGAGGTTGATAAATTTTCCGGTGCGGTAGAGTCGACGGAGGCGGGTCTGAATGGCGGCAAGGGTGCCTTCCTGATCGAGGAGATTGATCTGTGAGAAGATCGCGGAGATTTTCACCGAGAGGGAGTGGCACTCGGGTTTGGCAAGGAGTTCGAGATTTTGTTCGAGACGATTTTGAGCTTCTTGTTCTCCGAGAATGGCTTCGCCGAGGAGGTTCAGGTTTACTCTGGGGCGTTTCGTAAAGTAGGCGCTGAGCGGTTTATCCTCTCGGGCGAGAATGACGCGCTGGCTGTCTTTACGGATTTGCGCGGTGACTGCGGGCATGACGATACCGGGGAGGAAGCGGGAGGCGAAGGCCCCGAGGTGCATGAGGGCTCGCTCGTGCGGGCGAAGGTATTTGGGGACGCCATGGGTTTTGACGAGGCGGCGGAAGGCGGCCGCTTGGGCGGAGGCAGAGGGTGGGCGGAAGACTTCGTCGGCCAAATGGAAGGTTAACTCCTTGCCGACGGGGTCGGCGAGGAGGCGGGCCATTTTGGCAGCTTCCTTCGTCTCGACCGCGGTTCGGGGCGCGGCAAGGAGCTCGGCCGCGAGTTCGCAGGCCTGATCAACACGCTCGTGAGAGGGCAGGCGGTTCTGGAGCTGGGAGGTGGAGGGAGACTTGGACATGACTCGTTACTCTAACGCGAAAATGGAGCTGGGTCTTGACCGTATGGCATGGGTCCCATCGGTTGCATGGTCAAAAATTTGTAGTCGTGACATCTCTTCTGGTCTGATACTCAATAAAAAATGAAAAATCGTGTGACTGTTCTCGCCATAATTTTTCTAGTGATTGCTGGTTTGCTGTTTTTATTGGTGGGAAATGGGAATTTTAAAATGAGCAGACCTGCCACCCTCCCGATGACGATCTGGGGAGTGGGTTTTTTAATCGCGTCATCTCTGCTCTTGCGAGGGAAGGATTCTGAATAAGGTCATCCCAGTGAGGGAACTCTGTGTGAGGCGGTGGAATTTGAGTGCACGAAAGAAATGAGCGCCTAAGATAAGGATTGTGCAGGTGCAGGTGCAGAGGGAGATGCTGGGGGATCCGGTTTTGCTGTCTGATGCCTTGAACGAGCGGCTGGGGTTTAACGTGCAGTGATGATGGATCTGGAGATGGTTGATCGAATTTTTCGGGTGATTCCGGATATTGTTTTTTGTGTGAAGGATGCGGATCGGGTTTATCGGGCGGCGAATCCGGCCTTTGCGCATCGTCTCGGATTGGTCTCGGAGGAGCAGGTCATCGGGCGACGGGCCGAAGAGCTTTTTCCGCAGGAGTTAGCGGCGGTTTACCAAAGGCAGGATAAAGAGGTGTTGCTGCGGGGGAGGGAATTTACGGACCGGTTGGAGTTGATTACGAATCGCGATGGGTCATTGGGATGGTATTTGGCGAGTAAGTTTTTGTTGAAGGATGAGGCGGGGGTGGTGACAGGTTTGGTTTCGATTTCACGGGATCTCGATACGCCGAGCGTGGGGGATTTGAAGATGGCGGGGCTGCGCCGGGTGGTGGATTGGGTGCACGATCATATGGACGAGGAGATCACGGTGCAAAGTTTGGCAAAGATTGCGGAGATGAAGGCGGGGCATTTGGAGCGGCGGGTGAAGCGTGTTTTTAAAATGAGCGTGGGGCAATTTGTGAGAAAGGTGCGCATCGAGCTGGCGGCTCAATTACTGCGAGATACGGAGTTGGGGATCGCGGAGATCGCGCTGCGCTGCGGGTATAGCGAGCAGTCGTCGTTGACGCGACAATTCAAGTCGGCGGTGGGATGCCCGCCAGGGGAGTTTCGGAAGAGGCTGGGAGAGGGCTAGGTCACTGCTTTTCGCACGGCGCTGCAATTTTCTGGTGAGTTGATTCCGGACCCGTAGGGTAGTTGGCATTCCCATGAAGTTCTTTTTTTCCTTTCTATTTCTTATCTCGATCACGGCCGCAGATGAGCGCCCGCTTCCCAAGGTGAAGCACATGATTGATACCCACATTCATCTCTACGATCCGACCCGCGCAGATGGTATTCCTTGGCCGCCGACGGATGACGCGGTGCTTTATCGTCCGCACTTGCCGGCGGAGTTTCAGAAAGTTTCCAAGCCGACGGGCCTTACCGGTGTGATCGTGGTGGAGGCCAGTGATCGTCTCGCGGACAACCGGTGGGTCCTTGATCTCGTCAAGGGAGACGACTATTTTGTGGGACTGGTGGGCAATCTTGATCCTTATGTCGACGACTTTGCGAAGCAGTTAAAGGAGTTGCAGAAGGATGCCCGCCTCGTTGGGATTCGGGCGCGCAATGGCAGCGAAAAGAAGCCGATCAATTATAGCGATCCGAAGTTTATCGCGAGCCTCCGTGAGCTCGCAAAGAGTGACTTGAGCGTCGATATTCTTGTCAATGGAGGTGGGGTCGAGGCGGTGAAGCAAGTCGCTCAGTTGGCGCGGACGATTCCCAATCTACACATCGTGGTGAACCATGTTCTCGGGTATGATTTTGACGGCAAGGAAGCCAATCCCGAGTGGGTTACGGCCGTTGAGAAGCTCGCAAAAAACAAGAATGTCTGGTGTAAGATTTCGGGATTATATCAGCGCAGCATTCTCCAGCCCGCGCCACATGTCATCGACCACTATCGGAGCGTTCTGGATGTCCTTTGGAAAAATCTTGGTTCCGAGAGGCTCATCTTTGGCAGCAATTGGCCTTGCACCCGGAACAGTGGGAACTACACAAGTTATGTGAAGCTGGCAAACGAGTATTTTTCGGCCAAGGGTCAGGAAGCGTGTGAACGCTATTTTTGGAAAAACGCGACCGAAGCATATCGCCTGAAGCTCGATTGATTGCGCTGACTCCGCCAAAGCCCTCGCTGACCTGCAGATCAAGGAATGCCTGCCAATCTTGATCACCGATGAATTTTCGGATTTTAAGATTGAGGTTGACGGCGACCGAGAGGGGAGAGTCCGAAAGGGAAAGAACGATGTTTGCTTTTCGAGATAATCCCTTCTCTTAGAATCCGGAAGGATCTCCTTGATCATCGGAATCCTATTCGAGGGCAATGAGGGAGGGATAACTTCCGAATTCAGTTTGATGAAGGTCGAGCCGGTGGTCGGAGTAACCGCTTGTGGGCTTCGATTTGAAGAGCCGCTTCTATTTGGTCGGAGAGTGCGTCTTATTTTGCCAGAACTGGAAAAGGACGGCCGCGAGGGCGATGAGGGCGCCGAAGAATTCGCGGGTGAGTTCGACGCGGGAGTCCTCGGCGGACATTGAGACCTGGGTCATGGTGAAGGGCTTGTCGCCGAAGAGATTGTCCCAGAGGCCGGGGCCGGACATCGACATTTCGATGAGGCAGGCCATGACGGCGAGGGCGAAATACCAGATCGGGAGCTTCTTGAAGGTCATCAGGAAAAATCCCACGCCGATAATGGCGTAAAAGAGAAGCCAGAGGGCGGAGTCGAGCGAGGAGGGGTTGGTGTAGATCTCTGGGTCGATGTCGTTTCGCTGGTAATAGGCGAAGAGGAAGAAGAGGGCGGCCAGAACGTAGTGGAGGATCTTCATTTTTTCGGAGATGGGCAATTGATGATTGAGAGATACTGGAAGCGAGCTAGCGTCCTTTCCATGGCACGTAAGATCTTGTTTGTCTGTACTGGAAATACCTGTCGGAGCCCGATGGCGGAGGGGATTTTTCGCAAAGCGGCTGCGGCTGCTGATTTTGAGGTTTCTTCCGCCGGAGTGGCAGCGCAGCCGGGAAGCGCGGCGAGTCGTGAGACGGTTGCGGTCCTGCGGGACCAAGGGATTGAGCTGGGAGATTTCCGGAGCCGAATGGTGGATGAGGCGATGCTGGCGGAAGCGGAGGCGGTCTTTTGCATGACGGAGGGGCATTTGGAGATGCTTGAGATGATGCACCCGGAGCAGGATGAGAAATATCACCTGGCCTGCGATTTTGCGGAAATTAACGGCAGGGTCGGAGTCGATGTCCCTGATCCCATCGGAATGGGGCGACCGGCTTATGAGGCGACTTCCAAGGTCCTCAATGAGGCGGTGGGCGGGATTATAGGATTTCTGGTGAGCCGGAGTTAGGATCCCGGCCGGGGGAGACGGTCTGAGAGAACACGCGCGAGCTTGACTCGTTGGGCAGGGGGGGAGATGACATCAAATTTCCTGCGAGCACCTAAAAAATGCCAGAGCACCTAAAAAATGCCAGACATTTTTAAAGATCTCGGCTTATTCTTCGCTCGCAGCCAAAATCTTCGAACCTCATCGTGGTCCCCACTTTCCCTCCAATTCTAGCCTTTGAACTCCGCTCCGCTGGAATTCAGGAATCCGCTAAATACTTGAGACCTTGTCATCTCAGTTCGTGGACTCGCGCAGGTTTTCCTTTGGCCACCTTTGGAGACACACACTTACTCTGATTGGCTCTTAACCGAGGACCACTTGAGCTAGGAGCCTGGCGGCGGCGGGGGAAGGGGGCATTGCTCGTTTTGCGGCCCCGGCGCGAGGGGGGCGGTGCTAAAGAGGAATATCTCCGAATTGGTCAGGGAATTCTGATCGAAGTCCTGAGGTCGCAGCATCTTTCCAAAACCCAGGTCCTCCCTGGCCGATTCGATGCCATCGAGCGAATCCCACGGAGCAAAGAAAAGGACGGAGGCTAAAAAGCTCTGCCACGGTGAATCTTGTTGGCGGGCAAATACCAGCTTTACAAGATTTTAGCGATTGCCATTTCGGTAGAGAGAGGCCACGGATAGGGCGTTCTATGAGTGCAAATTCTTACCGCATTGTTGTCGGAGCCGATCACGGCGGGGTTGAGTTAAAAAACGCCATCGTGGAGGCCTTGCAAAAGGCTGGCCGCGAGGTCACCGACTTGGGTGCCCACGGGTCGGAATCAGTTGATTATCCCGATTATGCCAATGAGGTGGCGCGGGCCGTAAATGAAGAGCGGGCCGATCGAGGCATTCTGGTTTGCACTTCGGGTGTGGGGGTTTGTCTCACCGCGAATCGTTTCCGCGACGTCCGAGCCGCCAATGTGCGGACGGCGGAGGAGACGAAAATCACGCGTTCCCATAATGATGCCAATATTCTCTGTCTCGGGCAGCAATCGGTCGGAACCGAGGTTGCCTTGGAAATGGTTGAGGTTTTTCTGACGACGGATTTTGAGGGCGGACGCCACGAGCGTCGGCTTTGCAAGGCCTCCGGTTCGCGTCTCGCAATGACGGATCGCGAGGTTTTTGAGGCGATTGTCGGTGAGGAAAAGCGCCAGCGGAGTCACATTGAGCTCATTGCTTCGGAGAACTTCGCGAGTCCAGCGGTCATGGAGGCCCAGGGGTCTCTCCTAACGAACAAGTATGCCGAGGGTTATCCCGGGCGTCGTTGGTATGGGGGATGTGAAAATGTCGATGTCGTGGAGGAGTTGGCTATTAATCGACTCAAGGAACTTTTTGGGGCGGAGCATGTCAATGTGCAGCCACACTCGGGAAGCCAGGCGAACATGGCAGTTTATTTCGCGGTGTTGCAGCCCGGTGATAAGATTTTGACGATGGATTTGGCTCACGGTGGTCACCTGACGCACGGGCATCCTGCGAACTTTTCGGGACGTCTTTACGATGTCACTCACTATGGGGTGACGGCGGAGGATGAGCGGATCGATTACGATGCGCTGGAGGCGCAGGCCAAGGAGGTCCAGCCTAAGCTGATCACCTGTGGTGCCAGTGCTTATTCGCGGACGATTGACTTCGAACGCATGGGCAAGATCGCAAAAGAGGTGGGAGCTTACCTCTTCGTGGATATGGCTCACATTGCGGGGTTGGTGGCTGCGGGAGTGCATCCGAGCCCGGTTCCTCACGCCGATTTTGTGACTTCGACGACTCACAAGTCACTGCGCGGACCGCGTGGCGGCATTATTCTTTGTAAGTCGAAGTATGCCAAGAAGATCGACGGACGGGTTTTCCCGGGGGTGCAGGGCGGACCGCTTATGCATGTCATCGCAGCCAAGGCGGTGTGCTTTGGTGAGGCGCTCAAGCCGGGCTTCAAAGAGTATCAGGCTCAGGTCATCAAGAATGCCCAGGCGATGTCTGCCGCTCTCGCCAAGAACGGGTATCGCATCGTTTCCGGTGGCACCGATAACCACGTCTTCATGGTTGATCTTAGGCCGGTGGGACTGGATGGCTCGATTGTTTCCGACACCCTCGATAAAGTCGGGATCACGGTGAACAAGAACTCCATTCCCTTTGATGAAGCCGGGCCGATGAAGCCCAGCGGAATTCGGATTGGAACACCGGCGGTCACGACTCGTGGCATGAAAGAGAAGGATGCTGAAACTGTCGCAGATCTCATTCACGAAGCACTGGAAGCCCGCGAAGATGACGCGAGGTTGGCGGAGATTCAGGAGAAGGTCTTCGCATTCAATGCGAACTTTCCGATGCCTTGGTAGCCTTATTGTGGGTCGTTAAGCGGCACGATATTCCAGGTGAAGGCGCGTGCTTGGTAGGATTCTTCTTGGACCGCGCGGTAGAAAACGGCCTTTTTGCCGACTGCTTCCGGGTCAATTAGCCGGATCGGGGGGTCACTCAGGAGCATGGAGGACATCGGCACCCAGGTGATGAAATCGGTGCTCCGCTCAAGGCGGTAACGTCGATACATAAAAGGAGTGATCCCGGTGATCCAATCGAAATTTGCGACCACGCTGACGGTGCCCGTTGCCGAGCGTTCCAGTGATAGAATTGGGGTGAGAGGAACGGCATCGATGATGATGGGTTGGCAGTCGGAACTGAAGCAGAAGCCGGGAACGCAGAAATACCCTCGTTCAAGAAGCTCGCGTTCATCGATCTCAATGAACCAGTCACGGTCTGCCAGGTTCATGGTAATCTCACCTGATGGTTCGGTGCGCTTTTCAAGCACCTCCGCTTCGTTTTCACCGGTTGGCGTGGCCCTGATTAAAATTTCCGCCAGAGGCTTTTGATCCTGATCAACAAAAGTGTGAGAAAAGATTAATTGTCCAAAGCATACCGGGGCGATCATGATTATTACCATTAGTATTTTCACTCTGGTATCCTCTTCGATCCTCGCCTTCAGTGCAAGTTCATCCTTCGTGCATTTGAAGGAGCTTTGCGGTCTTCTTTCGACCCGCTGCCTTTCGATAGCAAACTCTCGATAACCAAATGATGGCTAAGGCGATCAGGATGAAGACGGCCGTT
>JBLIDI010000053.1:0-18590 GCA_047634075.1 Akkermansiaceae bacterium
GGCTAAGAATCCCGCCTCTCCCACCTGGAGCTTTCCTCATTCAAGCCGTGCCATCTGCCTCGATCTTTCCCCTGACCAGACCACTCTCATTGCAGGTTTTGGCGATGGCACCGTCGCGATCCTCAATGCAAAAACCGGTGAATTACTCACAAAAAATCAGGCTCATCGGGGAGTGATTGGTAAGATCAAATTCCTGGCCACACCCGAGCGCTTCGCAACCATTTCGCATGATCATACCGCCGGTATTTGGAAGACCGACGACGGATCCCCAGTCACCCCTCCCCTCATTCATGACAAGCCCATCTACGACCTTGCGACCTCGCCCTGCGGGGGACGCATTATCACGACCTCTCTTGATAACACCGCACGCGTTTGGGATACCTTTACCGGAGCCCTTCATGGAAAGCCACTGCGTCACCGTGACCACGTTTACCATGCCGCCTTCAGCCCCGACGGCTCACGCGTTGCCACCGCCTCCCGGGACCGCACCGTCCGCATCTGGGACCCCTACCGCGGAATCCCGATCACCGCTCCCATTCACCATCTCGAAGCGGCCGCCCCTCTCATCTTCACCCCGGATGGACATCACCTCATCACAAGCTCCCGCAACCGTGATCTTAATCACTGGCAAATTACCCCCACGAAAGCACACCCTCTCCGGTTCGCCCAAGACAACGCCGCAACCTTGGCCCTCTTTGATCCAGAAGAGCAGAGTATTCTGACCCTCTCTTCCGAAAACGAGGCACGACTCTTTGACGTCACGACTGGTCGCCAAAAAGGACCCACCATTCCCCTCCCTGGTAAACTCAGTCTGCGCGTCCCTCAACTCAACCCCGCCTTCTCAAAAAGGTTTCGTACGAAGGATGTTCGAGTGCTCCTCACGAGGAACACCCTTCCATTACTCCGGGCAATCGACTCTCGTAAGGCCCGCTCCTTTGCCCTTGATCAATCCATGAGTCGACTTCTCATCGGTCAATCCGACGGCACACTCATTCACTGGGACCTTCGAGAAGCTCGCCTCATCAATGAGATCACTCTGCCCAATTCCTCTCCAACCTGCCTCGATCTTCAGGATCAATTCGCGCTCGTTGGCTGTCTCGATGGCTCCGCGCATCTCGTGAACCTAGCCGAAGGCAATGTCCTCCATACAGTTCGCCACCAAAAAGCAATCTCATCCGTCATCCTAGACGCTTCCGGCAAAAGATTCGCCACCGGCTCCCATGACAACACCGCCCGCCTTTGGTCGCTCGCAACCGGGGCCGCCCTCTCTCCTCCCCTCGCCCACTCTGATCGCGCCTCCCCTCTCGGCATCACCTGTCGCTTCAGCCCTGATAAATCCCTCCTCGCCACCGGCGGTTCACACGATACCGCCCTCCGGCTTTGGCACACTTCAGATGGCTCCACTTTTGGGAGGCCCTTCAAACACGATGACTTCCTCACGGCCTTCGCCTTCAGCCACGATGGCACCATGATCGTCACGGGAACTCCCACACACAACGGTCAAGCAGACATTCGAATATGGGACGTCGAAACCGGACAAAAGATCCCGCAATCCATTTATCATCGTGGGACCATCCTGTCGCTGGCCTTCACCCAAGATGATTTGAACCTCCTCTCGACCTCGCAAGATGGCACCGTTCTTTTTAGTCCAATCGCACCCTCTCTCAATAATCCAGCCCTCGCCACCTTCGCCGAATGGCAGGTAAGCCGTCGACTCGATTCGTCAGGAAACCTCACCGCCCTTCCATTCAGGAATCGTCCCTTGTTCCCTTCGGCAAGCCCATGGCTCACCTGGTTTTCGAGCCCGGCTGATCAACGCTCTCTCGCTCCCGGATTTCATCCCGAGGCACAAGCACCTTCGGTAAAAAATACCTACTCTGAGCTACGCCTTGCTCTTGTGAAATCTCCAATGAATCCGGAAATCATCGAGTGCCTCTCTCGTGCGCTAAGCAAAAGCCGTTGGCCCCGCCACCAACTCGAATCCGAATTCTACCGCCAACTGTCGGTAGAACTCCGCGAGAGATAGCAGAACTACTTCGGAGGATTCTCCGTGGTGAGTCGGAAGAACTGACGCGGAGACTCGCCCACCGCCAAGATTGCTTGCTTCGCAACCTCGTAGGCACCTTGTCCGAGATCAACATTCTCGAAGCCATGAGCGCTCCAGCTGTCCTCCGCCAGTGTGCTCGAGTGCATCAAGGTCAACCGATCTCTAAACCGAAGGTTCGCTCTGAGCCGATGAATCACCATTGGGAAGCGATCATCTTCAACCGTCGTAAAGGTGAGACGTAGATAGTCCCCCGATGAGTTGAACCTGGTTGGATCAAGCCCAAGTAGAAATTCCAGCTCATTCGAAAGGCCATCACGATCAAGATCACCGCCCGGGGTAAATTCTTCCAGATCCTCGCCAGTCGCATACTCCTTCTCCCAGAAGAGTGGAAGCCCATCACCGTCTGGATCAGCAGCCACCGCAATATCCCCAAACGCACCTATCACGGTCGAGCCATCCCCGAGGATATTCGCGTTGTTAGATTTCTCGTCCAAGCTGTAAGTCTCTTCCCGAAACGCCAAATTACCCGCTCTCAAATAAGGAGATATCGAGGAAAGATGGTAGTCCCCAAAACTCCCGAGTGCATCAAGCGGATCCGCCGGCGCTACAAAGCAAGGATTGGCCAAGGCGTCCGTTCCATCGAAGTTCCCTTCCCCTTGACCAGTAAGATCGTGGAACTCCAGCACACTGTTTGAAAACGAAGCTGAGCTAGTGGGATGGATAAACAGGGAAGCATCTTTGCCAGTCAACTGGCTGTTATTCCACACAATACAGTTTTGGACCGTCAAAGAAGAGTTCCCCGTGACGTCCAGAGGAGTAAATTGATTCCCCGCAAAAGTCGAATTCACCAAGGTCGCGGTGGATTCATTGAGAAACTCAATACGCCCTTGGTTCTCCAAATAGGCCAAATTTTCCACACGAACAACTGAATCGTAAAATCGAAAATTTCTGACATTTTTCATCGCATAGACATTCACAAACGTCGCGCTTGCTTCAGACACCCGCACTGCCGAATCCGGCCCCGAGTTGAAGGAAATTTCACCCTCCCGAAAATCGAACTCACTTCCTCTCACCGACAACGCCCGTCGATTCGCCCGCAGAGTTACTTCCGCCACCTGAACCGACCCCGAACTGACAGTGAGACCACCCGTGGGGAAAATATGTCCGGCCCTTGCATCAGCGCCTTTAATCGTAAATCCATGCAAGCTGACCTCGCTTTCTTCTCCTCCGTTAATCTGAAGAACCGCGACCGAATTGGAACCCACGATACCATCAGGCCTATCGCTCATCCCAAGCACCACGTCGTCATCACCTCCCAAATCCCCCGAAAGAATCGTGACATGATTCGACGGATCACGCTCCGGCCCACCCGCTTGAAAACCACCGAGGAGATCAATTGATTTATCAATCAAAAAATAAACCATCTCATCTCCGGCGACCCGCCCCGGACCTTCATCCGGACGATAGACCCCCTCCGCGACCCGAATCACATCACCTTCCAATGCCGTATCCAAACCGGCTGCGAGGGTCGGAAAAGCAGTGTCCCATGAAACCCCATCCGCCTCATTTCCAGCAGCACTTGCATCGACATAGAGGGTCCGCCGTTGTAACTCAACCGCTCCGATATCGACACCGCCACCCATCATCCGTAACTCACCAAGAGCATCGTTCACCCCCCTCGATTCAGCGGTGTCACCACGATCAATCACCACTGAATCGAAACTTGGAGTAAGATCTCCTTCACTCGTCGGCACGACCCCAAAATCAACCGGCTCGGCAAAGCCAGGATCCAAACTCCAATCCGTCCCATCCAAACTCTTGCGCTCAACCGGCAAGGTCAAATCGTGCCCCTGAATCAAAGAAGAATACGCCTTAATACTACCTGCGCCGTGCCCCTCCGAAATCACCTTCATCGAAGCATCTGCATGACGCCAGAGATCATCATCACGATTGTGCCAAATTAAACAATTTTGGAGTTCGGAGACCGCCTCTAAAATCTCCACCGCAGTGTCACGATTGCCACTAAAGGTGCATCCATTCACCAAACTATCCGGTCCTCTCAACGCGCGAAATCCTCCACTGTTATTTCCGAGAACGAGACAGTTCGAGAAGGTAACCCTGCTCTCATAAGCACCTACCGCCGCTTGATTCTCCTGAACATCGTCACCAATTTCCTCAGATGCCGCCACCAGACAATTCTGAAGAGTCAGCCCTCCACCAGATTCCGTTCCGATCGCCAGACCATTCCTGGCACCACGATTCCCAATCAGTTGAGAGCTCCAAAAAAGGGTCTCAGACCCATTCGAATAGGAGGCCCCACCACCCACAAAGCCCTCGGAATCCGTAGCCTCATTCTCGACAAACTCGCAATCAAATGCTTCAACCACCCCCTCCTCGACATTCGCGATTGCCCCTCCCCGATTCGCGACATTGTCGCTCAGGCGGCAATCTCTCAAGGTGGTAACCCCGGCCCGATTATAAATCGCACCTCCGTCAGAATCAGATTCATTCCCCTCGAAGACACACGAATTGGCCCAGAACTGGCCTCCATTCCAAACAGCCCCGCCTTGATTCGGACTCGAAGCCGAATCCAAGCGCACCCGACTCAATGACAACCAGCTCAGTGCCTGCACCCGAAAGATCCGTGACGGAGTCAGCTTGCCCGGCTTGATCGTCACCAGGCCAAACAGCGTGTTCTCCACCGTAACAGCAGTAGCAACCACGATCTCGCCCTGCGCCAGCGTAATCGTCTTCCCGGACAGAGCTGCCGCAAAATTGATCTCATCCCCAAGATTCGAGGATAAGACCGCTTCCCGCAAAGTCAGCGAGCCATCCAATGGATTCGTCACATCTCCCAGCGAATTCACGACATAAATCTTTCCAAACCCCAGAGTGTTCAAACACAACGACATCAAAATAATTCGTTTCATACCCTTCTCAAACAAGACAAAGCGACGGCGTTACAACTTCACCTAAAAAAATGCAGTCAGCCAGTTCGAAAAATAGGAGCCACACTCGATGCCGAAGCTGCCTGCTGACCCTCGTCATTTCGAATTACGCCACCCTCGCGCTCGCCCTCTCCCTCTGCTTCACTCCGGGCATGCAGGATGAACGATTCTTTCAAAAGAACCGCGTTGAAAACCACCTCGCCACCATCTTCGACGACCTCCCCGACTTCATCTACTTCGTCAAAGACCGGGCTCTCCGATACGTCGCCTACAATCAGCACCTCTGCAAAATCTTCGCATCCGATGACATTCTAGGCAAAAGGGATGACGATTTTATCCCGCCCCATATCCTGGATGACATTCGCAAAGATGATCTCCGCATCCTGGAAACCGGAGAATCCATGATCAACCGCGTCGAGCTCGTCCCCCAGGGCCAAGGCTTTCTGGACTGGTCCATCACCACCAAAAAACCTCTTCTGAACCATCAGGGTGAAATATGCGGAATCATCGGCATCACGCGCCCCTTCGATCAAGGCACCACCTCGCTCCGCAAAAACGAGGAACTCGGCGCGGCCCTCGAACGCCTTCACCGGCACTACCGGGAAAACATCGCCATCACCGAACTCGCCCGGACCGCCAACCTTTCTCCCTCCAGCTTCCTGCGAAAATTCAAGGCCACCTTTAGCATGACGCCGAAGGAATACCTCCGTCATCTCCGCGTTCAGGAAGCCTCCCATCTCATCGTGCGCACCACCCAGACCTTCGCGCAAATCAGCCACCACTGCGGATTTTCCGATCAAGCCCACTTCTCACGCGAATTCTCGCGCATCCTCAAGGAGCCTCCCTCCGCCTACCGAGCCCGCTACCGGCTCTAAACACCAAAAAAGGAGGAACCTCCCGGCCCCTCCCTTCCTTCTGATCAGATGATCGAGACCACTTAGTTCAGTGGGATCATGGCATAGACACCCGTCGTCATGCACCAGGCTTCAATCGCCGGCATCCGCTTCATGGCGTGCCCTTCGCCCCACGAATCGGTATACATGATCTCGGAGGTCTCCTCGTTGTAGCCATGGATAATCCGCATGTGCCCACCCCATGATTGCGGAGTTCCTTTCTTGGGAAACATTCCCATGTAGAGAGTCCAGCAAAGAGGGATGCCACGATCGACATACTGTTCGATCTTGCTATTGAAGAGCTTGTATCCCGTCTGCTTTGCCTTCACCACCTTGAAGGTCTCTTTATCAGCCTTTTCCCAGAAACCCTGCGCGATCACGTAGTGGGTATCGAAGTTAATATCAAAAACCTTCACCTCCCGCTTCTTGGCTTCACGGTCATAGGCTTTCACATCTTTGACCGTTTGGTCATAGTCATAATCCATGACGCGGTTCGTCCGGATATGAATCTTCCCGGTAATCTTTTTAAAGGCCTTCTCCATATCCTCGGCATCAGTGCCCTCCTCCGCAGTGGTGTCCGCCAATTGGGCCAACTCATGCTGATCAACCTTCAGACCAAAGTAACGGGCCACTCTCTCGATGCTTGCCACCACGCAGTATCCCTTGTCGCCTTGGTCGACCATGGGGATTCCTTCGATAAAGACATCACCGTTATCTTTCGTGACGACATTCCTCTTCACCTCGGTGCGGGAGGCCTTCTTTGTTGTCGCCCCAAATCCTTTCAACGGAGCAATACGCAAACGGATAAATTCGGCCCTTTTCGGACTCTTGCTTACACTGCCCTCAACTAAATAGGCAATATCATCTTTGCGCCACATCCACCCGGTGGTTGCCACCACGCCCCTGTCATCTCTCGACTGGGGACGCACCTCAAGCTTTTCATCCAGGAGTGTTTTCCACTCTTCCAGTCGCGAATGATAGTCCCGCACATTCAGTTCGCCATCGTCGCCACGATTGTAAAGCGACACCGTAATGGCCTTCACCCCTTTCTCATCTTCGCGCAAAACGACTTCCCCGATTTCCTTCGCAAGCAAAGTGAAGGTTTCGCCCGGAGCGCGCAGACCTTCCTTCTTAAGGGAGAGCCACGAAAAACGTGCTCCGCCACCGCCACCTTCTCCGATGTTGACGCCCTGCTCTTCGAGCTGCTTGCGAATCTCCTCAGGAATTTCCATCTCTTCCTCTTCTTCACCTTCCTCAGGATCGTAGGCCGCCTTAATCTCAGCAAGCGACTTGGTCCAAATCTCTCCCTCAAGAAGATCCTTGGTCAAAGACGGCATTTTTGATTCCGATTCGGCGGCAAGAAGGGAGATCCCGGCAACCGAAATTAATGATACGATGAGTGAAGATAGCTTCATAATGATTCAGTAAGGGGAATGCCATATTTCCGATCTAAAACAACAACGCAATTATGACTTCCAGATCACCTTCAGCCTTCCTGAAACATCATCGATGCGTATCCCCTTGAAAGGACGGGATTTATAACGATCCACAAAGCCCTCTGTATCATCAAAAAAAGATCCCCGTATGCCCGCAGCACCACGATCTCCATCCCGATTGAGGCTTCCTAAATTCATTTTTATCCGGATTCCGGGAATCACCCCCTTCCCCACCCCGGGCAGCCCTGACGATTTCATTCAAAAAAGACCTCATTTTCTTCAAGACTCCCCGCCCCTCCTCATGTATTCATACGGCCCATGAAAATAGTCGCCATTCTCGCCACCCTCGACACCAAAGCCGATGAAGCCGACTTCATGCGCACCGAGATCGAAACCCTCGGAGGGAAAGCACTCCTCATCGACCTTTCCCTCGTCGGAGACTCCCCGCTCAAAGCAGACCTCACCAAACAGGAAATTATTTCCGCGGGCGGTGGCAATCTCGAAGAACTCCTCGTCAAACCCAACCGCGAGCAAGCCAATCCCTTCATCGTCGCCGGAGCCACCAAACTCCTCCTTGAACTTCAGGAAGCTGGGAAAATCGACGCCGTCGTGACCCTCGGCGGCACCCAGGGAACCTCGACCTGCGCCCCCATCCTCCAAGCCCTCCCCTATGGCTTCCCGAAGGTCATGCTCTCCACCGCCGCTTCGGGCGACACCTCGCCCTTCGTCGGCATCAAGGACATCACGATGATGTTTGCTGTCTCCGATATCCTCGGGCTCAACGTTTTCTCCCGCAAGATCCTCGCCAATGCCGCCGCCGCCGCCTGGGGGATGGCCCAATCCGAGCAGTGCATCACCAAGTCAACCGCCAAAGGAGTCATCGGCATGTCCAACCTCGGCGTCCTCACCCAGGGAGCGATGCACGCCATCGACCTCTTTGAAGAAGCGGGCTACGAAGTCATCACCTTCCATGCCATCGGAGCCGGTGGCGACGCCATGGAACAAATGATGAAGGAAGGTATCATCGATGCCGTCTTCGACTACGGCCTCGGTGAGATCGCCGACGGCGTCTGGGGTGTTCTACGCGCCGGTGGCCCCGACCGACTCACCGTCGCCGGCAAGCTCGGCCTGCCTCAAGTCATCGTTCCCGGTGGCTCCGAGCACCTCGGGATCCTCGTCAACAAGCCCAGCGTCATCCCCGCCGGCTGGGAGGACCACCAAATCACCTGGCACTCACCCTACGTCTTCGTCCCCCGTCTCAATGCCGAGGAACAAGCCCGGGTCGCCAAGTCCATCGGTGAAAAACTCGCCCACTCCACCAAGGACACCCTTTTCCTCATGCCCCTCAAAGGCGTCTCCAGCTACTCCGCCGACGGTGGCGAACTCTACAACCCCGAGCTCGACACCGCCTACTGGGAGTCCCTTCAAAAAGAACTCCCCGAGACCATCGAAATCGAGTCCATGGACGTCACCGCCCAGGACCCCGCCCTCGTCAAGCGCGCCGTCACCTACCTCATCGACAAGCTCGAAAAATAACCCCCCCCCTCGACTTGTCCTCTTTTTGACTTACAATGATAAAGAGCTTTTTAACCCCTCACACAAAAAAGCTCTTCCTTGGAGATGGCCTCACAAAAAAGGACCGTATCAACCTCGGAGCATTGAAAATCGACAAAGCATTCCAACGCCTCGCACTCCTCGATCAAGCTGACGAAAAACTCCTCCTTTCCACCCCCGCCGTCCACTATCGCTCCTTGAAAGGAACCACCCGATGTTCCATCGACACCGAAGCTCGCAATTCAAAATGGCGAATCACCTTCGCTTGGGAGAATGACGAAAAAGCCGACGTCGAATTAGTGCTCCTCGCAGACGCCCATTAACGCATGAATGCCATCAAAAGAGACCCCACTAAAATCCCGCGACCTCTCTCTAATCAGGCTGCCGGACTCATTGAGGACACTTTGGCGCATTTTCAAATCTCGGCTTCCGAAGCCTACCGAGCCATGCAGATCCCCCGCGGCCGCTTCACCGATATCTTCAAGGGAAGGAAAGGGGTCTCTGCAGACACCGCCCTCCGACTGGAAAGATACCTTGGCCTTTCCGCTCAACTCATCCTAAAACTCCAAGCGGAATTCGATTTCCAAAAAGCCTATCACACGAAGCGCGAAGCCATCTTATCGGAAGTCCAACCCCTCTCTAAGTGATTGTCCGGACAACCCCGAAATCCGAAACACCGTGAAGACCATCACCATTAGCACCAGAGGCCAAATCACCATCCCCGCTTCCATGAGGAATAAAATGGGGTTGGAATCGGGGAGCATCCTCAGTCGATTTCATACGACAATCTGCTCGCGCTTGGCACTCGCACACGAAGAAGACTCCGGATACTCAATGAAACAAAAAAATTAAGATGTCTGAAATTGATTCGCTCTTCAACGATCTTTAATTTTCCTAACGACTTTCCCAAGAACCAACACTACAACTTACTAATACTATGGCTGACCTAGACGACATCAGAGACGGAGACAACTTCGGTCTCAACACACCTGCCGACACCTCTTCATTCTACCTCAAGGGCATGAACAGCGCCTCTTGGGGCATCAAAAACCGCATGTCCCGGATCTTCAACCGCAAGTCCGGACGCACCGTCATGCTGGCATTCGACCACGGCTTCCTCATGGGACCAACCTCCGGGCTTGAGCGTATCGATCTCAACATCGCCCCGCTTGCCGAAGAAGCGGACTGCCTCATGGGCTGCCGCGGCATGCTCCGCACCTCCATCCCTGCGGAAAACACCAAACCGATCTGCCTCCGCACCGACACCGGAACCACCATTCTCACCGAGATGAACCACAATGTTCTCATCTCCGAAATCGACGCCATCTCCATGAACGTCTCCGCAATGGCTGCCATGCTCGCTATCGGAGACAAGGACACCGAAGCGATCACCATCGCTAACTTCAGTCGCCTCGTCGACATCGGTAACAAATACAGCATCCCCGTCATGGGTGTCACCGCAGTGGGTAAGGACATGGCTCGCGACTCCCGCTACTTCGGCCTCGCTTCCCGCGTTTGTGCTGAGAACGGCGCTTCCATCGTCAAAACCTACTACACCGAAGGCTTCGAGAACGTCGTCGCGGCCTGCCCCGTCCCCGTCGTCATCGCCGGTGGTAAAAAGCTCCCTGAGCTCGAGGCACTCGAACTCTGCTACAACGCCATCCAATGTGGCGCCTCCGGAGTCGACATGGGCCGTAACGTCTTCCAGTCCGAGGCCCCCCTCGCGATGATGAAAGCCGTCAAAGAAGTGGTCCATAACGGGGCCACCCCCGCAGAAGGATTCGAGCTCTTCAACACCGTCAAAAACGAAGCGTAAAAGCTTCAGCCCCAATCCGGGCGCACAATCTCAGCCCCGGGCAACGGCCCGGGGCTTTTCTTTCCCAAGCCCCAACGGGGCAAACGAACGTTGCCCAAGGCAACGCCCAGGGTTTCCAACCTCAAAGATGCCACAGCCCCAACGGGGCGATCTAACTTTCCTCCACTCCCATGACTCGCTCCGAAAAAATCGACCTCATCCGCTCCCGCCCACAACTCTCCGTCGCCACTCTCAGTGCCGACATGGGCAACCAAGCCGCCGCCCTGCAAATCCTGCAAGAAAACGACGTCAACCTCCTGCACTTCGATGTCATGGACGGCAACATCTGGCCCAATATCACCGTCGGCTCCCCTTTCGTCGCCGGCCTTAAAACCGACCTCCTCAAGGACGTCCACCTCCTTATCAACAAACCCAAGCAACACATCGACGCCTTCGCCAAAGCAGGTGCCGATCTCATCTCATTCTCTGCCGAATACACCGCCCACATCGACGACACTCTTGCTCGCATTTCCGCACACGAAGAGATCGTTCGCGGTGTCTCCATCAACCCAGGAACCTCTGTTTCATTCATAAAAAAGTATCTCGACCAAATCGACTACGTCCTCCTCCTGGGCGTCGGCCCCTACAGCGGCAAAACGGTCTTCCTCGACGACCTCCCCGCAAAAATCGAAACCCTCCTCTCCTGGAAACCCGAACTCCTCATCTGCATCGATGGTGGCGTCACCAAAGACACCATCGCACAGATCGCAGCGATGAAGCCCCACTTCGTCGTCTCCGGCTCCGCCATCTTCAACAACGAAGACCCCGTCGAAAACCTCGCCTTTTTCAACCAAACCTTGGGGTCGTACTCGAAACCTCCCACTTTTGCGGACCAATCGTAGCTAATCCATGTTCATCCAAGAACATCCATTCCTCACTGCGAATACGCTTCTGGCGATCTGGTTCACCTGGGAATTTTATCGAAGATATCAAGGCGGAAGCCCTATCCTCTACCTCCTCGGACTCGTTTACCTCCCCGGGATATCCTGGATCCTCGCCTACCTCCTCCTCAAAAAGTCCCCATGCCATTCCGAATCGCTCCTCAAAAAACGAAATCTCTTCGCCATCCTTGCGGCTCTATGCTTTTTAGGAATCTTGAGTGTCTTACTTTTCGCCCTGATCATCCTGATCGCATTCGCCTGGGGAAGCGGAGAAAGTAACCACTACTTCGTTATCAACCTCGTTCTTCTCAGCACCATTTACGCCTTTTCTTTTGGCATCCACCGCTGCTCGATCACGTGCGAGGACCTCTATCTCAAAAACCGCTCATACTAACAAAAAACACCCATCCCATGTCTGACCCATCTCAAATCCACGCCGGAAAAATCGCCATCGTCACCGGAGCCGCTGGTGGAATCGGTCGTGCCACCGTCGAACGCCTCCGCGACGACGGAGCCACCGTCGTCGGTATCGACATCAATCCCGCTGTCGTCGAAAACCTCACCAGCGAGCGCCTCACCGGAATCGTCTGCGACATCACCGATGACGCCGCCATGAAGGCCATCATTGATGACACCGTCGCGAAGCACGGCTCCCTCGACCTCATCGTCGCAAATGCCGGCATCTTCAAATCAGGCGAATACATCGAGGACCTCCTCGAATCCTGGGACCTCCACCTCAAGATCAATCTCACTGCGACCCAGCGCTTCCTCAAGTTCTCCATCCCCCATCTCAAAAAGAGCACCCTTTCCCCAAGCATCATCATCATCGGTTCGCGGAACTACGCCGCACCCGGCCCCGGTGCTGCGGCCTACTCCGTCACCAAAGCCGGGGTCACCCAACTCGCCCGCGTCGCCGCCCTTGAGCTCGCTCCCGCCGGTGTCCGCGTCAACATTATCCACCCCGACGCCGTCTTCGACACCGAAATCTGGTCCGACGAAGCCCTCGAGAAATCCGCCAAGCGCTACGGTATGACCGTCGCTGAATACAAAACAAAAAACCTCCTCAGCACCGAGATCACCTCCCCCGGAGTGGCCGCCATGATCAGCACCGTCGCCGGCCCTGTCTTCTCCGCCACCACCGGTGCCCAAATCCCCATCGACGGAGGCAATGACAGGGTGATCTAGAGGACGATTTCACCTGATCTATGGCGAAATAAGAGCATCGTCTTTGCCTTAAAGTAGTCTCCCCTTCTCCAGCTTGATGAAGATATCGAGGATTCGTCTCTCGCAAACGTCAGCGAAGAGGAAGCTCGGCAGATCGATCAACTCATGCATGAGATGCCGCAAACTGCGGACCCGCAAGAAACCGCTGTCTTCATTGAGAAACTCAAAACCTTCCCGGGCGCAGATAAAATCATCGAGGTGCTTGAGGGCAAAGGCGCTTTTTCGGTCGAGAACTCCGGCTGAATCTGCGGACTCATAGCCCTCATTAATAGCGATCACCCCGACCTGGAGCGAACGCTTAACCCACAACGGCTCGCCGAATTACGAGCCGGAACCTCTGATCCAGAGGCAATTCACCCGCGCGATGCCCTCACTGAAACAAAGCTGATGGTGAAGATGAACGAGAGTTAAAGCCCTCTCGGAATACCGCGCACATCCCCCTTAAGCTCCTTCAACCCCAGTGCCCTTCTCTATCTCTTCTGCCAATCCCGACGGAACCAGCAGGAAATCCGGGAGGTCTATTTCGGTGCTACTTGGGGGCATCATTTCGATCGATCTTACGAGGTAGGGACAATTGCGGACTGATTCAAAACCCAGCTTGGAAAAATAGTGGATGAGCTTGCGGGTGCCTTCCTTCTTATCTTTTGACAGATTTGTGAGGTCGTATCCTCCGGAATCAGGCGCTTCTGCTTCAAGTAGAAAAGGCCTGATAATCGCGAGGCTGCACCCGGACTGCCAGTGGCAGAGGAGGCGCTGGATGATACGCAGCCCAAGCCCCTGCCGCCTCGCCCACGGATGGAGAATCATTTTCTCGATACTAAAAATATCGGAAAAGGAATTGGCGATATCACAGACCTTGAGAACCGAGGGAGAAAATTCGAAGTTGAGAGCCTTCCAGTCATAGAGGACACTAAGGCTGGACATTGCCTGATCGTAATCGAAGAGTTCGGTGAGAGAGATCTCCTCCTCCATCGCCACACTGAGACGGACGATTCTGAGGTGGACCTCACCGGCCTCGATTTCATAGCAGTTCTCGTTCGAGTCTTTCGGGGCCCACTCCCCGAAGACCTTAAAGGTGAGATCGAGAATATATTCTTCCGCCGCGTCGGCAGACTCGTGATAATTATGCCTGATCTCGGTGCGCAACGAGATCGAGGCTTCCCTACTCAGCGGGTCGTCAAGGGGGTGGTGGTGCTTCATTTTAAGAATGGGAAATTCCAGGTTCGACTCTTCTTAACTTTATAAATCCCTCCTGGCAATTCAGCAACCTCCTTGAGCCGAAGCAAAAAAAGTTTCAGCAAGAAAAAAGCGAAGCGCCGCGCCATGATCCGAAGCCCAAGTTCCCTTTTTCTGACGGACAAAGTCATAAGCACGGCCTTATCACGACCGTCTTCAGCGCACCAAGAGCCTCCCACCAAAACATGGAGTTACCCTCCGCTGACCTATGTCTGGTATCACGCTCCCCGTCCGGACTTCCTGAGTCAAGCTCACTGCTTCGACTCGCAGAGCGCTTTCGCGAGATTCTCTACGATTTCAGCATCGGGATCGGTAAGGAACTTCTCAGTCAGTTCGGCCTCCACAATGAGGTGGGCGAAGGCCGAGTCGCGGAGGTCGTCCGCTTCCTTCGGCCCATGACTCCCTTCCTTGATGGCCCTCATCTGGGCTTTACCCAAAAGAGCCGCAGTAAGGGCAGGAAGGGATTCTTCCCAGAGGTCGGCCGGGAGGAGGAGGGACACTGTTTTGAGTTTTTTGGCGAGGTCAACTTCGAGTTCTTCAAGACGCTTTTCCTCTTCATCGGAGAGTTCGTTCTTGGAAGCAAGTTCAGTTTTTCCGAGGAGATTACGACGGGCCCGAACTCGCGTCTGAACGAGACCGAGGCGGTGCAGTTTCTCGAGGGCAACCGCTTGAGACTCGTCGAGGATGAGGAGGCGCTCTTCGATCTCCTCTGCCGATGCTTCGCTCAGGGAGGGCATCGTCTCTTTGAGTAGGACGATAATTCCCTCGCACGTTTTCGGGGTATTCATCTGAAGCACGAGGACGATCTTAGGAGGGGCTTCAGTGTCGGTGATGAATTGTTCTTCGCAGGAAATGAGCTTCTCCTTAAGGGTGGATTTAAGGGCCGCCGCAAAGTCGCCTCCGGGGTCTTTGGAGACTTTCTTGCGGCCCGGGAATTTTTTGATAATGGTGTTCTCTCCGGTCATGAGAGTTTGCTGAAGCCGCGTGAGGAAGGACTGCCCCCCGCGCTTCAGCTTGACTTCGCTCAGCTCGCCCAAGCCGTCGAGGACGCCGTCGGAAAGCCCCTGCTTCAGAGCGAGCGTTTCGAGCATCCCATGCTCAATGGTCTGACGGGCCACCAAGTTAATCACCGTGACCGGGCGTCTCTGTCCCTTCCGCCAGGCTCGTGCGATCCTTTGCTCGAGTTTTGCGGGGTTCCAGGGAATATCGACATTGATGACAACACTGGCATTTTGAAGGTTAAGGCCCGATCCCCCTGACTCCGTGCAGAGAAAAATACGGCAATCAGGATCTTCCTTAAAAGCAGTAATCTCTTGGCGTCGCTTGATCTGCGGGACACTTCCGGTATGCCAGGCGAAACCGATTTTCTGTGATTCGAGATGAGCTCGGATGAGCGTGAGCATGCCGACCCACTCCGAGAAAACGATGATTTTGGTATCGGAATCGGCGAGGACGGTGTCAAAGATTTCCACCAATTCGTCGAGCTTGGGAGAAACGCGGGTCTCCTTGTCGAGGATGAATTGGGTGTCGCAAAGCATGCGCATTTTCCCGAGAAGCATCATGAGAATTTGGTGTTCTTCCTTGCGCAGGGCGCGCTTGGCGGCTTTCGCAAGAAGCTGGCGGACATGGTGCGCGGCATCATCGTGTTCCATCCGTTGACCTTCGGTGAGTTCGATAAAACGGATCTCATCGGTGCGCTCGGGTAGCTCGGTCTCGACGTCATACTTACGACGGCGAAGCATGACGGGCGCAAGCTTCTCGCGCATCTTGTCGAGATTACAATAGCCCTCCGGTTTGCCGTTTTCATCGAAGGTGTAGTGGTCGCGATTGAAGCGAAAAAGCGGACCAAAGACGGCGGGGTTAAGGAATTCGGTGATGGAGTAAATTTCATCAATGCGGTTCTCAATAGGAGTGCCGGTGAGGACG
This sequence comes from Akkermansiaceae bacterium, assembly GCA_047634075.1. Classification (GTDB taxonomy): domain Bacteria; phylum Verrucomicrobiota; class Verrucomicrobiia; order Verrucomicrobiales; family Akkermansiaceae; genus SW10. Next base: position 16,001 of record JBLIDI010000053.1, read on the forward strand.
AAGGCGTAGCGGCTTTCCAATCGCTTGATGGCGCGCGCGGTCTTGGAGGCCCAGTTTTTAATACGCTGGGCTTCATCGAGAATCACGATATCGGCGACGAAGGCGGCATTGATATCGAGGGTGTCGCTGCGAACCTGCTCGTAGTTGACGATGGTGAAGAAAGCGGTGGGATTTTGATAGATCGCGACGCGTTGTTGCCGTGAGCCGTAGACGACTTCGCACGGCAAGTCGGAGAACTTCGCGATCTGTTCTTCCCACTCGGTTTTGAGGGAAGCGGGAGTGACAACGAGGCAGCGGGTGGCCTTCCCCATGCGATGCAGGAGGGCAGCGGCGGCGATCCCCTGCGGGGTTTTTCCGAGGCCCATTTCATCGGCCACCATCGCGCGTTCGCCGAAGGCGAGATGGAGCATACCTTCGCGCTGGTAGGGAAAGAGCGGGAGCTTGGTTTCGTGGAGAGGATACTCGCCAGACTGCACCCGCTGCTCGTAGTCGCGCCGGAGCTGGAGGGCTTCGCGTTCGCGAGCGAGGGATTCCAAGAAAGGCACGACCGATTGGCCGATTCGAAAATTGCAATCCTCGATTTCACCGGCCTTGGCGAGAACTTTGAAGGGATCCTTGGTGGGCTTAAGGAGGCCATTTTTATCAAAATTCAAGCGAAAGCCGCGCGGGAGATCGGCGTTCGTGGGATTGACGAGTCGGAGAGTCTTGGTGGTCGTGTCCTCGACGAGATCGCATCGTCCGCTTCCATCCTTGAGCGCTTTTTTATAAAGTCCGGGGAAGCGAGCGCGGAGATGATAGAGGACGGCCTCGGTGTGCTTGCAAGTGCCCAGTCCGTTGTGGGAGAAGTCAGGCGAGGTTGAGTGAAAGTCACGGCCCGCGAGGTCGCGAATTTCGACGCAATAAGTGCGTTCACTCTCGGGCGAGGTCACCTCGAAATTGGAAAAAATGCGGTGCTTTGGAGTGCTATTTTTAATGGCAGGCGGTTGCTCCAGAGCACGGAGCTGACGTCGCGCAATTTCCTGCTCATCGGTTGAGCGCCAATCCTGCTTCGCTGGTAGTGACTTTCTCAAAGCGGCGATCAACTGCTCCAACTGCGTGAGTGCTTTTTTTCCTTTTCGTGCCGCTTTTGCCATGAAGGGAAGCTAGAAAGCTAAAGACGATTTGAGAAGGTTCTTTTCGATTCTGGGAGGTTCGCTAACCCATCTTTCGCCAGAGAAAGAAGCTAGGGTGACTACTCATCACGCGGGGATCGCTCACCAAAGAAACTGGCCATCGCGAGATCATCGCCAAAAAATCATATCATGTTGATCTAAAGTGGGCCAAAGACGACTCGAAAGTGGCCCCGGTGAAGTGATTGCAGCCAGTATCTCTGGTGGACGAAGGGCCAGACTGTCGTTACGTTGACGCCACCATGATCATTCAAACACTCAAAGCGGGACTTTTAAAGGTCTCCGCTTTGATTTTTTTATGCCCTTCCGTAGCCCTCGCCGCCGAGCCCCTCACCAGCCTCGACGGAGCCAACGGACAAATCTTCAAAGTCGATCCGGACGCCCAAACCTGCGAGCTTCTTAAGGCGACCGAATACGATCCAAAAACCGACATCGGTAAATCGCGCTTCACGGTCCACTGGCAGGACGACGTCAAAATTACCCATCGCCAGGAGCTCAAATCCTTCGATCAGATCGCCGATAAAGTCCTCGCCGAATTCCAGGGAATGAACGACTTGGAAAGCACAGCTTTGCAAGAAGGCGATTCCTTCTCCGCGCGCATCGTAACCTTCTTTCCCGATGCCGCGCCCAGCCATCCCACCGGCATCTCGCCCGATAAGAAGTCTGTTGTCGGATGGTTCAAACCGAACCTCGAAAAAAAGACCCGTGGCGGGATCATTGAAATTGGAGGCAAAGCGATTCCCGTCTCCCTTCGCAGCCGCTTCTGGCACATCTATCAGGAGGAGAAGGTCAGCACCCGGGATTTCGCCAAAGGATTCTGGCGTGCCACCGTGCATGGAGAGAAAAGCAAGGGTAGATTCTTGGCCCACCGGCTTGAGGTCACCCCGATGAAAGACCCACGAAAAACCGACAACCCCACACTCCCCCGCGTCCTCGTGATCGGAGATTCCATCAGCATGAATTACCATGAGTCGGCCAAAACCGCCCTCAAGGGAATCGCCAATTACCACCGCAACTACGGGAACTCTTTCGCAAGCCGACACGGCGTTCTTAACTCGGAATTATGGCTCGGAAACTTCCACGAAAAGGGGTTCCACTGGGATGTCATTCAATTCAATCACGGCCTCCACGATCTCAAACAAACCTACCAAAAAGAGAGCGACTCCTTCGGCGCCTACGCCACTTCAATCGCAGAATACCAAGCCAACCTAGAGGAGCTCATCAGCATTCTCCAGCAAACCGGAGCCGCCCTCATCTGGTGCCAAACGACCCCCGTGCAAAGCGATACCAAGAGCAAATATGCAAGACGTAAGGGCGCGGCCAAGATCTTCAACGAAGCGGCCAAGGAAGTGATCGCAAAGCATCCCGCGATCATCACCAACGAACTCCACGACCTCGTCTCAAAAGCCCCCGAATTTGAA
>JBLIDI010000054.1:0-18440 GCA_047634075.1 Akkermansiaceae bacterium
TTTATATCCGGGGACGGACTTGCGTATCGTCTTCGAAATAACCCGGGATTGAGGGCCAAAAAACGCAATGCTGGAATAGGCCTATGTCAGGAGGTCTGAGTCCGTGGTGTCGCGCGCGCTAATGATGATGACGGGGGTCTTACTTCGAAGTGCCTTTAATTTTCGTAAAATGGTCAAGCCATCGATCTCGGGAAGCATGATATCGAGAATGGTGACATCGTAGTCGCTATTCTCGGCATACCAAAGGCCTTCATCGCCCGTGGCGGAAACGTCGACGACATAGCCGGCTTGAGTGAGGCTTTCGGCAATGTTTTCACGGAGTGGAGTGTAATCTTCGACCAGTAGGATGCGCATTTTGAAAGTTGGTGGGTGAAGACTGGACCGATGATCATGAGAGAATCATGAGAGGAAAATTGTGTCTCTCTCATGATTCTTTCATGGTTGGGGAATTATTCTCAGGAATCTCAGAAGGAACCTATTCCTGTTTCTCAAGTCAGATATTCGCCCATGATTTCAAAGGCTCTTACTGAAAAGTTCGATCGTGTTCTCGGTCCATTCCAGCCTATTGTCCTTCTCTACGCTCTGGGACTCCCACTTCTCTCTCTCTCGAGATTGGGCCTCGGTATCTGGCAGGCCCAAAGAATCAAGGAGGCGGGAATGGGCTGGGCCTCATTCTTCCTTCAGGGCCTCCGCTCAGACCTCATTTTGGTCTCGCTTTTTTCGGTACCACTCCTTGTTCTCATCCCGGTCCTTTCGACGCGCTGGACATGGCCGGTTTTCCGCTACTTGACGTATTTTTGGCTTCTTCTTTCGCTCGCGGCTTTGGTCTTTATGGAGGCGTCAACGCCCAGCTTCATTATGCAGTATGATCTAAGGCCCAATCGGCTCTTCGTGGAGTATCTCCGCTATCCACGGGAAGTTCTCGCGACCCTTTGGAAGGGCTTTCGGATTCCTCTCCTGGCCGGGATTGGGGGATCAGCTCTCCTCTTTTACGGGACAAAAAGGGTCACCGGTTTTTGGTTGAAGGCGGACCAAAGGTGGACTTATTTCAAACAGCTCGGCTGGTTCCCGGTTGTGGGCTTCCTCATCTTTGCCGGGATCCGCTCCACCACGGATCATCGCGCGGCCAATCCCGCTCTCTTTGCGGTCACCGGAGATCCTTTGGTGAATGGGCTGGTTATTAACTCCAGTTGGTCGGTTCTTCACGCGATCTACAATCTCAAGCATGAAGCCCGGTCCAGTGAAGTCTACGGTAAGATGCCCGTGGAAGAGATGCTGAAGGAAACCAAGCTGTGGGTCAGCGCTGCAAAGGCGGCCTCGGAAACACCTCTGCGCTCTTGGCACGAAGCGTCCCGGAAGAGAGAGGAGCCTCTGAATCTCGTGATTATTTTAGAAGAGAGCCTGGGCGCGACCTTTGTCGAGTCGCTGGGGGGGCTGGCGGTGACACCCGAGTTGGAGAAGCTCAAAGATGAGGGCTGGTGGTTTGAAAATCTCTATGCCACCGGCACTCGCTCGGTGCGCGGGATTGAGGCTGTCACTGCGGGATTCCTTCCGACTCCGGCTCGCAGTGTCGTGAAGCTCTCGCTATCCCAGACGGGTTTTTTCACGATGGCATCGCTGCTTGGTGCGAGGGATTACGCCACTGAGTTCATCTACGGAGGCGAAGCCCACTTTGACAACATGCGGCTCTTTTTTACCGGGAATGGTTTTCAGTCGATCATTGAGCAAAAGGACTATGAGAACCCTGCCTTCGTAGCGACCTGGGGCGTTTCGGATGAGGATCTGCTCAATCGGGCAGACGAGCGCTTTACGGAGTTGCACCAGAGCGGAAAGCCCTTCTTTTCGGTCGTCTTTTCATCCTCGAATCATGAGCCCTTTGAATATCCGGAAGGGCGGATCGAGCGTTATGACACGGAAGCGGCCACCGTAAATAATGCCGTAAAGTATGCCGATTATGCCTTGGGGCAGTTCTTTAAAACGGCAAAATCGCGTCATTACTGGAAAGATACCCTTTTTCTAGTGGTGGCAGATCATGACACCCGCGCTTATGGCAACGAACTTGTCCCCGTGAAGAACTTCCACATTCCCGGCTTAATTCTGGGGGCCGATATGGAAGCCAAGAAAATCAAAACCATTGCCAGTCAGATCGATCTCCCGACGACCTTGCTTTCCCTCATGGGAATCTCGGCGGAACACCCGATGATCGGCCGCGATCTCAGTTCCGAGAGCGATGATGAAGCGGGGCGGGCCTTTATGCAGTTTGCCGAGAATTTCTGCATGATGGAGGGAGAGGACCTTGTCATTCTCCGTCCTGAGAAAGAGGCCACTTTCGGGGTTTACCATCCCGGTCCGAAATCGGTGGAACTGGTGGGTGGCGAGAATCCGGAGCGCGCTCGCCGTGCTTTGGCCTACGCACTCTTACCGTCATGGTTGTATCGCAAGCAGCTCTATAAATAGCACCTCATCCTCTTTGGAGCTGGATCGTATGCCGCGCGCGCCTCGGCACCCCGACGTTTGAGGCCGCGCCAGCGATCGTGGCATAAAATTCTCATTTAGAGGATGGCGAATAGGATGAGGTGATCTACCGTTGCCTTAGTCCTACTAATTCTCATGAAGTTCCAACTCAATGGCCACCTCGCCTATCAGGTGAATGGCCCCGCGACGATCATCTCGTCGATGCACTGCATGCGGACGGAGGGGCAGGAGATTTTCGATGAAAGCTTTTTTACAAGCCGGTCAGTCAATTACGATGAGGTGGAAGTGGGACTGGGGCAGAATCGTTTTTCAAGAATCACCTTGGAGGAGCCGGGCGAACTCTCGCTGGACTACTGGGCGACGGCGGTGACCTCGCCGGTGTGCGTCCCCCGGGCCGAGCTTCATCAGGTCGGGCCTGCAGAGCTCTCGCCGGATGTCATTCCCTTTCTTTTTCCGAGCCGGTATTGCCAGTCTGATATGCTGCGCGAGGAAGCGGCGAGGCTGTTCCCGAACTACGGGATCGTCTACGACCAAGTGGAGGCCGTGGTCGATTGGGTCACGCAGAATGTCAGCTATGTTGTCGGATCGAGCGATGAGCAGACTTCGGCATTAGATGTCATGAACCAGCGTTGCGGGGTGTGTCGGGATTTTGCCCATCTTGCGATTGCCTTCTGCCGGGCACTCACGATTCCAGCCCGCTATGCCACGGTCTACGCCTATCGCCTTGCGCCACAGGATTTCCATGCTTGTTTTGAGGTGAGTATCGGCGGAGCTTGGTATCTTTTCGATGCGACTTCATTGGTGCCCTTGAACGGGCTGGTGCGGATCTCGGTGGGGCGGGATGCCAGTGATGCGGCGGTCGCGAGTCTTTTCGGAGATATTCAGGGGACGGAATTGTCGGTGTCCTGCGATTGTCTTGATGATATTTTTGAGCCAGTCACGCGGGAGAGTTTACAGAACACCCAGGAAGCCTTTAAACTTGGTTGATGATAAGCCCCTTCCTCCTCCCAACTGCCCAGACACCCGGGGTGACGGTTAACTTTTCCCACACCACGAGGTATGCCTATTCGGGGCTGGTCGATTTTGGAAAGCATCGCCTGGTGATGCGTCCACGTGAGAGTTACCATCAGCGGCTTTTAGAGATCGAAATCACGACGTCGCCCAAGAGTGAGATGTCATGGGTTGAGGATATTTTTGGAAACATGGTGGCGACTTTGGATTTTGCAGAGCAAGGATCGGAGCTCGAGATCTCAAGCCGGTTTGCAGTGTGGCGGAGCATGCCGCCGGAAGGGATTCATGGGCCGGAAGGGATTCTGGTAGAGGTGCCATCGTTCTACTCGGGTATCGAGCAGGGGGCGACCTACCTCTATCGAAACACGGTCTATCCACGACAGCTCGAGCTAGTGCGCAGGTGGTTGATGGATCAGAAAATCATGGGCTTGCCTGGTGAGCGGGTGCCACTTTTTGATCGCTTGGCGGCGTTGATCCGTGAGGAAATTGTTTATGAAAGGCGTGAGGTTCCAGGAGTGCAGTCGCCGAAGGAAACGCTGCGAACCAAGACGGGATCATGTCGCGATACCGCCGTCCTAATGATGGAAGCGGCGCGGTCGATTGGTTTTGCGGCGCGCTTTGTGAGCGGATACCTCGAGAGCGCGGTGTCCCAGGCTGGTGACGGCGCGACCCATGCCTGGACCGAAATTTATCTCCCAGATCGTGGCTGGACAGGGTTTGATCCCTCCATCGGGGAGCAGGTGGACATTGGCCACATTGCGGTTGGCGTGTGTTATCATCCACGTGGAGTCATGCCGATCAGCGGGACTTTCGAGGGGACCGGCAGCCGTTCGCTTGGGATGACGGTCGAGATCACTTCGAGCCGATCTTGAGCGGACTGGTTTTCACCGAGAACAACTAAGATATTTCTATCTTTGCTCGCGATCCATGTTACATGAATCGCCTGTAGGTTTTTCTTGTTTGGTGCCTCCTGTTGACCGTCTGCCACTCCTGGTTGACACGATCCTGTCACCTCACCTGAGCCTAGCCCAAGGAGTCCCTATGCCTAGAAAACGCAAATCCACATCGACGTCGATCTTCTCCGATGATTTCGGAGCTCCCATCGCCACGCCCCCTCCTGCCAGCAGGGTGACAAAGCCATCCGCCAACCCCAACAAGGTTCAGCTGGAGACCGCGATCGTTTATTGTCAAGGTCACTTCGGCGGGATTGGCGGCAAGACCGCTAATGGGCTGGTCCGTCATTCCGAGAAGTATGAGATCCTCTCAATTATCGACAGCGAGAATTCCGGTCAGGATGCGGGCAAGGTTCTTGACGGTGAGCCGAGTGGAATCCCGGTCTACGAGGATTTCGATGAAGCCTTGATGTATACCAGCGAGGTTCCGGACTACTTTATTTTTGGAATTTCCCCAGCGAGTGGAAAGCTTTCATCCCACGAGAGACAGCTCATTCTCAGGGCGATCGATCATGGCATGAACATCGTGAACGGGCTCCATGAATTCCTAAATGATGATCCGCAATTTGTGGCGGCCTGCGCCAAATCCAAGGTCGTGATTCGCGATGTCCAACAACCGCGGGACAAAAAAGACCTGCGGGTCTTCAGCGGTCGTATCGCAGATGTGACCTGCCCGCGGATTGCCATTCTTGGAACGGACTGTGCGATCGGTAAGCGGACCACGGCGACCATCTTGACCCGCGCTCTCAATGAACGCGGGATCAAAGCCGTCATGATCGGGACGGGACAGACCGGGTTGATCCAAGGGGCCCGCTACGGGATGGTTCTCGATGCTATTCCGGCACAGTTCTGTGCGGGAGAGTTGGAGGCCAAGATCATCGAAGCATTCGAAAATGAGGAGCCTGACGTCATCGTGATTGAGGGTCAGGGTTCGCTCAGTCATCCTGCTTCCTCGACTTCGAGCTTCATCCTCAGGGGAAGTTGTCCACAAGGTGTGGTGCTCCAGCACGCGCCTTGCCGGGAACATCGATGCGACTTCGATGATATCCCCATGCCTGACCCGGGTGCTGAGATTCATCTCATTGAGACCTTTGCTCTGACGAAGGTGATTGGCCTTACCTTGAACCATGAGAACATGACGGACGCCCAAGTTTCTTCCTCAATCAAGAGCTATGAAAAGAAATTCGGAGTCCCTGTCACTGATGCCCTGACCCGACCACCCGAACGGTTGGTGGAAATGGTGCTTTCGGCTTTTCCGGAGATAGAAGCTTCGCTCTTAGTTTAGGCCATCAATACGTGATGCTCCGCGCCATGACATTGTCCTTCATCGCCCAGATGATGACGCTTCCTCGAATCAGCTTTCGGTCCGCTGGTTTCTAAAATTCGCAATGAACCCTATTCGTCATTTTCTCGTCGATTTCGTCGCTCGATTTCGTCGCTCCGAGCCTGCTAAACCCCGATTGGGGACCCTGTTTCAGGAGCAATCGCCGATTCCAAAGTCTGCGCAGGAAGCCCATGCCAGACTGCGCCGAATTCTGCACGAGGGACCTCCCATCCAAGACCTGAGTCATAACGAATTCATGAGCGGTTGGGTTGCGATGGCTTACATCGCGCCGGCCCTAGACCCTGACGAAGCAGGAATGGAGGACGGAGGATGGCCGGTGGGTTGGTCACCGGTTGCGGCCGAGGCATTTCGGCGTTTCAAAATGAAAAAGCTGACGGAGGAGGAGCTCTATCCTCGTCCGACTCGTTTTTTATGAAGAGGCAGTCATCGTCTCCCTTCGATCTGGAAGCCATGGATCTTCTTATCGAGGCCGTGGCCGATCCAGGGTATGGCATATTTGCTGATTTTCTGACTCCCGGGATTCAGCGGGATCTCATCCAACTGATGGCCGCTAAGGTGGCCGCCGATACCTTGGTGCGCGCCGGGGTCGGGTCGGGTCAGAGAGTGAAAGTGCGTTCTGAAATTCGGAGTGATTCCATCTTTTGGCTCGATGCGGATGATCCTGCCGAGAGTGCTGAGCATTGGATTACAGGGATGAATGCTCTCTGTGAGCACTTTCGCCGTCATCTTTTTCTGCCGCTTTGGTCTTACGAAGGGCACTTGGCCCGCTATCCTCCTGCTGGATTTTATAAGCCGCATTTAGACCGGCATTCCCAGACGCTGACGCGACAGCTCTCGGTGATCGCCTATTTAAATGAAGACTGGCAGGACTCTGATGGTGGAGAGCTGCGCCTCTTTACGGATCGTGAGAAGGGCGTCGATGGTCCGTTTCTCGATATTCTTCCCCAGGCGGGCACGGTCGTGATTTTTCGAAGTGCCGATTTTTGGCATGAGGTCAGGCCTTCCACACGCGAGAGGCTGAGCCTCACCGGTTGGCTGCGCGGTCGCGAAGAATTGCCACTACAGGCCTGATTTGCGAGATCGTCGAAATGACCCCCATAAAAAAAGGCAGAGCACAATGAAGTGCTTTGCCTTTTGAGAAGATCCTTTCGAGGAAGAGAACTTAGTAACGTCCGCCACCGCTGTTTTCGCGGGGCTTGGCCTCGTTCACCTTCAGAGTGCGTCCGTCGAGATCTTTGCCGTCCGCGCCTTTAATCGCGTCTTCCATTGCTGACTTGGAGTCCATGGTCACGAAAGCAAAGCCACGTGGGCGTCCGGTTTCGCGGTCTTCAGGGAGGTGCGTGTCCGTCACCGAACCATACTGGGAAAAATAGGATTCAAGTTCTTCCTTTGTCGTGTTGAACGACAGATTGCCTACATACATTTTCATCTTAATAAAATGGTCCGTGCAGTGAGACGACAGTCTGAAAGACTACCGACGACACGAACCGAACTGAGCGCGTAACCTATGCGCTATCGCAAAGCCACAATTTTCTTAAACTTAATGAGCTTCGTGGCATCAGTCCTGGCCCACGCGAAGCGCAGCAAGGGAGCGTTCAAGCCGGGTTATCGCGGCCGCTTTGGAGATATCTTAGACCACCTTTGCTTTCTCCCGCCGACCCCATGGCTTTTGCACACAAATGTGTCGCGCTGGTAGTTGATAAGCCTTCAGAAAGACGCTGAAGACTAACAGGCGGACCAGTGAACGATTCCACGAAGACGAATCAAGGAGACCAATTGCTACGAGAGGGCGCTGGTGACCCCGTAGACAGGGGGTCGAAACGGTCGATTTACCGGACAGCTGGGATTGCCCGGATTGTCCTCGTTCGCCCAAAGGCTAACGATGCGTAAAACCAGAAAACAGCCACTCCTTCCGCTCAACTCCGCCTGTGATCCGCGCTTGAGCGTGCTCGCAATGCGCGAGGTGACTCGCCTTAAGTCGAGAAAAGAAAGTGCGCGCTCATCTCGCAATCAGGCCTTCTTTTTAGGACACAAATTGTTCGGCGATCTTCTCAGAGATTCTCACGGAGATCGAGGGTGAGAGGGAAGTCAAGAGTGGGTTCTTCCTTTGGGATGACCTTGGGAATGTCCTGCCCAGGGGCACGGCCTTCCATGGTGCGGAGGATGCCGCTACCGTCGGGGACGAGGGGCTTGGCGGGGCCATCGGGGTTGATTTCTCCGGGGGTGTGTCCTTGCTGGCTGAAGCGGCTGGCACGACGCGCTTCGGCCTCGTAGGAGTTGACGGGTGTGGTGTCGTAACTGAGGCCGCCGGGGTGGCTGACGTGGTAGACGCAGCCGCCGAGGGATTTCTTATTCCAGGTGTCGATGACATCGAAGGTGAGCGGAGCTTGCACCCCGATGGTGGGATGAAGGGCGGACCATGGATCCCATGCTTTGTAGCGAACGCCGGCCACGAACTCGCCGGTGCGACCGGTGGGTCGGAGCGGGATGCGGCGGCCATTACAAGTCAGGATGTGGCGGTGCTCGGTGAGACCGGTGGCGGAGACTTGGAGGCGCTCGATGGAGGAGTCAACGTAGCGGGCGGTGCCGGAGGAGGATGATTCCTCGCCGAGGACATGCCACGGCTCAAGGGCCATGCGGATCTCGAGGCCGATGTTGCCGTATTGCACGCGACCAAAGACGGGGAAGCGGAATTCGAAGAAGGCATCGAGCCACTCAAGTTGGAAGGGGTAGCCTTGCCCTTGGAGCGTTTCGACGACGTCCTTGAGATCCTCGCGGACGTAGTGTGGAAGGAGGAAGCGGTCGTGGAGTTCGGTGTCCCAGCGGACGAGGCGGCTTTGGTACGGAGTCTGCCAGAACATCGCCACGAAGGAGCGCATGAGGAGCATTTGGACAAGGCTCATCTGGGCGTGTGGCGGCATCTCGAAGGCGCGGAGTTCCACGATGCCGAGTCGGCCGGTGGCGGAGTCGGGCGAGTAGAGCTTATCGATGCAGAACTCGGCGCGGTGGGTGTTGCCGGTGAGGTCGGTCATCAGGTTGCGCAAGACGCGGTCGACGATCCACGGGAGGTCGGAGGTTTCTGGGAGTTGTTGGAAGGCAATCTCCAATTCGTAAAGGCGATCGGAGCGCCCTTCGTCGACTCGTGGCGCTTGACTGGTCGGTCCGATGAAGGTGCCTGAGAAGAGGTAGGAAAGTCCGGGGTGGTGTTGCCAGAAGGTGATGAAGCTGCGGAGGAGACCGGGGCGGCGGAGGAAGGGGCTATCGCAAGGAGTGATGCCGCCCATGGTGACGTGATTGCCACCGCCGGTGCCGGTGTGGCGGCCATCGACCATGAACTTCTCGGTGCCGAGACGGGTCTGGCGGGCGTCTTCATAGAGCCCGGTGATGAGGGATTTTAATTGTGGCCAGGTTTGAGTGGGGTGGACATTGACCTCGATGACACCGGGGTCCGGGGTGACTTTGATGCGCTCAAGACGGATGTCATAGGGTGCTTCGTAACCCTCAATGATGGCGGGGATTTTGAGATGGGCGGCGGTGGCTTCGACGGCATTGACAAGGTCGAGGTAATGGGCGGCGTCATCGAGGGGCGGGAAGAAAACGTAGAGTTCACCCTCGCGGACTTCGACGCTTACGGCGGTGATGACCTTAGAGGAGGCGACGCGGAGGCGTTCGCCTTTGCCCTCTTTTTTGACATCATCGACGGAACGGGCCGAGAAAATAGGAAGGGGCGGGGCCGGCTCTAGGGGCGAGCGTGGCAGGATGACTTCCTCGGGGTCTTCTTCGCTGTCATCTTTGAGCGAGGAAAGGGGAAGTCTGAGTCCGAGGGCCGAGCCCCCGGGGGTGAGGTAGAGTTCATCGCGGCGAAATTCCCAGCGCACCGTGGTCCACGTGTCGGTGGCGTAGTTCCACTTCAGCGGGAGGACGCAGCCGACAGGTTCTTCCATGCCTTTGGAGAGAAGATTGGCGAGGTATTGCCGGGAAAGAGGATCTTTAAAATCGGCCTTGGAGGTATCGATATTCTTGGGGAGCTGGCCTTCATACCAAAGGTAGTAATACTTGTCCTCGTAGGCGGTGCGGAGGCAGTCGGAATCGACACCGAGAACACGGGCGAGGGTGGTGGCGAAAGTGTCAGCCTGCCCGGTCGTGACGGCGCCTTTTCCGGTGGGTTCGCCGAGCCATTTCTGATCATGCCAGATGGGCTCGCCGTCCTTACGCCAGATCAGGTCGAAGGACCAACGGGGAAGGGGTTCGCCGGGATACCACTTGCCCTCGCCGTAGTAGCGGAGGCCTGTGGGGGCGTAGGTTTTCTGGATGCGGTTGAGGAGGGTGCGGGAAAGCTCGCGCTTTTGCGGGCTGTCGGCCGTGGTGTTCCACTCGTCGCCATCCATGTTATCGATGGAGATGAAGGTCGGTTCGCCGCCCATCGTCAGGCGAACGTCGTGCTTCTTGAGATCGGCATCGACCTTATCGCCGAGGGCGTCAATGGCAGTCCATTCGTCGCCGGAGTAAGGTTTGGTGACACGCGGATCCTCGTGGATGCGGCGGACGGTGTTAGAGAATTCAAAGTCCTCGACCTCGCAGGTTTCCATGCCGCCAACCACGGGCGCGGCGCTCGCGGGTTCGGGGGTACAGGCGAGAGGAATGTGACCTTCGCCGGCGAGAAGGCCGGAGGTGGGATCGAGTCCGACCCATCCTGCTCCCGGAAGGTAGACTTCACACCAGGCGTGGAGGTCGGTGAAATCCTCGGTCGTACCGGAGGGTCCATCGAGTGCTTCTTGGTCGGCGGCGAGCTGGATGAGGTAGCCGGAGACAAAGCGAGAGGCGATGCCGAGGTGGCGGAAAATCTGGACGATGAGGTAAGCGGAGTCGCGGCAGGAGCCGACCATTTTTTCGAGAGACTCCTCACAGGTCTGGACACCGGGCTCCATGCGCACGCTGTAGTCAATCGCCTGCTCGACGATGCGGTTGATGGAGACAAGGAAATCGACGATCTTTTTCTCGCTGCGGTCGATCGTTTTGAGGAATTCCTTCAGAAGGGGGCCGTCATCGCGCACTTTGAGATAGGGGAGGAGTTCCTCGCGCTGGGATTCGCTGTAGTTGAAAGGGTAGGACTCGGCGGAGTCATCGACGAAGAAGTCAAAGGGATTGTAGACTTCGAGCTCGGCGATGAGATCGACTTCGAAGGAAAAATGGTCGGTCTTTTCCGGGAAGGCGATGCGGGCGAGGAAATTGCCAAAGGCATCTTGCTGCCAGTTTAAGAAGTGCGGCTCGGGCGTGATCTTGAGCGAGTAGGACTTGATGGGAGTGCGCGAATGAACCGCTGGACGGAGCCGGATGATGTGCGGTGACATCGTGATGCGGCGATCGTATTTATAAGCAGTGCGATGATTGAGTGCGACCCTGATTCCCATGTGCTAAAACCATAAACACACTTTGTGCCAATCTGCTTACGAAAAAGATTCGTTCTGATTGGCACGTGACCTGCGTCTCACCGAAGCACACGCACAGCCAAAATGTTCAAAAACTACGAAACAGAGGGGTTCTTTGATGAAATGTTTCCCAAGTCGGGCGGTCAGGCCTTTCCTCATTACAAGCTTGTCGAAGAAGTGATTGGAGGATTTTCGCAGGAAAAGTTCCTTGAGAAAAAGGCGCAGACGGAATCGGGTTTTTTGGAGCAAGGGGTGACATTCACGGTTTATGGTGAGAGTGATCAGGGGACCGAGCGGATCTTTCCATTCGACCTGATTCCCCGTGTTATTCCTGGCGACGAATGGCAGGTCATTGAGGATGGCCTGACCCAGCGGATCATCGCCCTGAATCTCTTTCTCAATGATATCTACCATGATCAAAAAATCATCAAAGATGGCATCATTCCGGAGGAGGTAGTTAAAACAGCGGCTCATTTCTCCGAGCACATGGTGGGTTTCGATGTTCCCAAGGGCATCTACATGCACATCTGCGGAAGCGATTTGATCCGTGACGGCGATGGCAACTACCTCGTTCTGGAAGACAATGGACGCTGCCCTTCCGGAGCCTCGTATGTTCTCGAAAATCGCGAGGCCATGAAGCGCGCGTTTCCGAAGCTTTACCAAAAGCTGGGAGTCCGTCCGGTCGGTAATTATCCTTCGCTCCTTCGCAAAACTCTGGAGCATCTTTCTCCCCGTCAGGCTGGCAATCCCGTTTCGGTGCTCCTCACCCCAGGCTTGTATAATAGCGCCTACTTTGAGCATTCATTCCTCGCCAAGTCGATGGGTATCGAGATCGTGGAAGGTCGCGACCTCATCGCGAGCGATGGCTACGTTTACATGCGCACGACGCAGGGTCTGGTTCAGGTGGATGTCATCTATCGTCGTATTGACGATGACTTCCTCGACCCGCTCGCTTTCCGGAAAGACTCCCTCCTCGGTGTCCCCGGGATCGTCGAGGCTTACCTCAAGGGGAACGTCGTTTTAGCCAATGCCATTGGCACCGGCGTTGCCGATGATAAGGTGACTTACGCTTACGTCCCGGAGATGATTAAATACTATCTCGATCAGGATCCGATTTTAAACAACGTTCCGACTTTCCTCGCGTGGCGGGAGAAAGATCGAAAACATATTCTCGCCAACCTGGAGGCGCTCGTTGTCAAATCCGCCAATGAATCCGGCGGATACGGCATGCTCATGGGGCCCACCTCAACCAAAAAAGAGCGCGAGGAATTTGCGGCGAAGATCACGGCGAACCCGCGGGACTTTGTGGCCCAACCGGTCGTCTCGCTCTCGCGTCATCCCACTATTTGCGATGACGGGATCGAAGGGCGTCATGTTGATTTGCGTCCCTACATTCTCTACGGCGAGGATATTGAAATCATCCCCGGTGGCCTGACCCGCGTCGCACTCAACAAGGGATCTCTTGTGGTGAACTCCTCCCAAGGTGGTGGCTCCAAAGACACCTGGGTTCTCTAATCTCTCCCCCTATTTCCTACCGATGTTATCCAGAGTTGCAGACAGTCTTTATTGGCTCGGGCGCTACGTTGAGCGTGCCGAAAACCTCGCCCGCATGGTTGAAGTGACCCGCCAGGAGGACCTTGAATCCTTTAATCAATCTGCCATCGGAAACGTCTGGCAGCCCGTCATTTATGCCACCATTCTCGATGAAGATCTCAGCGAGAAGCAGCAGGCGGCCCTCGATGATGATCCGGCTTACTACATTGCCCTTAGCTCGCTCAATCCCACTTCGATTGCCGCTTGCATCGCGCTGGCGCGCGAGAATGCCCGGACCGTGCGGGATCAACTTTCCGAGGAAATGTGGCTGGAGCTCAACGCTATCCATCTTTTCATGACGTCCGAGGTGGCCCAGGAACGATACCGTAGCAGCCCGGAGGGTTTGTTCCGTCAGATCATTCGATTCTCCATTATCTTTCAGGGCCTGAGTCAGTCCACCATTCGGCATGATGAAGGCTGGCACTTTTCGCGCCTTGGTCGCTTCATCGAGCGGGCAGACAAAACGAGTCGAATTCTCGATACCCTGACCTTCAACGAGGAGATGCCCTCTCAAGCCGCGCTCATGGCCGTGCTGCGATCCTGCAGTGCCTTTACGGCTTATCGAGCCCAGTATCGGACCAATCTTTCCTTAAAAAAGGTCGCCGCTTTCCTCTTTTTCTCACCCGAGTTTCCACGCTCCATTCGCTTCTGTTTGGGGCGTATCGACGCGACTCTCCTTGCGATTTCCGGAACCCGACAGGGGGCCTTTTCAAACGAGGCCGAGAGACTGGCGGGCCGCGCTCTGGCGATGGCAAACTTTACTCAAATCAATCAACTCATTGAAGATGGCCTGCACCAAGAAATTGACCGGTTCCAAGGCCGCTTGAATGAGATCAGTCAGAGCATCTTCGAGGAATACGTCCTCTTGCCTTCGGCGATCCGTGAGGCCATTAGGACCGAAGGTCTGCAGACGGGCCCGTCCCAGCAGCAGATGCAAAAGCAGAACTAGTTGCCCGGGTCTTTGCTATGGAACTCAAGGTCTATCATCGCACGGAGTATCGCTATTCCTCACCGGCAAAGGAGAGTCTCAATGAACTCAAGCTCAGCCCGTGTGACTCGAAGAGCCAGAAATGCGCCCATTGCGTGATCTCGGTTATCCCTCCGGCACGGCCCGCTCCTTACCTCGATCTTTACCGCAATCGTTGCCACCATATCGAGGTTCCCCAGGAGCACGAGAAGCTCGTGATCGAGACCCGCATACGGGCCCACACTGCTCCCACTCTCCAGGCCGCGGACTATCCCTATGGCGTCGAAATGTTCTCTCTGAATGAATTGGCCGTCCGGGATGACTGCCGCCCATTTTTGCAGAGTAGCCCCTACGTTGAAGTGAACCCAAAGGTGTGGCGGGAGGCTGTCGATATCATGGATGAATCGGTCGACGTCTTTCAGACGAGCTACGCCATCATGGCTTATATCTTCAAGGAATACCACTATCAGCCGGGAGCGACGGCGGTCACGACGCACGCCAATGAGGTCATTAAAAAACAGGTCGGAGTGTGCCAGGACTTCGCCCACGCGATGGTTGCTTTTTGCCGCGCACTGAAAATTCCCGCCCGTTATGTCAGCGGGTATTTTTTCGATGCCACCCGTGATCACAGCATGCGGGGATCAGAAGCGACCCACGCCTGGGTGGAAGTGTTCGTGGAGGGCTATGGATGGCTTGGCTTGGACCCTACGAACAACAAAGTGGTGGACGACACCTACCTCGTCTTGGCCGTGGGCCGTGATTACACCGACGTGTCCCCGGTCTCAGGTTCCTACTACGGCGGTGGCACCAGCACCCTGATCGTGCATGTCGCGGTGCGGCGGGTGGATGTTCCGATGGTCTCGCTCCCCCAAAGTTGATTCGCTTACAAAGCCCCTATTTTTCTGGCGAGCGGAAATTCTTGCCTCTCGCATGGTCTCTAAGAGGGACTGTGGACGGACAGGTCCGCAAACAGTATGCGACACCAGTGATAGAACTCCGCTTAAATATCGCGAACACTGGAAACTCAGGAATCTCATTTTTGGCGATGATGCTCGTCTGGAAGAGGGCATCCAATGGCACGACAGGTAGGGCCGTATGATTGTCAGCCAGCGGCAATATTAGGAACGAATTTCTGCGGTTGCCGCCCTCCTGTGAGAGAGTTAGCGAGAATACTTCGTGGCAGTGAGCGTCTTCAAAAAGGCGATTAGGGCGGCTTGGTCTTCTTTCTTGAATTGAAGGTCGGGCTTGGGCTGTTTGGCGAGATAGGGGTCGAGGTCTTTTGATCGCTCGATGGGGCCGCTGTAGTGGCCGATGACTTCCTGGAATCGTAGCTGGTGAGAGGGAGGAGGAAGTCTTCGCGGGCGAGGGCGGTCGCGTTTTTAACGCGGAAGTTTGCAGTGAGTTGCACGCCGGAGAGATGGGCGTCGTTGGCAAGGTGGTAGACGAAGCCTTTGAGGTCGTTCTTGCCGTCACGGTATTTCCCTTCGAGGGCGAGAAAGACGGAGCGGGCATGAATTGCCGAAAATTTCACGAGCCATGCCTCGGCATTGACCTTTTCCTTTCGTTTCCCTAGCTTCCCGCCTTTAGCGCTATGAGCATTCCCGAAGGAAAATCCTATAAAGACACCCTGTTCCTGCCCAAGACAGATTTCCCTATGAAGGGAAATTTGACGGTGCGTGAGCCGGCTCGCCTCGAAAAGTGGAATTCGGACAATCTCTACGCACGAATTATTGCCAAGCGAAAAGCCGAGAATGCCCCGCGTTTCATTCTTCATGACGGCCCTCCGTTTGCGAATGGCGACGTCCACATGGGCACCGGTTTGAACAAGGTCCTCAAGGATTTTGTGGTGAAGTCCAAGTCGATGGCAGGCTTTGAAGCTCCCTATATCCCGGGTTGGGATTGCCACGGTCTCCCCATCGAATTTAAGGTGATGCAGGACGAGGATGCGCGCGACGTCGAGCCTGCCGAGATCCGCCGCCGCTGCGAAACCTTTGCGCGTGGTTGGATCGATACCCAACGCGAGTCCTTCAAGCGCCTCGGCGTCTTCGGTGATTGGGAAAACCCCTATCTCACTCTCGACCCCGGCTACGAAGCCAACATCATCCGCACTTTCGCGTCTCTCATCGAAAAAGACTGCGTCTATCAGTCCAAGAAACCCGTGCAGTGGTCCTACGGTGCTAAGACCGCGCTCGCGGAAGCAGAGGTCGAATATAAGGACAAGAAGTCGACCGCGGTCTTCGTGAAGTTCGATCTCCCTGCCCACGATTCTCTTCCCGCTGGCTCTTCCATTGCGATCTGGACCACCACTCCGTGGACCCTTCCCGCCAACCTCGGCATCGCGGTGCACGAGCGCTTCACTTACACCATTGGCAAGTATTCCAATGGTGATACCCTCATCGTGGTTCGCGATCTCCTCGGTGAATTCCAAGAGAAGACCGGCCTCACGCTTGAGGAAGAATTGGGCGAAATTAAAGGCTCCGAGCTCGAAGGCCTGGAGGCCCAGCATCCATTCCTCGATCGCACTTCCAAGGTCATCGTCGCTCCCTTCGTCACGACCGACGCCGGAACCGGTGCCGTTCACATCGCGCCCGGTCACGGTGCGGACGATTACGCGATCGGCCAACAAAACGGCCTCGCCGTTCTTAGCCCAGTCGATGACGACGGACTCTTCACCGACGAATGCGGCATCCCCGAACTCGTGGGCGTCCACGTCTTCAAAGGCAACACGCGCATCGTCGAAATTCTCACTGAAAAAGGAGCTCTCCTCGGTGAGGAGACCTACGCGCACAGCTACCCGCATTGCTGGCGTTCCAAGACGCCCATCATCTTCCGGGCGGTCGAGCAATTTTTCATCTCCATCGACAAGCTCCGCGACAAGGCTCTCAGCGAGATCGATGAAGTCGAATGGCTCCCCAAGTGGGGTCGCAATCGCATCTATGGCACCGTCGAGTCCCGTCCCGATTGGTGCATCTCACGTCAACGCACCTGGGGCGTTCCGCTTCCGGTCTTCTTCGATAAAGAGGGCGCACCCATCGTCTCGGCCGATCTTGCCAAGAAGATCGCCGACCTCGTAGAGAAAGAAGGCACGAACGTCTGGTTTGAAAAATCCGATGCCGAACTCGCCACTCTTTTCGACCTTCCCGAGGGCTCGACAAAGTGCCGCGATACCCTCGACGTCTGGATCGACTCCGGTTCGTCCCACGTCGCCGTCCTCGACGCGCATCCCGAACTGCACTGCCCGGCTGACCTTTACCTCGAAGCGACCGACCAGCACCGCGGTTGGTTCCAAAGCTCCCTCATGCTCAGCGTCGGAGTTCGCGACAAGGCTCCCTACAAAACGGTTCTGACCCACGGCTTCGTTGTCGATACCGAAACCGGTAAAAAGACCTCCAAGTCTGACGCCAAGAAAAAGGGCAAGCCCACCGACGCGGCCCACTTCTATAATAAGTATGGCTCCGATATCCTCCGCCTTTGGGTTTCCTCCGTCGATTGGCAGAGCGAAGTCCCCTTTAGCGAAGCACTCTTCCAGCAAGTCAGCGAACCGTATCGCCGCCTGAGAAACACCTTCAAGATTCTCCTCGGCAACATGCGGGATGAGAAAGTCAGCGAGCCTGCAGAACTCCCCCTCATCGATCAGTGGATCATGGAGCGTCTCCAAGTCATTATTTCAGAAGTAAGAGAAGCCTACGAGGTCTATGACTTCCGCAAGGTCTTCTCCCTCGTCAACCAGTTCGCCGCCAGCGACCTGAGTGCCAACTACATCGACATGACGAAGGACCGCCTCTACTGCGACGCCGCAGAAAGCGAGCAGCGCAAAGCAAGCGTCTGGGTCATGGGCGAAATCTTCGACGCTCTCGTCAAACTCCTCGCTCCCGTTCTCGCCTACACCGCCGAGGAAGCGTGGGAACACGCCGGAGGCCAAGGCAGCATTCACGAACAGGATTTCCCCAAGGTGAATCCAAAATACGCCACCACGACCGCCATCGATCAAGTGACCAAGCTTCACGAGATCAAAGCCATCATGCAGACCGCGATCGAGGAAAAGGTGCAGGCCAAAGAGTTCAAAAAGAACAACGAAGCCAGCGTCACCCTCACCGTGCCTGCCAATCATTCCTGCCTGGAGCTTCTCAAAGATCACGAATTCGCGACCGAGTTCTTCATCGTCTCCGAGCTGAATGTCACCGAAGGAGATTCCCTCAGCGCGACCGTAGATCACACCGCTCACCCCATGTGCCCTCGCTGCCGCAAATACGAGCCCGTCGTAAAAGACGATCTCTGCCAACGCTGTGTGGATGCGGTTTAGCTCAAAGTCATTTCAGGATAGAGATGTCGGAGGTTAAAGCAGCACCATTTTCGTTGATTGCATCGCTGATGAAAGCGTGATCGCAGCGGTGGCCGCGAGTAATTTGACCATTTTTTAGGGTTGGTGAATGCCGCTGATCCGGAAAATGATCCGGAAAGAAATGGGTTGCCTAGCGGGAGTGGAAGCATTGGATGTCGCCGATGATCATCGCTCTGGATTGCAAGGGATCAATGAATTTTCAGGGGATCCAGAGATCCTCTGGAATTACGCCAGTGAATCTGATTGGGGGTGTAATCTTTCGTCTGTAAAAGCGGACTGATCTTGACACACGCTAGGATGCGCTTCGCGCGCTGAAGCGTAGCGG
>JBLIDI010000055.1:0-18223 GCA_047634075.1 Akkermansiaceae bacterium
CTTCCTCCTGATTCCCAAGTTTTCGATTACCGAAACCGCCCTGATCCTGGCGCTCATCACCTTGACCGGTTCCTTGATTTGTGTCGTGATTTTCCGGAGGGAGGCGAAGTGGGGATGGTTTTGGGTGATCACCATGATGGCTGCTCTCGTGGTGACTTCGATTGGTCTGAACAACTGCAAATCATGGGCTTTAAAGGCCGAGCAGTCCCTTTATCGGGATCAAGTGATCTACGCTGAGACGTCGCCTTATCAGCGCATTGTCCTTACGAAATCTCGCGCTGGCAATCTTCGCTGCTACATCAACGGGCATCTGCAATTTTCTGAAAGTGATGAATTTATTTACCACGAACTCCTGACCCATCCGGCGATGGCGTTGAGCAAGAGTCGGGAGCGTATCTTGATTCTCGGTGGTGGCGATGGCCTCGCTTTACGGGAGGTTCTAAAATACCCCGAAGTCAAGGAGGTGACCTTGGTGGATCTTGATCCTTTCATGACCAAGATGGCATCGGATTATCCAGACATGGTGCGCCTCAATAAAGGGGCCTTTTCCGATCAGCGGGTGACCTTGAAAATTACTCCAGCCGAGGGGAATGGAGAGCGCAAGAATATTTCAGTCCCGGACCGGGCGGGGCGGTTTTTGGCGGACGATACCGAGCTCCCGGAGGTCGAGATCGTGCACCAGGATGCCTCGCGCTACGTTGCGGAAGCCACGGGGCGGTATGATGTCGTCATCCTTGATTTTCCCGATCCCTCGTCGCCGGGATTGGCGAAGCTTTACGGGCTGTCATTCTATGGCCAGCTCCTCGGGCTCCTGAGCGAAGGTGGCGTCATCATCCAGCAATCAACTTCGCCTTGGCATGCGCGGGAAGCTTACCTCTGCATCGGTCGCACGATGGAGGCCGCGGGATTGGCGGCGGTTCCCCTGCGGGCCAATGTGCCCTCCTTCGGCGACTGGGGATGGTGGATGGCTGTCCCTGCCAAGCAGATGAGCGCCATTGAGTTAAAGGATAAATTGAAAGTGGTCGAGACGATCAAGGTTCCCACCCGTTATCTCAATCGTGAGACCCTGGGAGCGGCCTTGGTTTTTGCGCCCGGTTCACTGGTTTCGGAGTATCGTGACAGGACGACTCTCGACGACCCTGCAATTTTCCGTCACTATCTCAGCGCATGGCGGGAATCTCCCTAACCCCCTGATCAATCATGAAACTGCTCACCAAACTTTTAGCCGCCTTTATCCTGACGGGATGCGGGCAACTCCTCGTCTCTTGTGGCGAAGATGTGAATCAGAACGTCAATATGACCGTGACTTCGGAAGCGGCCGATGGGCTTGACCTCAAGGCGGTGACGGCGCTTCTGAAAACGGTCAAAGATCCCGCCGAACTTGAGAAAAGAATCAACTCCGGCGACCCGCGCATTTGTAATCTTGATCTCAACGAAGATGACACCATCGATTACGTTAAGGTCACGGAATACGGGACGGACACCGTGAAGGGATTTTCACTCACGACCGAACTCGCCGCGGGCGATGTTCAGGAGCTCGCAACGATCGAGATTACCAAGGATGGGAATGGCGGGCACCGTGTCCAGACCCACGGGAATAGCCAAGTTTACGGTAATAATCACTACCATCACGGTGGTTTCGGAGTCGGGGATTACCTCATGATGAGCTATCTCTTCAACTCACACTCACGGTATTCATCCAGATACGGTTACAACCGCTATCCCCCTGATTATAATCGGTCCCGCCCACTTGCGCGATCGACTTATCAAGGGAAGATGAAGGGTGTCGATACCGGCAAAGTGACCAGCGCCAAGGCCCCCGCTTTCAAGGGAAGCAATTCCTCTCCCAACAAGTCACGCACCTCGAGCCGGATCAAAGCACCCTTGCGCAGCCCCACCGCGAGCCAGAAATCCTTCCAGACCCGCAACCCTTCCCGCGCCGTGAAATCGGGCGGTTTTGGTTCACGCAGTTCCTCAAGTTCCGGAAGCTTCCGCAGTTCCTCGCGCTCCGGGAGCTCCTTTGGCGGCGGAAAGTAACCTGATCCCAATTTTCACAATGAAATCCCTTTTCGATTTTCAAATTCCTTTCGAGTTCACCAACTGGACAATCTGGATCTATCTTCTGCAAGCTCTCCTTTTCCTTTGGATCGGTAGTAAAGCCTATGCCGTTTTTCGTAAGGTGAGTCTTTCCCAGCAACTTGCGGAGAAGGATAATCCGGCCTTTGCCATTTCCTTTGGAGGTTTTATGGCGGCTCTGGGGATTGTCATCGCCTCGGTGATTCAGTCGCCCTCACCATGGGATTTCACTTGGCAAGAGGAACTCATGAGTTCTGTCATCTGGACCTTTGGTTCTCTGGTGCTCTTACTCGTTGCGCTTCTCATCAACGACTTCGTCATCTTCCCGAAGTTCAAGAACCGGAAGGAGATTATCGAAGATCGCAATACCGGTCTCGCCGTGGTTGAGGCGGCGGGTTTTCTCGGGACGGCCTTGTTGATCCGGGCTTCCCTGAGTCCGCAGCTCGAGCCCGTGGAAGTTGGTGAGCCGTGGTTGACCCTGATCTATTTCATCGTGGGCCAAGCACTCTTCCTCCTCTATTCCAAGATCTACCCTAAGGTCGCTGGGATTGATCTCCACGGCGAACTCGAAAAAGACAACCCTGCCGTCGGTCTCGCCTTTGGCGGTTCGCTCCTCGCTTTCGCGCTCCTTCTGGGAGCTGCCCAGAGGCGATATGATGCCATCCCAACATTCGTTCTGCTCGCTCTTGGATTTGTTCTCGTGCTGGGGCTTTTGCGCCTCGCGGTGCACCTGATCTTTAACGGTAAAATCTCCCTTGCCCACGAATTGCAAAAAGACCGTAACTGGGGAGTCGGTCTCTTGGAAGCGCTGATCTCTCTGGTTATTGCGGCCATTCTCATCGCCAGTTTCTAATGAGTGGGATGACGATTTCCCCCGAGCGTCGCCGCCTTTTTAACGGGACCGTCCTGCTTGGTCACATGGCGTCAAACGAGATTGCCTATGATGTCCTTCTCCCTGGTTCGCAGACTCATCTTGAAGCAATTCTGAATTGGCTGATGACCCGCGCTCTCGTCGAGATTTCCGACGAAAATTTCTACCTCGTTTCTACGTTGGGCCACGCCACCGTAGCAGCTTTTCAAAAACGCTATCGCCGTGTTCTGCAATACTTCGATATCTTCTCGGTGGTCGATCTGGGGGCCGGAGATTTTGCCCTCGCTCACCATTCGGAGTTCGAGTCCGAGGCGGAGTGGGGGCGTTTTTTGAATGACGAACGCTGGGAGGATTTACGCGTCGCGGTGGCGCGCGATCTGGGAGCCGATCCTGTCGAGTTGGTCTTTGCGCACTTCATGCAAGAAGGGCGTTTTAGTTTTGAGGCGGGAGGGTGGGAGATTACACTTCTCGAGGGTTTGGTTTGGAACGAGATCGAAGAGATCTGTCAGAGTAGCCTGACGGTCGATGATCTGGGATATGATGAGGTCAAGGGAGAGGAGGTCATTCGGGAGGTCATCGAGAAGGGCTTTTTGCTGACCCGTGAACTCAGTGAATGGAATCCGGAAGTGATGGGGCACCTGGCCCGCTGGGCTCCTTCGCGTCTGGCCCCGGAATGGAAGCCGGATGGCAGCACCCAGCCATTTTGGAAAACCCGATGGTCACTTGAAGTGAGTTAGGAACGATGTGGATTGTCGTAAAACTCGCCCGGCTTTTCAAATTTGAGGGCAATCCTGCCCAGCGCTTTGTCACTGCGGTGGGCGCGGCCATTGTCTTGAATCTCATCTTTGGCACTGCCTTCTACTTCGCGGAACGGGATGTTCAGGAGGGTTTGGGCTTTGGGGACGCCGTCTGGTGGGGGATGGTGACGATGACCACCGTGGGCTATGGCGACTACTATCCACAAACCTGGGTCGGGCGCTTCTTGATCGCTTATCCCTGCTTCCTTTTGGGAATCAGTCTCATCGGAATTCTCCTCGGCACCGTTTCGGAAGCAGTCGTGGATCACTTCAGTCGTAAAAGGAAAGGCTCACTCCAACTCACCATGAAAAATCACATCATCATCTCAGGCTGCCCGTCGGTCGACCGGGTCGAGAAAATCTTCAGCGAACTCCGGCTCTCGGTGAGCGACGAGACGGACTTTGTGATCGTGAGCGATCTACTCGATGAACTGCCTGCGCGCTTCAAGACTCTCGGGGTTTCCTTTGTGAAAGGTTCCCTGCGAGAGGAAGAAGTCGCCCATAAGGCCGCTGTTGGCGACGCCCAGGGAATCATCGTTTTACACGACTCAAGTGAGTCGAATGACACCGAGGTCTATGCCACTGCGTCCTTTCTTAAAAATCTACTCCCCGAGCGGGTGACCTCTATTTTATCGATGATTGAGCATGCTTCGTCGGTGGCGCTTTTTCAGAAGGCGGGGCTGCGCTTCATCTGGGGGGACGGTCTGCCGGACCGGGTGCTGACCCAGGATCTGAATCAGCCGGGCATCGGGGAGGTCTTCGGGCAGCTTCTGAGTTATCGGACTGGCTGTGAAATCTATTTGCGAAAGCACCAAATGACGGGGAGGCGCGTCAGTGAATTACAACTTTTGGCCCTTGAAAGTCCCCATCAGATTCAAATTATTGGGGTTAAAAAGGGAAGTGAATCAGATCTCAACCCGCCGAAGGAGACCGTCTTGGAAGACGATGATGAGCTGATTGTAATCGCTAAAAACTCCAAAGAATGCGACGAATTTATCGTCAGGATTCATGCCTGAGTTCCAATGTCAACATAGTCCCTACGGTGTCCACATTGCGATGGAGTGTGGCGGATGTCTCTGTGCCCTTTTGGAAGATGCGGAGCTATTGAAAAGCACCATGATCGCGTGTGCGGAAGAGGCCGGAGCGACGGTGGTAGACAGCCTCATTCATTCTTACAATCCGGCCGGCCTGAGTGGCGTTGTCGTCATTTCGGAAAGCCACCTTGCGGTGCACACCTGGCCGGAAATCGGGTATGCCTCCTTCGACATCTATACCTGCGGGAAACGCGAATTGGCGGAAACGATCGCGCAGAAATTAGAGGCGGCCTTCAAACCGGAGAAGGTCAGTAAGAAAGTTTTGGAGCGGTCGCCGCCAGAGGGGTGATCATTTCAATTTGAGGGTCATCGCCAAGAATTGCGGGCAAGAAAATAGGCGACGCATAGAGGGCCGCCGAAGACTGAGGCTAGCGCAAATCCCTTGTTTTCGAAAACGAGGTAAGCGGTGAAAAAAGTCGCGACTATTCCGAAGATCGCCGCGAGAAGCGAGAGCCATTTCTCGCGGTGAAACTCCACAATTTGCTCATTGGCAGATTCTTGTGAGGTGAATGGTTGATTGAGATCCCAGTCCTTCGCCTCGAGATCTTCCTTTGGCCAGTCATCAAAATCGACGATCTTGAATTGCGGTGGTCCTGAAATCAAGGCGGATTGAAAACGTGCCATGCCAATGACTTGGAAGATCCACGAACCCACAAGGGCAGCGCAGAGGAGGACGAGGCGGGAAAGGTTCATGAGGAGATTTACGCGGGTGATTTGAGTTCAATTCTCTTTTTCTCGTCTTGTTAGATTCACAAAGCCTTGTTGAAATGATTCGTTAAGGGCTGCCATGCGCTTTATCCTGTTTTTTATCCTCCTGACTCTGCCTGTCCTTCTTGGTGCCGGTGAGCGACCAACCAAGATCGAGAACTTTGCCCTGATCGATCATGAGGGGGAATTTCATGAGCTTGATTATTACCTGAAGATCCCCGGGGTAAAGGGGCTTGTCATCTTTATTCAGGGCAATGGGTGCCCACTTGTTCAGAAGAGAATCCCGGAGCTCAAGCGTTTGCGTGAGGAGTTCGAGGACAAAGGGATCCTCTTTTGTATGCTGAATGCCAACCGTCAGGATGAGCGGGCGGAGATTTTAGAGGAAGCTCAGTCTTTTGGAATCGAAATACCGATCTTGATCGATGACGCCCAGATCGTGGCGCAGTCCTTGGGAGTCGTGCGCACCGCTGAGGCCTACCTCATCAGCGCGAAGGGAAAGAAGATCCTCTATCGCGGGGCCATCGATGATCGCCTCAGCTATCAGGCCGAGAAGCCTGCGGCCGAAAACCACTATCTTAAGGATGCGCTCAACGACCTTCTTGCCGGGCGCAAAATTGATCCTGCCCTCACCGAAGCTCCCGGTTGTAAAATCACTTTTCCGAAGTTTCCAGAGCCTCTCACCTACACCAAGAACATCGCGCCCATCCTCGCGAAGAATTGCCTCTCCTGTCACACCAAGGGCGGCCTTGGCCCCTTCTCCATGAGCAGCTATCGCAAGGTGAGCGGTTGGTCCGATATGATTGCGGAGGTCATCATGACGAGGAAAATGCCGCCCTGGCACGCAGATCCGGAGATTGGGGATTTTTCCAACGACTGCAGTCTTTCGTCCGAGGAGGCTCATAAAATCGTCACGTGGGTCGCAGCGGGCTCCGTTAAAGGAGAGGGGCCCGACCCACTCCTGGGAGTCAAACCGGTGATCCCCGAGTGGCATCTCGGTGCGCCTGATCAAGTGATCAAACTTCCCCTTCAAAAAGTCGCAGCCGAGGGAGTCTTCGACTACCGATACGTGACCATCGATAATCCCTTCGACCACGATGTCTGGCTCACTGCGAGCGAAGTCCGTCCCGGCAACACCCGCGTCCTGCACCATGTCATCATGACTTCCCATCCCGCGAATCGTGGGAAAAATCGTAAGTCCGAGCAATGGATCACGGGATACGCTCCCGGCACTCAGGGCAACCTCTATCCTGAAGGCAGTTCGGTCCACTTGAAGAAAGGCCATAAGCTTCGTTTCCAGCTTCACTATACCGCTTCGGGGAAGGCGGAGACTGACGAAACTCAGATCGGTTTTCATCTTTCTGATAAGCCGACCGCAAAAATCTTCCAGACGATCGTGGTAGCGAATGCGAAATTTAAGATCCCTCCGGGCGACCGCAATTATGGAATTTCCAAAATAATTCCGGTCGATAAAAAAATCACTCTCTACGCGATCAATCCACACATGCACTTCCGGGGGAAGTTCATGAATTTCGAAGTGGAATTTCCTGATAAACGTCGCCAGGCACTGCTCTCGGTGCCCAATTATGATTTCAATTGGCAGCGAACCTACATTTTTGAGGAGCCTCTGAAACTGCCGGCGGACTCCAAGATCCACATCAGCAACGCCTGGGATAATTCAGACCTGAATCCCCACAATCCCGATTCTAAGGCGTGGGTGAAGTGGGGCGATCAGAGCTTCCAAGAAATGTTCTTCGCAACGCTCGGATACATCGAAGATTGAGCGCGCGTCTGGTCCCAAAAAATAAAAGGGACCTTCCCCCATCGCCAAGGGAGTGCTTGATCTCTCGAGATCGAAAAGAGACACTCTGGTATGCAATTTGAAAATGTCACCGCGAGTGCGGCCGGGAATGTCTACTTCGATGGCAAGGTCGTTTCACACGCCATCGTGATGCCTGATGGTGAGAAAAAAACTCTCGGTGTCATCATGCCGGGAGCCTACCACTTCGACACTGGCGCGGCCGAGGTCATGGAGATGGTTCAGGGGGCTTGCACCTACATTCTGGATGGTAGCGAAGAAGCGATCGCAGTGCCCAAAGGGAGTTGGTTTGAAATCCCGGCAAATTCGGGATTTACGATCACCGTGGATGATGTGCCTTGCCACTATGTCTGTAGCTTCATCTTGTAAAGGATTGCGTGGGGCGGGCGCGGTAGCGCGGGCGTCCCGCCTGTTTCACGCAGCGCCTGAACCCCCGATCCACCGCAAACAAGTGAGACCCTCATGCGACTCCTTGCCCATCCCAAGGAAGGGCTCTCGCCAGAATGCCCTCCCCAAACCCAGCCAAGCTTCTACTCCATTCGTTGCAGATCGGCGAAGATCCATGCTTGAGCTCATATTGCCGGGAATTGACCACCGATTTAAGAGGATTGGGAAATGATTCGCACCGATTTCTCTCGGACTTGTGGAGGATGAATTTTCATGCCGGAGAGATTACGACCGGGACTATTTAGTCATTCGAGCACCGTGATCAATTCCTGCGCCGTTCCTAAGTGAGGCGATCTTCGGAAATTCCAGAGGTGACGTTCGTGACACCAAGACTAGCATCGATTTTTAGCCCAAGGGGCTTAGATCCGGAACCTCGTCGGGTTTGGTAAGAAACGGCAGCGAAATAAAGCGAAGGTAAGAACGACAGCATTGACTTAAATTGATGCGTTTGCCCCTTGGGGCCTACGCGAGGAGTGGCTTGATGAGTTCGCCGTGGACGTCGGTGAGGCGGTAGTGGCGGCCTTGGAATTTGAAGGTGAGCTGTTTGTGGTCGACGCCGAGTTGGTGGAGGATGGTGGCGTGGAGATCGTGGACGCTGACGGGATCCTTGGTGATGTTGTAGGAGTAGGCGTCGGTTTCACCGATGGATTGGCCTGGTCGGATGCCGCCGCCGGCGAGCCACATAGAAAAACAACGCGGGTGGTGGTCGCGCCCGAAGCCTTTTGGGGTGAGGCTGCCTTGGCTGTAAACGGTGCGGCCGAATTCGCCGCCCCAAACGATGAGGGTGTCGTCAAGAAGCCCTCGTTGTTTGAGGTCGGTGATGAGGGCGGCAGAGGCTTGGTCGGTTTCTTGGCAACGTTGCGTGAGTTGGCCGACGAGGCCGCTGTGGGCGTCCCAGCCGCGATGGAAGAGCTGCACAAAGCGGACCCCGCGTTCGCTGAGGCGGCGGGCCATGAGGGCGTTGTAGGCGTAGGTGCCGGGCTTGCGGGCGTCTTCGCCGTAGAGTTTGAAGGTGCTGTCGGGTTCGCTGGAGACGTCGGTAAGTTCCGGGACGGACATCTGCATGCGGAAGGCCATCTCGTATTGTGCGATGCGGGTTTCAATCTCGGGATCGTAGAATTCCTGATGATGGATTTGGTTGAGCGCGCCAATGTGGTCGAGCGTTTTGCGGCGAAGGTCACTGCTGATCCCGTCGGGATTGTTGAGGTAGAGGACGGGGTCTTTACCGGAACGAAAGCGGACCCCTTGGTGTTTCGACGGGAGAAAGCCGGCCCCCCAGAGTCGATCGTAGAGGGCCTGACCGGAGCGATTTGAAGTCATCGCGACGAAGGCGGGGAGGTTGGCGTTTTCACTGCCAAGCCCGTAGGAAAGCCACGCGCCGATGGAAGGCCGACCTGCGAGTTGGAAGCCGGTTTGAAAGAAGGTGATGGCAGGGTCGTGGTTGATGGCCTCGGTGTGCATTGAGCGAATCACGCTGATGTCGTCGGCGACCCCAGAGAGGTGGGGGAGAAGATCAGAATTGAGCCACTGGCCGCTTTGCCCGGCTTGTTTGAAGCTGAAGGTGGATTTGGCAACGGGGAAAGAGGTTTGCCCGGCGGTCATTCCCGTGAGGCGTTGCCCGTTGAAGATGGAGGCCGGAACTTCCTTGCCGTGGTGTTTTTCGAGCTGGGGTTTTGGATCGAAGAGATCCATTTGGGGTGGTCCGCCGCTTTGGAAAAGGGAGATGATGCGCTTTGCTTTGGCGGGGAGAGGAGTGGAATTTTGGGCCGAGAGAAGAGAGGTTAGGGCGGCGGTTCCAAGAGCGGAGGAGGATAGGAAGGTGCGGCGGGAGGGAACGCCGAACGCCGAACTTCCAATATCGAATTTTGAATGAGGACGCATGAGAGAGCAATGGGGGAAAAGTGAGTTTAGAGGCGCTTCTTGGCGGTTTTAATCGAAGCTACGAAGATGCGAATGAGTTGGTCGGTTCCGTCGAGGAGGTGAGGGAGGTCGGGTGCGTTTGGGAAGACTTTGGTTTTTTGAATGAGGAGAAGCCAGCGGTTTGATTCGCAGAGTTCTTTGAGAGAGATGCTGAGCTTGTGGATGAAGTCCTTCGTGGACTCTGAAGATTCGGCTTCTCCATGATTTGCGAGCGGCGAGGTGCCTGATCGACGGAGTTGTCGTGAGACGTCTTGAGCGGTATAAGTCGTCTACGGGATATTACAGAGTTCAACAATTTTCGTGGCATAGTTCAAAAGCCGCTGCTCGAGATCATAATTCGGCCTCTGTTCCATTCGAAATTCAATATTGGGCGTTCGCTACTCTTTGGTGATGACTTCGTCGAGGTTGAGGAGGACGTTCGCGAGGGTGGTGTGGGCGGCGAGGAAGATTGGATCGAGGTCATCGGGGACGGGTGAGGTTCCGATCGCGGTGAGTGTTTTGGCGGAGTCGGGGTTGGCTTTGAAGTTGGCGAGGTATTCGGCGAGGGCCTTTGTGAGGATTGCTTTTTCGTGGGCTTGCGGATCGCGTTGGGTGACGAGTTTGAAGGCGTGGGTCACAGGGTCGTCGGGGTTTTCGCGGAGGACGCGCTCGGCGAGTTTGCGGGCGGATTCGACGAAGGCGGTTTCGTTGAGGAGGGTGAGGGCTTGGAGCGGGGTGTTGGTGCGCTTGGTGCCGACCCAACAGGCTTCGCGGTCGGCGGCATCGAGGATGGCCATGGCGGGAGGGTTGACGGTGCGTTTCCAG
The DNA here is from genome assembly GCA_047634075.1 of Akkermansiaceae bacterium. Lineage (GTDB taxonomy): Bacteria > Verrucomicrobiota > Verrucomicrobiia > Verrucomicrobiales > Akkermansiaceae > SW10. The sequence goes on from JBLIDI010000055.1 coordinate 10,534, forward strand.
AGGGTGTAGAGGCTGCGGCGGAAGAGGTCTTCGCCCTGGGATTGCTTGTATTTGGTGCCCATCGACATTTCGATCCAGAGGTTTTTCGGTTGGTAGGGGCTGACGGAAGGGCCGCCGATCTTTTCGACGAGGAGTCCGCTGAGAGCGAGCGCTTGATCGCGGATGACGTGGGCGGGGAGCCGTTGGCGGGGGCCACGGGCGAGGAGGCGGTTGGTGGGATCGATCTCGAGGAGCTTGGGGGTGAGGTGTGATTGCTGCCGGTAGGTCGCGCTGGTGACGATGAGTTTTTGGAGGTGCTTGACGTCCCAACCGGAACGCATGAATTCGGTGGCAAGCCAATCGAGGAGTTCGGGGTGGGAGGGTTTCTCGCCTTGAGCGCCGAAGTCTTCCGAGGTTTTGACGAGGCCGGTGCCGAAGTATTTTTGCCAAGCGCGATTGACGGTGACGCGGGCGGTGAGTGGGTTTACGGGCGAGACAAGCCAGCGGGCGAGGCCGAGGCGGTTGCGGGGGAGATCCTTGGGGAATGGAGGGAGGATTGTAGGAACGTTGCGGGTGACTTTCTCGCCAAGGTCATTGTAGACGCCGCGCTTGCGGATGAAGGTTTCCTTGATGGTTGGGTTCTCCTGCATCACCATGGTGGTGGGCAGGTTGCGCATGAATTGGTCGCGCTTTTCTTCGGCGGCGAGGAGGATCTGGTAGGCGTCTTTTGCGGGGCCTTGTTCGAGGAAGGTCGTTTTGGATTGAGCTTGGGCGTCTCCGGAAAGGGTGAGGATCTCACGGGTTTTGAGCGGGCGCTTGTAGACCCGGACGTCGCGGAGGTCTCCTTGGAAGTAGTCCTTGGGGTAACCTCCGAGGCGCAGGGGCGCGGTCTTCTTGGCGGAGCCGGTATTGCTGTTGGTGTTGTGGAGAACTTTCAAGGTGGCTTCTTTCCCGTTGATAAAGATGTGTTGGTTGGTGGCGCGGAGTTGACCGTGGAAGGTGAGGGTGAGGTGCGTCCATGCGTTGAGGGGGAGCTTTTCGGTTGTGGTCACTTGCGCAACTCCGGCGATCCAGCGGGTGATGATGGAGTAGCGAAGGTGGCCCTCGTGGAGTTGCAGACTGAAGCCGGTGGCGAGGGCATTGTCTCCGGATTGGCGGGAAATAATGGTGCCGGTGTTGAGGTCAGTGGGCTTGACCCAGAGGGAGACGGAGAAGCGGGAAAGGGGGGAGAAGACTTCGAAGCGGCCGGGGGAATTTTTCTTCTCGGTGAGCGGGGTGTTGGGAATGGTGAGGGACTTGGTGCCGTCGAAGTGGATGATCCCGGGCGGGTGCTGGTAGTTGAGGCCCTGGGTGACGAGGGGGGAAATGGGGGCGGCGAGTTGAGCGGGGAGGGAAAGCTTGGCGATGGCGGCTTGGGCGGTAGTCACTTTCGCTTCGAGGGCCGCGAGTTGGTTTTGTTGGGGTTTGGTGGGAGCCAGGATGTAGGGTTCGGAGTTGCCCGCTTTTACGGCGCGGCCGAACTCGGGGATGTTGTTAAAGAAGGAGAGCATCTCGTAGTAGTTCTTCTGCGAGAGGGGATCGTATTTGTGATCGTGGCAGCGGGCGCAGCCCATGGTGAGGCCGAGCCAGACGGTGCTGGTGGTATCAATGCGGTCGACGGCGTTCTCGAGGAGGAATTCCTCCACGACGAGACCGGCCTCGGAATTATAACGATGGTTACGATTGAAGCCGGTGGCGATTTGTTGATCGAGAGTGGCGTTGGGGAGGAGGTCGCCGGCGAGTTGCTCGATCGTGAATTGGTCGAAGGGCTTGTTGGCGTTGTAGGCATGGATGACCCAGTCGCGCCAGCGCCACATGCTACGAGGTCCGTCGTACTGGTAGCCATCGGTATCGGCGAAGCGGGCCGCTTCGAGCCAGGGAAGGGCCATCGTTTCACCGTAGCGAGGTGAGGCAAGGAGTCGGTCGACGGCGCGTTCGTAGGCTTGGGGCTTTTTGTCGGCGAGGAAGGCCGAGACTTCTTCGAGGGTGGGAGGGAGACCGGTGAGGTCGAGGGTCACGCGGCGGAGAATTTTTTCGCGAGAGGCTTCGGGAGAAGGGCTGAGTTGTTTTTGATCGAGGGTGTGGAGAATGAAGTGGTCGATGGAGTTTTGCGGCCAAGCGGGATTGGAAATGGTTGGGAGCTTTGGCGTTTCGGGTTTTACAAAGGCCCAGTGCTTTTCCCATTTGGCGCCTTGCTTGATCCAGTCGCGGAGGGTTTGTTTTTCGGTGGCGGTGAGTTGGTGGCGGGAATCGGGTGGGGGCATGACCTCGTCCGGATCATGATTGAAAATACGGTAGACCAGGTCGCTTTTGTCGGGCTGGCCGGGAACGATGACTGGGAAGCCGTCGCGGTCCGCTTTGGCGTCCTCTTCCTGATCGAGCCGGAGTTTCGCTTCACGACTCTCGGAATCGGGTCCGTGACAAGCGAAGCAGGCGTCGGAGAGGATCGGAAGGACGTCGCGATTAAAGCTGACTTCCGCAAATGATGCGCTGCACAGGGTCAGCGGCAGGAGAGACTTGCGGAGGCAATGAAGCATGGGCGAAAGGTAACCCTTATTACAGCGGGGAGAGAGTTGTTTCTTGCGGGACCACTGATGCTATTTAACGCGGCGCCAAGATACGCAAGTTTGATTCCTTTGAGCGACGATCTTGAAAGGCGAATGAGTGACCTTCTTGAGGTGCTCCGTAAGGCCAATAAGTGGCAGTGTTTGGAAGAATACCCCGGCAAGGAGGAAGAGGTTCGTTATTTGGCGCGGATCGGTGCCGTTGATTTTGGAGTTCCCAAAGGCGAGCCAAGGTTTAAAGCGAATGCTCGTTATGGAAGTTAATTTTACTCCTGTCCGAGGTGGCATCCTTGCCCGCCTGCTCGTGATTTTCTTCTTTTTAGGAGGCTTTGGGGTGCCGGGTGAGGTCTACTTTCGACAGTTTACGAAAGCTTGGTATCTCTGCATTGCAATATTCCTGGTCGGAGCGGGCATGGTTTCCATTGTCGACCATTGGGCGGGAACGGTGGAGCGCTCCAATCTGAGGATTCTCTACATTATTTTAGGGGTCATTTTGATGGCGGTGGCAATCCTTTGGCAGAGCGTTCTCAGGGGGCGGATGGAGGAGTTCATGGCCTTTCATCATTGAAGAATGACAGTCTCTTGCTGTGGTTATGCGGTGATTTTCCTGAATTGGGGAATAATTTTTTGATCGATGAGATCGACGCGGTCTTGATAGGGGGCAAAGCTGCTTTTAGCGGCGTTGATCGTCATTTTTTCGAGGTCGTCGAGACTGAGATCAAACGTTTCGGTTGCGATGGTGAGTTCCTTCGACATCTCGGTGTCGCTCATGAGTCTGTCGTCGGTGTTCAAGAAAACCCGGAAGCCGGCTCGGAAGAAGAGGTGAAAGGGATGTGATTTGAAATCCTGGCAGGCCCCGGTGTGGACGTTGCTGGAGAGGCACATTTCTAAGGGGATGCGGTGATTGAGAACGTAGCGGGCCAGCGTCCCGAGCTCGAGGGAGCCATCAGGGCGGATGGTGATGTCGTCGAGGAGGCGGGTTCCATGACCCAGACGATGGGCGCCGCAGTATTGCAGGGCCTGCCAGATGGAGTCGGCGCCGTAGGCTTCGCCGGCGTGGATGGTAATGGCGAAATTGGCGCGCTGGATGGCATGGAAGGCTGCGATATGTTTTTTGGGAGGGTAGCCGTCTTCGCCCCCGGCGAGGTCAAAGCCGACGACGCCACGGTCACGCCAGCGGATGGCGAGCTCGGCCGCTGCGAGAGAGTCGCGGCGATCGCGCATGGCGCAAATGATGAGCCCCGAGGTGACGCCGTGATCGCGGGTGCCTTGTTCAAGGCCTGCCATGACGGCGGCAACGACTTCATCTTGAGTGAGTCCATTGGCGGTATGATAGACGGGAGCGAAGCGGATCTCGGCATGGATGACTCCGTCGGCCGCCATGTCTGCGATGAACTCGGAGGCGATTCGTTGGAGGCCATCTTTTGTTTGCATGACGCCGATGGTGTGGGCGAAGCCGGAGAGATATTCTAAAAGGTTCCCGCGTTGGGCACCGCGGTGAAACCACTGGGCGAGCTCCTGCGGATCTTGCGTGGGGAGTTCGCGGTAGCCGATTTCTTGGGCGAGTTCGATGATGGTGGAGGGGCGCACTCCCCCATCAAGGTGCTCGTGGAGAAGGATTTTGGGAAGACTCTTAAAATCGAGAGTTTGGGCTAAAGTTTTCCCGCTTGGAAGAGGTGTTTCATCCGCATTCATGCGGAGAGGGTAACAGTCTCGGTGCTTGATTGTCACTTCGGGAAGTGGATTTCGCTTGAAGTCGGGTGCGATCTCACGGCAAGGATGGTGAAGATGAGCGCGTTCATTGGTCTGACCTTTCGCCAACTTCAATCACGGATGAAGGAGGATGGGCTGAACCCGGTTCATGCCACGGTCGTTTTTCGATCGCTTCACCGGAAGGGGGCGAGAATGACGAATCATGGTGATCGGGTCGATACTTGGTTGGCGAGGCATCCGGGAGCGGCTCCTGAAGTGGTGCGTGATATCGCGAGTGGGGATCAGGTGACGCGGAAGTTTCTTTTACGATTGGAGGACGGGCGCGAGGTTGAAACAGTTTTGATGGGATACGAGGGGCGCTACACGGCATGTGTGAGCAGTCAGGTGGGGTGCGCAATGGGGTGTCTCTTTTGTGCGACCGGGAAGATGGGGTTTCTCCGTCATCTTACCGCTCGTGAAATGGTGGCGCAGGTTCATTTTTTGAATGAACACTTAGCGGCTGAGGGGAAGTCTCCGCTCCGCAATGTCGTGATGATGGGGATGGGCGAACCCTTGCACAATTTTGGGCCGGTGATCGATGCGCTTGACGTGATCACCGATGCACGTGGAGTGGGGATTGCGCCCACGAGGGTGAGTATCAGCACGGTTGGGCATATTCCGGGAATTCAGAAGCTGGCGGCTTTGGATCGGAAGTATTCGCTGGCTGTCAGTCTCCATGGGGTGAGCGATGAAGAACGTGGCGCTTTGATCCCAGTGAATAAGCGTTGGCCGATTCGGCCGTTGTTGGAGGCGTGCCGATCTTACTCTGAGGTGACGGGGCAGAAGGTCCTCATTTCGTGGACGCTCATTGCGGGTGCGAATGATAGCGACGACCATGCCACTCGTCTTGCGGAGCTACTCCGTGGGATGAAGGTGCAAGTGAATCTCATCCCACTGAATCCGACTGAGGATTTTGAAGGTCGTCCGCCATCGGATGAGAGGGTTTTAGAGTTTCAGCGGATTTTAAAGGAGTCGGGAGGGCTGCCAGTGACGATTCGCCAGCGCCGCGGGATTGATGTCGGAGCGGGTTGCGGACAGTTGGCGGGTTAGCTTTTTTGTGGTGGCAGAGGTGACTCATCATTGAAAAAGTAGCGGCCTTGTTCGCTGGCGGGGGTCTTGTTGTCGCTTTCCCAGTAGACGTGATCGAGGAGGTCTGCGGGAGTGGGGTGAGGTGAATTTTCGGCAAAGTCGGAGGCGGCGAGAGCTTCGGCTTTGGCGGTCTCGTGCATTTTCTTCTCGATCCCGGGGGTGAGAAGGCCTTCGGGAGTGAGTTGATCGACCCAGTGGCGGATAGGGTCGCGGTGTTCTTTGTGGAAGTTGATCTCTTCGGGAGTGCGGTATTTTTTCTGATTCGCATCGGCGATGGTGAAGCCGTAGTAGCGGTAGGTCGCGACTTCGAGGACGGTGGGGCGCCCTTTTTGGAGAGCGCGTTCGCGGGCTTCGGTGAGCTTGGTAAGGAGGGCATCGATTTCCCAACCGTTGGCGAGATCCCAGTCGATGTCGTATGCTTCGGCACGGCGGGCGAGGTGGTCTTTGAAGGCAGAGGAGCGGCGGTTGCTGGTGCCCATGGCGTATTTGTTGTTTTCCAAGACGAAGATGGTGGGGATGTCGAAGAGACCGGCGAGGTTGAGGGTTTCGTGGAAGACGCCCTGGTTGATGGCGCCGTCGCCGAGGAAGCAGAAGACGACGCCTTCGGTTTGCTGGTATTTGAGAGCGAAGCTGAGGCCGAGGGCGATGGGAGTCTGCGCAGCGGCGATGGGATAGCAGCCCCAGTGCCGGTGGGCCGGGCTGAAGATGGAGAAGTTTCCTCCTTTCCCTTGATTACAGCCTCCTGTTTTTCCCATGAGTTCGGCGATGATTGAGGCGGGTGAAATTCCAGCGGCAATGGCGGCTCCGATACCACGGACGCCGGTGATCGTGTGGTCATTTGGCCCCATGATGGAGCGGACGGCGACGGGGGTGCTTTCTTGGCCGATGGAGCTGACGAGGAAGCCGCCCATCGTGCCGTTGATATACCGATTAATGCACTGCTGCTCGACGCGGCGGATGCGGATCATCTCGCGGAGGAGGTGGAGTTTTTGGGTGGGTGACATAGCTACGGTCTTCTGCGATGGTGCTCTTAATCATTCCCAGGATCATGAGGCCGTGTCATCGAGGACTTTGGCGCTGCGGTCGGAGGTATCGAGATCGACAAATTCGGTGCTGGAGCGCCGGGCGTCGTCGCGACCTGCTTCCAAGACCATAGCATCATCGACCTTGCTCAGCGGGGTGTAGCGCGGGTGGTGGGAGTCCTTGTAGGGATCATTTGACTTGGCATTGTAGCAGCAAATCATGGCCCAGCGGGCGTTCTCGGAGTGGTTGGCGGCAGAGCAATGAAGAGTGTTGCTATGGAAAAAAAGAACGTCTCCTTTCTTCATTTCACAGTGAATGAGATCGAGGCGCTTTTTGGCCTCCTCAACTCTCTCGAGATCGGCACCGGCTTGCTCTCCGGTGAGAACATGGTTGACCCGCCCCATTTGCTGGGAGGCCTTGAGGACTTGCAGGCAGCCGTTTTCGACGGTGGCATCATCGACCGCGATCATGACGCTGCAGAGGTTGGGAAAGAGGATCCCGTTTTGATACCAGTAACCGTAGTCCTGATGCCAGGCCCAAGCTCCGCCGACCTTGGCGTCCTTGAGAATCATCTTGGAGTGATAGTGATAAGCCTCGTCCGCCAGTAATTGTTCCACCCGATCGACCATACGATGACACCGCGCGAACATTCCGTAAACCCCGTCGCCGGGATGATTCCAGAGTGATAATTTGACATCGTTCCCGGTGCCGTCATCTCGTGAGGCGGCGGCCTGGTCTAGGGCGTGATCATTGCGGGCGGTCTCGCCAAGGAGCCCGATTTCCTCCTCGGAAAAAAGCCCGCGCACAAAGACGTAACCGTCGCGGTGGTAGTCTGAGATTTCCTGTGTTGTAAAACCAATCATACCGGAATGATACCGAATCTACCTGACTCCTCGCAAGATCAATTACGGGACCCAACACGCCTGTTTCACACTCCTCGCCGTCCTGATGGTGCGGTCATCCGTTCCCGTGGCGGCGTGGACCGCGAGGAGAGTGTCTTTCAGGCTCATGGGGGTGCCGAGGAAGCCGGCCATGGTTTCAATCCTGTGATCCTTAACGCACCGAATCTCGACGCGGCGGATGCGGGTCATCTCGCGGAGGAGAGGGCGTTTTTTGGGTAGAATGGTGTCAGAGCGCCATCGTTATTGGTTTGAGATGCTGCGAGCTTCGATTCGGAAATACTGCGCGGGAGTTAGATCAAGCTCGATGATAAATTCCACGACTTCGATTCCTGGTCGTGTTGC
>JBLIDI010000056.1:0-18065 GCA_047634075.1 Akkermansiaceae bacterium
CAGCCGACGCAGATCGTGATGGTCAGGCCAATCTCTTGGAGTATGCCTTCAATACCGATCCCTGGACCGCGGAGACACAGGGCGGACCACAAATGAGTAGCGATGGGATGAACCTCTCCCTCGATTTCAGGATCGATTCGGCCAAAGACGACATCACCTATCAGACCGAGTCATCATCCGATATGAGCGATTGGAGCGAGATTCCCTCGACCCTTATTTCGACAAACGGCACGATTCAGAACCGGCGCACGACTGAAACTCAAAGCGCAGAGGCGCTCTTCCTCAGGATTGTCGTTTCGCGGATACCTTAGGAATGGGAGTAGCATGAGCGTCCCGCTTGTTTGCGGAGGATCGGGGCGGGCGGGCGCTGCCGAGGGGAACAGGCGAGACGCCCGTGTTACCAAAAGAGCTTCAGCTTTCCGGGTCGCACATTTTTCTCAGTGCTTGTAGAGCCATCAGGCCAAGTCACTTGAACCTCGCTCTCGAGCTTATTTTGACTCACCCCAAAAAAGAGTCCCGGGGCGGACTGGGAAAGGTAGCTCCCTCCGGCGCTCACTTCGGCAGCTTGAATGACCCCATCACTGCTGGTGACGGTGACGCGAGCGCCAACCGCAGTGGTATTTCCGAGTTTCCCGATGAGGACAACGTGCAGAAACGGTTTTTTTGAGGTGTTGAGAAAGGTGCTGACCGGTCCGCTGTTTTCGGTGAAGACAAGATCCGGAGCACTATCACCGTTGAGTTCGTTGATGGTGAGACCTTTGGAATCTCCGTTGATGATGATCCCGGTTTGGAAGGGCTCAATGACGGCCAGAGGTTGGTCCGGCTCTCCCGTCCATCGGAGGACTGCGGCTCCAGCACTTCCGGACATCCGCCCAACTTCCCGCTGAGGTGAGTAAAAGTTCTGTGCTAAAATCACCTCGGTGGCGCGATCACCATCGAGATCGGTCAGCATGACGCCGAAAGCGGGAGCAAGTTGTGCCATACGGGGAAGGGCCACGAGTTCAAATTGAGGCTTTCCAGGCTGACTTTGATTGATGAGGAGAGTCGAGGAAAGGGTCGTCAGTTCGAGGTGCCCGCTCTCCTCAAGTCGTTTGGGAGTATAGATCTCAGAGAGGCTCGCGACCGCGAAATTTTGGTACGAACCAAGGTTCTTCTTGATGGTGGGCATGGCATTGCTTGAGCAGCTCATTCCCCGGCGGGGGAGTTGAATACCGCCTTCAAATTTCGCTTCAACCACTTGAAATTCCCCGGTTCCTTCGAGGTCACCATAATAAAGGACTTCCGGCTTTTCATCCGAAGCTTTGTAGGTCGTGTTCAGGCCAAAATTCGAAACGACGTAGTCGATATCGCCGTCGCCATCGATGTCCCGTCCTGCGATACCATTCCAGATGCCGGTGCGTTGGGAGAATCCCAGAGACCCGGTGATATCTTCGAGCGTGCCCGAACGATTTTGGAAAACCATGACCGGGCCATATTCAGTGGTGACGATGAGATCGCTCCAGCCATCACCGTCAATGTCGGTCCAGAGCGCGCTCGTGGCTCGTTTGCAGTCTTTCAATCCCGGGGCTTGGGCGTCCCCGGCCAGCGTAAATCGCGGATTCCCCGGCGAGCTTTCATTAATGTAGAGACGGCTTCCGGGGGAAGTGGGCCACTTCCCGGGCACGACCCGGCCTCCAATAAAAAGGTCGAGATCGCCATCATGGTCAATATCGGCGACGGCCGCGGTACTGGAGCTGATCGCTTCGCCAGGAAGGAGGTAGGCCGGAGCGAAGCCGGAGCCTCCTTTGAGGCCAAGGTAAAGGCGGTCGGCATATCGTTTGTCGCCCGCCTTGTGTTCGACGCTCCCGCTGGTCACGAGGAGATCCATTTGGCCGTCCTTGTCGGCATCAAAAAACAGGGGTGCCATGTCCTCTGAATCCGCGTCTGCGGTGAGTGGCAGGGAGGAAATTTCCTGAAATGATTTGTTGTCTTGCTGCTTGAAAATCGCCCCGGCGGTCCCAGCTCCCTGTGAGAGAAAGAAGTCATAATCACCATCATTGTCTAAGTCAGCCCACGCCATTCCAGGTCCCATTTGGGATTGCTTCCATGGGAGGAGAGGTTGTTCGAGGTAGTCGTCGAAAGGTGGATCGAGGTGCCCCTTCCCAGGAAACATCCGGACCCGGATGAAGGAGGGCGTCGGTCTGGCGCGTTGGCGTTTTTCGATCGGATCGGTTTTTTCGGTGAGAGTATAGCAATAACCAGCTTCCAAATTTTCGTAGCGGTCGATCCCACCGCCCGGCCACGCAACCTCGAGACGATCAATCTTGGTGGCGGAACCAAGACCAAATTGCAGGGCGGATTCGTTGCAGGAGATAAACCCGGTCATGGGATTGAGTGCTTTGACCTGGGTGAGGCCTCCGGCGGTGAGTCGCACGACTGCTCCGACACCCATGCGATTGCTCTTTGTGCCTCGAAGTTTGAGCGATGCCCGGTTCACTTCAGGAGGTGAAGTATTTTCGAAGAAGCTCACTGGAACATCGAGGTTGGCGACGATAAGATCGAGATCGCCATCGTTGTCGAGGTCGCCGGTCGCGGCGCTGTAGCTCATCGAGAGTTCGGAGATTCCCCAGGCCTCGGAGACATTTTCAAATTTCAGGTCGCCCCGATTGCGGAAGGCCAGATTTTTCTCCTCGCGGGTGTCACTGGATTTCCAGAAGTCGAACTCGGTGTTTCCGAACATAAACGAAAGGGGCATGATCCGGTCCGAGTCATTCGTTTTCCGAGCCATTCCATTTGCGAAGAAAACGTCGACGAGCCCATCGCAGTCAAAGTCCGAGCACTTGACAGCCCAGGTCCAATCGGTGCTGGAGAGTCCGGCCATATTGCCAGCTTCCATGAAGCGGCCGGTCCCGGTGTTGATCATGCAGGTGTTCCGCATGGTTTGGCGGGGGATGGCATGGTCCAGAAAGGCCTTGTGGATGTTCATGTCACCCATCGTGGTTTTTTGTTTGTAGTGAGTGGTCATGCCCATGTCCGCGATAACGAGGTCAAAGCGTCCATCTCCGTTCAGATCGGCAGCGTCCGATCCCATCGCGAACCAACTGGTGTAGGGCACGGCAAGTTTGAGGACGTCGGTAAAAGTCCCATCGCCGTTGTTCAGATAAAGCTGGTCCGGGTTGTCGAAGTCGTTGCAGACATACAGGTCCGGGTCGCCGTCGGCATCGTGGTCGTACCACACGCAGGAAAGTCCAAAGGTGCGCTCTCGGATTCCCGCTTTCTTGGAGACATCGACGAATTTGTTCACGCCGTTCGCGCTCTGATTTTGGAGGAGAATATTTTCGCGGCCAGCGTTGTAATAAACGTATTTCCCAGGGCCGTGCTTTACGAGGGTGTAGTATTTCTCGAACCCTGGTTTGAGTTTGGGGTTACCTGTCCCGCGGCCCTCGATTGGAAGTTCGATCGGTCTCCCTTTGTCGCGTTTGAATTCGCTTGTGAGCAAAAAGAGATCGAGATCGCCATCGAGATCGTAGTCGGCGAACGAAGGGGTCAGGCTTGCATCCACCAGGTCCAAGCCCCATTCGGCCGCCGCTTCGCGGAACTTGATCTCCCCGCCTTTTTCCGTTTCGTTGAGATAGAGACGGTTGGCACGATCGTAGTTGCAGACGTAGATGTCGAGGTCGCCGTCGTTGTCGAGGTCGAACAAGGCGGCCCCTGTTGACCAGATTTCATCTGAGCTGTCATCCCACGCGACCTCTTCAAATTGCCATCGGCCGGTTTGCCGGAAGATTTTATTTTTTCCGGATCCGGTCGTAAGAACGACATCGATATTTCCATCTTGATCGAGATCGCCCAGTGAGACACCGCCACAGGCAAAGCCAGAGATATAGAGTCGCTTGAGAGGGTGTTCTTCATCAATACGGTTGATGAAATTGACTCCCGTCTGAGCCGGTAGATGTTTTTTGAAGAGGGTTTCGCTCTCGCTCTCTGCTGATTGCAATTGAGAGAGCTGGATTTCCCCGTTCACTTCCCAAACAATGGGGGTGGCGAGCAGGAGGATACGAACGAATGCTGGGATCATGGTTATAAAAAATGAGGGCCTCAATGAGCCCCCATTTTGTGGGTGCTCAAGGCACCGGTTGAAAATTTAGGCTATCGACGATTTCTCCGGACGGTCAGGCAAAGGCCCGCGAGACCAAGAAGGATTGCGGAGCTCGGCTCGGGGATTCCGGTTACGGACAGCTCGAGATTGTCAATATCAAGATCCATCGAGGAGCCACCAGTGCGTCCTGCAACTTGAATCCGAAATTCTTCCATGGTGACTCCGCCAATTGCGTAATCATCGAAAACTGATGTTGCCGTTCCCGAGCCATTTGTCCCGGTATACATGACGGCATCGAGAAGGACGTCTCCCGTAATGGCATTACGATCCATGCTGATTTCGAGTGATCCCCAGATGCCATCGGAAATTGGGTAGGCCGTATCTGCGCTCTCGACACCATTGTAGTTTACGGTGGCATTTGTGCCATTGAAGGTCCGGAATCCAACTCCGATGGAGTCGGAATAGGCGCCTCGCTCCTCAGCGTCGGCCAAGCCAGCTGAACCTGCTTGCACGAGACCAGCTCCATGGGTGTCAACATTAACGAAAGCCACGCTAAACCCGTCAGCCTGGATATTTTCGGCCCTGTAGTCCATCTTGAAGGTGGCATTCGTCCAGTTTGCCGTTGAGGAACCTGTCGAAACTCCAACGTAGTTGCCGCCGCTGCCTTCCGCGCCATCGAGAAGGTGGTAAAAGTTGCCGGTTGGGCCTCCTGCTTCGACTTGGGCCGCCGCGACTGGGGCTATGCGGAAGCTTCCTTCCACGTAGGAACCACCTCCGTCGAAATCGGCAAGAATGACCGCGTATGATGGGGTCAGGGAAAATATCAGTGCGAGAGAAGCGCTTGTTGTTGTTTTCATAAATTGCTTTGGAATGTGATTCGTCACCTAATAATAAGCGTTAGAGAGAGTCAACTTAAATTGTTTCCGAGTGACGAAATGCTTTCGCGTGTCCTACCTCTCGGAGCGGTTCTTCTTGCTCCGGGAGCGGCAGAAATAGCGGGATGGGGATGGCCGTGTCCTAGCAGTCTGTCGGACTTGGGATCGGGTTGGGGGAAAATTATTTTCTGAGCGGATTGCGCGATCCGTTTTCTTGATTTTTTTGGCGGGGTGATGCTGGGTCAGATCAGTTGGGTGAAATTTGGGTGCTCTGAGGTGAATTTCTGGGGAGGCAGGTGCTGTTTGTGAGCGTGTGGGTCTGCCTTTTCCCTGTTAGGATGTTTTGAAGGTCATTCCGAGCTTGTGGAGTCTCTTGAGGTTGTCGCTGCTTTTCACGAGGGTGCTTTCAAGCTCCACTTTCTCCATTCCCCGCAGCATGAATCGCCGAAACCCGAGCACTTCTTTGATAATTCCGCAGACGGGTTCCACGGTTTCTTTTCGCAGCTTGTAGAGAGCTCGACCGACTTTGGTGCTCAGACGGTGAGCCCTCGTTTCGGCTATGGTGACGGCTTTTTCGCTGAGGTAGCCGCTGTCGACGAGGATGTTTTCAATGGTGCCAACGGTGGGGCTGATGGCTTGGATCAGTGGGATGAGTTGCTCTTTGTGGTTGGCGGCATCGGTGACGAGTCCTCCGATGATGAGCATGGTCGCGACTTCGAAGGCAGCTTGAAAGTTATCGCATTGTTCAAAGCCCCCGCCGCTTTTCAGGATGCGGCTTTCAGGATCGGTGAAGTTGTATTGGTCTTTGGGACGGGGGCCGGGCTCGGGCTCGGGTAGCTTGGGGGTTTTGCCACGGGGCTTGCGTCCGGTTTTGTCTTCTTTTGCTTGTCGCTGGGCGAGCTTTTGTTCGTGCTCGGTTTGTTCTTTTTCAAAGCGGATCTTGGCTCGCTCTTCAAGGACGGCCTTAGCTTCTTTGAGTGTGGCGATGCGGTCGTGGCCCATTGCGCTGTGCTTGCTGGCGTTGGCAAAGAGTTTGGTGCCATCGCCTGAGACGGTCACGTCGCCCACTTTGAGGATGTTGGCAAGGGTGGCCAGTTCAAGGATCTGATGGAAGCAGGAGGCCGCATCCATGATGAAGTGAACGAGGTGGTCCTTGTTGATCCAATCCCGCAGATCCGGTGGCAAAAGTAGGGGGGTATCGTGATCAATGTGGACGAAACGAGCTGCCGTGCGGCAGATTATTCGATGTTCTAAAAGACTCCAGCGCTAAGTCCGACAGACTGCTAGGCCTCTATTTTCAATTACTTATCCCAAAATTTAGTCAGGGTGCCTCAAAAAATAACGCGGATTTTTGGTTTTTTGAACTTTTCAGGAAAATCGGAGGCTCGCGATTTCGTGCCGATGGAACAGAGAGCGTGATTTATGAGCCATCATTTCCGGTGGACGCGATGCCGGAGCAGTATTTACGGCTGCAAGATACTTTTTGGCGATAATATGCGCCTAATTCTTCGGAAGGTTGGTTTCCAAATCTCCCTGTTGATCGTAGGCCGCGTAGGGGATTCGATGGGTTTTGGTGAGCACCTGAAATGATTAGGCTTCATGAACATCTCCCAACCATTATTGCCCAATCACTTCATCTAATAATGTCCGTTCGAACGAGTTTTCTCGTTCTCCAAATATTGCGAACACTAAATTCAGCCGTGGCGAGTCTGGGATTCATTTTAACCACTGAAAACCGGTCGTTTCTCTCGATCGTTTTTTAGGCAAGAATCCTTGTGAGAGCCACCCGAAATGTTTAATCTCACCGGACGCTGATTAATCATTATTCAAATATTTCTAAAATATCCCCTGTTTATGAAAACATCGCCTTCTTTAAATTCCTCCAAGCCTTCCCTTAGCTTTCTTATTCCTCTCATGAATGAAGAGGCATCTCTCAAAGAACTCTACGACCGCATCGCAGAGCAAGCCCATGAGCATTCAAGTGGGTGGGAAATTATCTTTATCGACGATGGCAGCACGGATTCTTCCTGGGATGTCGTTCAGGAATTGGCCGAGCAGGATACCGAGCATGTCAGGGCCATTCGCTTTCGGAGTAATCAGGGCAAGGCGCCCGCGCTCGCGGCTGGATATGCCGAGGTGTCAGGGGAAATCGTTTTCACCCTCGATGCCGACCTGCAAGACGACCCGAAGGAGATCCCCCGGTTTCTGGAAAAACTAAATGAAGGGGAAGGCTGGGATATCGTCTCGGGTTATAAGGCAAAGCGCCATGACCCCTGGCACAAGGTGCTTCCCAGTCGGGTCTTCAACCTCATGCTGAGCAAGGTCAATGGCGTAAAGCTCCACGATCATAACTGTGGCTTCAAATGCTATCGTCTCGAGGTAGTGCAGTCGCTGCCCATGTATGGGGAGATGCACCGCATGGTACCTTCGCTAGCCTCGATCGAAGGATATAGAACGACTGAAATTATCGTCGAACATCATCCCCGTGTTCACGGAGTCTCGAAGTATGGCGTGAAACGTTTTCTCCGCGGCTTCATGGATATGTGGACGGTCCACTTCATTAAGAACTTTCGCGAGCGCCCACTCCACTTGATGGGCGGAGTGGCGATACTCTGTGTGATGCTGTCGGTCTTCTTATGGGTTCTGGCCCTTATTCCCGTGATTCCGGAGGGTCTCCGTGCGGGTCTCTTGTCCGCTGCGCCGGCCGCTCTCTTTGCCGCACCAATTCTGGTGATGATCGGATTTCTGGGAGAATTGATTACCCATCGGCACTACGCCAAAGAGCATCCCCTCCCCATCGTAGATCGTATCGAGCCTCTGACTGCAGAGGTCAGGAGTAAGGTCACTTCAATTTCCTCTCTCTCCGAAGCCCGAGAAAAAGGTGAGAAAGCGAAGCCGAAAATTTTGGTCGCGGACGATGACTCGACCCTGCGACGGTTGAGCACCTTGATCCTAGGCGAAGAGGGTTTTGAAATCGTAACGGTCGATACAGCGGAAGCGGCCATGGCAGCGATCAATGCGGACTTTGACGCGGTCCTGCTGGATATCTATCTGCCGGGGCTTTCTGGGATCGAAGCCTTACCCAAGCTCAAGACCCTCGCGCCCTATGCCCAAGTCGTCATCCTGTCGGGCTCCGAGCAAGTCAAGGATGGTGCCGATGCCATCAAGGCCGGCGCATTTGATTTCCTCTCCAAACCCATCCAGCGCGATGAACTGACCGAAACCTTGGGACGGGCTGTAAAGGCGAGTCGCGCCCTCCGTCCCGTCATGCACACCACCAAGGTCGCCTTACCTAAGGCCACCCAATAAGATGGAAGCAACCGCAACGGAGAGGATGCGCATCGCAGTTTTGGGCTCCACCTACCCACGTAATCACGACGACCCCGGCGTGCCCTGGCAACGGGAGATTGTAAAACGCACCGCCGCCGCAGGTCATGAAGTCACCGTCCTGGCCCCCTCTTGGCGGGCTTTGGGCAATCATGAAATCGATGGCGTGCCGGTGTTGCGCTGGCGTTATGCCCCCTCGAAGTGGGAGACCCTGACCCACGACGAAGGCGCTCCCAACAAGCAAGGTTCGCCACTCTTCAAGGTCTTTGCTCTCAGCTATATCGCCTGTGGCATCATTGCCGTCTTTTGGTGGACTTGGCGGAAGAAGTTTGACGTCCTACATGTTCACTGGCCCTTTCCGCATGGCTTTATGAGCTGGCTGCCTGCCAAGATTTTCGGGACCCGCGTGGTCATGACCTGTCATGGTGCCGAGTTGGCGCTGGCGAGAAATAGCGCGGGCGTTCGTAAGGCCCTCGCGCTTCTTCTCAAGTCGGGAGATGACCTCTGTGCGAATAGCTCGCACACTGCCAACGAGATTCGCAAACTCTGTGACCGGCCCGTTCATATCTTACCTTATGGTGCCACCGTGGAGTCTGCTGAAATCGGACAGGACTATCCCGTTTCAGACCCGCCGCTCCTCCTGAATTGTGGGCGCTTAATCCAGCGGAAAGGGCTTCACGTGCTCTTACGCGCCTTGCCAAAAATTTTAACCAAGAGGAAAGTCAAAGTCGTTATTACCGGTGAAGGGAATTGCAAGGAGGAGTGGATGAAGCTCACCACCGAACTCGGCCTGAACGAGGTCGTGGAGTGGGCTGGCTTCGTCAGCAGTGAACGCCTTGGCGAACTTTATCACACCTGCACCTGCTATGTTCATCCGGCGATCTTCGATGACCGGGGTGATACCGAAGGACTGGGCGTGGTACTCATCGAAGCGCTGCGTCACCGCAAGCCCGTGGTGGCCTCGGAGGTTGGAGGCATCGTCGATGTCATCAAGGACGGAGAGACAGGTCTCCTGGTGCCCGAGAAGGATGAAGACGCTTTGGTGGCTGCAATTTTACGCATTCTGGATGACCGGGAGTTGGCCGACCGGCTCGCAAATCAAGGCTTCGACTATGCGCAGAAGGTCTTTGACTGGAACCGAATTGTGGACGCGACCGTCTCGGTCTATGCGGGAACGGCCGAGGAGTCCCAACGATGAGCGGATGAGGGCTTTTCTAACGAGACTCAAACCCCTTTGTTTTTTTGTGGTCCTCACCTTTATGGCCTGGGGACTTTGGGCCCTGCGGGTAGAACTCGGCGAGGCTCTCTCGACGGCCAATCATTTCCTGTTGCTGGGCGCGGCTTCCTTGGCCGCGATCTATCTCGTCCTCAATGCTTCGGTCTGGGGGGTGATTCTCGGTCTTGTCGGAATCAAGGTGAATCGTTGGCGGGCCGCCCGGCTCTGGATCGAATGCGAATCCATGCGTTGGCTCCCCGGGGGAATCTGGGGCTATGCCTCCCGGGTGGTGGAGGCGAAACAGGTGGGCGCGACAAAGGGGCCGGCGGCTCTGAGTCTGGCGATCGAACTCGCGATCACGGTGGCCGCTTGGGGAACTTTGGGCCTTGTTGGGACCCTCTTCTCGCCGCAGTTGCGAGCCGTCGGCTCAGTTTATCTGGAGCGCTTTGAAATTCCTCCGGCCGGATTTTTTCTGGTTGTAGCGATCGCAATTTCGGCGGCGGCTCTCATCCTTTTGTTGAATATCTTGAGTGTTCGGACAAAGTTGATAAGCGCCTTCCAGAAAATTTTTAGGGGCCCCCTGCAATGGCGCGTGACCATGCGCGCTTACACCGAATACCTCCTTCTTTCCCTCTTCTATGGGGTCGGGTTTCTCATGTCTTTACAGGCCATCGGGGTCGATCCACTCCCGAGCTTGCTGGATGCTACCGGGAGTTATGGATTCGCCTGGATCGTGGGGTTCCTGGCCTTTGGTGCGCCAGGAGGAATGGGGGTGCGCGAAGGCGTCCTCTATCTCGTTTTTGAGCCTCTTGGCATCGGTCCCGAAGTCGCCACCGCGGCCATTCTCTGGCGAGCGATTCAGATTGCCGTCGAGCTTCTTCTGCTGGCGGCCATTAAGATCTTCTTCCCAAAAAAGCCAGAAGTATCCCAGAGCTGAGGGACGGCGAGGGAAAACTTTACAATGCCGGAGGATCAGTAAAAAAAGAGGGCAAGGTAGAATCGGCCACTGATTCCGAGGGAGAGAAGATCGGCAGCGCCCCCAGCCGATCCCTGAAAAGTGTCTTCGTTACCACTTGGCTTCCGATTAATGTCCACCGAGGAACTGAAAATATGGGTGCAACCGAGATCGATGGTGTACGATTTCGAGAGATGGTAGAACGCTCCGAAGGAGGCTCAAATGCGATTGGCATCGGGAATGCGCAGCGTTCGAAACGGAGTCTCGACAGGACTCTCATCGTAGGCCACTCCAGCCCTGAGGGTCGGGGAGTCGCTCCATTGGTAGGTGGTGCCGAGGGCGAGCGGAAGGTGTTGTTCCTGTTCCCACGGGTGGCTAAAAAATCATCGATGAGAGGATTGAAGTCATCGAAATGACGGGGGTGCCCGATTCGTGTTTCGGGAGTGTGTTCGTAGAGCACTCCGATATTGTATCCGTATCCCCAATCATCGCCAGTGAGCTGGAAGAGTTGCGTTCCGACTCCAGGACGTCGCGAACTAATTTCTCCTTCGGCGTAAAGGGCATTGAAACCCGCTCCAATGGTCCATTGCCTGCCGGGCTTGTAAGAAAAAGCCGGATTGAGATTTACAGAGCGCAGGGTACTGAATTCCACGACCGCGGAGTTGGCGAAGGCTTCGGAATAGCCGCTTTCCAAACCGTAGGTCGTGTAGGCTCCGAAGCCAAAATGAATCTGCTCATTCACCTTCTGCATTCACCTTCTGCGAGTAATAGGCATATGGAATGAAGGCATCGGCGATGACATCACGATCTCCGGCTGCGCCGAAAGGGGTGGTTCCCGAGACAACCAAAGATGGCAGGATGGCGGAGGAACCGAAGGCAAAGGAATGGTCGTCGAGGAGACTCATTCCCGCTGGATTGGAGCCCAGAATCGTGGCATTTTCCCCAATGACTGATTCTCCGGAGAAGGCACGACCAAGACCGGTGGCGGAACGTTCGCCGAGCTAAAAACCCGCCCCGCAGAGCGGGGAGGCGATGAACAGAAAGCCCATGGCCAAGAGATAAGAGACCTGAAGACTTGTCGATTCACGACGTGAGGACGTGAGGACGTGAAATAAGACCTTCGGACGAGAGCCTATGATAGGCCCCTATCGAGTCAAAATATCACTTTCTTGTTTCAGGATGGCACGCAGGCCATCAGGCCTTAAACGACCTCGTCGGGAGTGACCTTTTCGGCTTCGGCTTCGGAGAAAATTTGAATGCAGGGACACGAAATTTCGGGTGCAAGCCTTTAAGGGAGAGCGATTTTCTGGAGAAGAAGGCTTCGTGCAGGCGGAATTTGGAACCAACATCGCCCTTTTATCTTTTTTTCCCCGACCACCGCTCTTCGATCCCCAAAGGCAAACTCACAATCATCACGATCACTTGAGCCGCGCGATGCGACCATCGCTTCCGGCCGCCCAAGTCGCCTGCAAACTCCCTCCGACACTGATGGTATGGAACCCCTGATCCCCGAAAGAAGCCCAGGTTTTCCCTTCGTCGTAAGAGACATTGCAACCATCCGGGCCCACGACAATGACTCGCTTCGGGTCCCGGACATAGCGCAAACAGGATCGAAAAGAAAAGACCGACAAACCATCGTCATCCTTCAGTAAGGTCCACGACTTACCTCCGTCTGATGTCGCGAAGGCGTTGCGCTCACCTTCCGCTTCCTTGGTGTAATCACCACCCACCGCGAAACCATGGCGGGCATCCTTGAAGGCGAGGGAAAAGATTCCGGTTGAGGCCTCTCCCGCGATCATAGGCGTTTCGAGAATCGACCAATTCCCCCCGAAGTCTTGGGAATAGAAGACGCGCGCGACGCGGCCACCCGTTCCGACCCAAACGTGACCGCCCCGAGCCACCGCAAGATGCGTTCCGCTCGCGGCGAAGGCATGTTCGCCCTCTTTCATCTTCGGCATTGAATCGATTGCTCGCCAGCTTGCACCACCATCAGCTGTTCGCAGAATGACAAGGCCGCCATCCACGGGATCACCGGCGAGAATCCCGTTCTTCTCATCCCAGAAGGCCATCCCGTCGAAGAATCCCTGGGGCGCTTTATTCTGGTAAGCGAGCTTCCAAGTCTCCCCACCGTCGATCGTTTGGTAGATGCGCGAGGCCGCGCCCTCGCCTACGCTCATCGCGAGACAACGCCTTGCGTCAAAGGCCTCGACATCGCGGAACTCCACCTCCTCGGCGCCTTCCACCACAAAGCGCTTCCAGGTTTGCCCTCCGTCCACCGTCCGGCCAATCGTCCCTTTCCCCGTCCCGAACCAACAAGTCGTTTCGTCGACCGCGCATAAGGCCCGAATCGAGGTCTCTACTCCGCTTTTTTGTAGATCCCATTTCCACTGCGATTCCCTTGCCATAGAGGAAGAGAGGCTCATGGAGAGGATCGCAAGAATACGCCCGAGTCTTCCTGCCAATCTATTTGTGAAGGACATGATGTTCATCGTTTTCCAGTTAGGATCATTTACGGGGAGACTTTGCAATAGGAACTTCTGTTCGTGGCTTTCGTGATCGGAAGCTATTGCCTCTCGCAGGCCTTCGGGTTTTGGAAGTTTCGCCGGCTCCTTTCCGACCACACCTACGCTGCCAAATTCTCCCAGTGGCTCGCTGTCTTGGCCGCAGCCAGTCTCATCTTTGACTGGTCCGTCTGACCGCTCCGAGTCGCGTCTATCCTCGGCAATCTCGAAGCCATCGCCATCACCGCAACCCTCAAGAAATGAAACGAAGCTCAGAGCGCCAGTTTCATAAGAGTAAGAATTACTTTCTGGATTTGGGACGTGAAATCACACCTTTAGTCTTATAGCTGAAGGTGCCATCGGCGTTGACGGCACCCACTAAGAGACCTCCACCGCTGGCACCATCCCAACGGCCGGTGCCACCTGTTACCGTGTAAATGCCTGTAATGGTATTGGTCGCCACCTCGAGATCGACATCCAAAATGGATTTCACAAGATCGCCATTCGCAGCGAAGATTGTCGTCGGACCCACAAACTTTAACCCCACGAAAAGAGGTCCTTCGAAGAGCGGCAATACCAACAGGTCTAGCGTCGATCTATATTTCCCAAGATGGGTCGCATTTCCGGTGTCGACACCAGACACGACTTGACCGGGAACCGGTTCAGCGAATAGTCCTGCCACACCCTTGCTCTTGTATGGCACGAATTCTCCGGCGCTGAGGTTTCCGGAAACACTCAGCATCAAGGCCAGAAAAGACAGGAAAGAGATGAGACTTGTTTGAAATGGAGTATTATTGATTTTCATAATTTTACGTATTCGAGACTATTCAATAGTATTAAGACGAAAAATCAACACCCACAAGAATAATTATTGGCTCCAACACTTTTAGCTCCAACACTTTACCCTGGAAATGTCTTTCTCAAAAACCATTCAGAGATTCTCTCCTTAACAATCGCGAGTAAAAGCAGGCCAAGGGCTGCGGCAGGTCGAAACCCATCCTTCTCCCTGTGCCGGCAATGGCCGTGCTAGGCGGGGTAGGGAGTAGTATTTTTAGACAGAATTGGGCCTTTTGAGACTCTCCGCCACTCCCTTTCCTTTCCGAACCCTTCAACGCCCTCAAGCACCCCACCTCACCCCAAAAGTGAATTCCCAACAGTCAGTCAAAGTCGTCGCAAATTGCCCCAAGCACTTTTGACTTGTCGCTATTTAGTAAATTCAATGCTTTAATCTCATAACCATGGAGTTCCTTCAAATTATTTGTCAGCTAATCATTGGCCTGGGCATTCTCAATGTCTGGTTTTTGAGATCCAAGAAGAAGACCTCGTATCGCGGTGGCGAGACCACCAGTCTGAAGGGGGAATTTGCGGCTTACGGATTGCCGGGCTGGGTCTTCCCGATTGTGGGGATCCTCAAGGTCGGAGCCGCGCTGGCCTTGCTTGTTGGAATTTTCGTTCCCGGGTTGGTGAAGCCAGCCGCGATGATCATGGCCGGACTGATGGTCGGAGCTCTCACGATGCACGTAAAAGTGAAAGATCCTCCAAAAAAATCGCTCCCCGCAGCAGTCATGCTGGCGCTTTCGCTCGTCCTGATCCTCACTTAACACTCAGCCCGAGGAACTGGATGCAGAGCCAAGCGTTGATGAGCAGGAAGGCGAAGGCCGGGAGGCATTGTAAAAAGCGATCGCGGATCTTCAACCTGACTCCGAATCCGAGAAGCATCTGCAAGGACAATCCACCCGCTGCTAGGGCTCCAATTGTCGGAAATCGGAAACCGATGAGTAAACCAACCGCTCCTAGGAGTTGGAGAATGCCAGTCAGTTTCCGGTAATTAGGAAGTCCAAAGCGCTCGAACTCCCGCACCATGTGCGAAGCCGCCAAGCAGCTTGCCCCGTAACCGATGAACGAGAGCGCACAGAAGAAATTAAGAATGACAAACATCAGGGGGCCATGGGTGACGCGATACACCCCTTTTCGGACTCGCCTCGCGTGGCATTTCGACAGATTAAGGACATCTCCTCTGACCTTACCCTGAATCGCAAAAAAGCCCAATCTTTCCGGAGCTGACCTCAGTCACTTAATCCGGATGCTGTGGCACAGCCGTCCTTCCCTAGCGGAGATTCAGGTCTCACTCGGACCGGGTGAGGCGGCGATCATAACTACGGATTCTGAAGGCAGGGGGACCTCCAAGCTCCAACGGGCGACCACCACCCAACTGGAGTACCCATGGGGCGGAAATCGCCCTCCTTACTGGAAAGAGGTTACCACCGATGATGAAAAGATTGGCGAGGTCCATTTGCACTTCAAAGGCATTTTTATTATCGAAAAACCCTTCGGAACCTACAAAGACGCTTGGGTCGTATCGTCCCTCACATGCAACCTTATGAGATTCTAGCGGCGTCATCCCTTTCAAGGGGTCGGATGGGTATTGAGAGCATCGTCCTGTTTTGTATCGGATTGGCTTTGACTATTGGCGTCATAGGTCGTCACGAATATTGCCCCTCTGGTTACGCGATTTTTGGAGTGAGCGCGATTTCACTCATGAGCGCTGGTATCAGAGGTGCGATTGGAGAGGGGGAATCGAGCCTGGCTTTCGGCCTTATCTTCTGTGGGGCTGCCAGTCTCCTCTCGTCCGGTCCATTTCTTGAGTTCCGCTTTCCTCACCGCGTCGCTCTTGGCTGCGCTGCTCCAATTCTCTTATTTCTGTTTGAGATTGCAGGAAGAGGCATGCCAAATTTCATCGTCGAGAATGCCCTCAAATGAAGAATCACAAAGAAAAAGCTGTGTCAGTCACTCCCCGGTCATGGTGAGCTTCTCAAAGCGAATTCTCGCTTTCACGAAAATAGGGGTCGCAGGCAGGAGCCGGTGAGAGCGGTATGGATTTGGGATTGCTCTGCAGTCATTTTTTCATTCTGTGCGTCCTCCTCTAGCGCGTGCTTCAGCGCCCCCATGAATAAATCGAACTGCGCCTCGATGGCCACGCCGAGGGACTCAGGAAAGGCGGCATCGAGTAGGGTGAGACCAAAAGCGGTGGGCTCAATCAATTCTTCCGCCCAGCCAAGGATCGTCGCTATCGGCGATTGGACTGGAAATCGTTCGGTGATGAGAGCGCAGATGTCGGTGCGACTCTGGACGTTCATGAGCAGCGCGAGGAAAAAGCGATGGTCCGGGTGGTCGATGTGGTAGCGCATCTGGGAAATGACATCGCGCCGAAGACATTCGGCGAAAGTATCAGGGATTCCCTTCGCGAGTTCACCGTGTCTTTTTTGAAACGTCGCCAGAACGGGTTCCCATTCGTCGAGAGCCTGAAGGCGGTCCATGGTGTGCATTAGCGTGTGGAAGCCCCGCTCGAAATCTAGACTCTCTATCATTTCACCCACGAGGGTTGCGTAGCTGGGATGGTCGAGCGTTTCGAGCACGTCGAGGAGTTGCTTACGACGCATTGTCAAATCATCGGCATGAACTGGGTCGATCGCGATATGGGGTGGCAGGTAATTATACTGCGGTCCAGTCCCGGGATCGTGGTGGGTACGAACCACCACCGTGACCGAGGGAGCATCGAGATGGAACAGGGAGTGGATGCATTCCCGGCCGGAGGTGATGGCAACGGTGCGTCCGGTTTCCAACAACTCGATCTGCTTCGTGCGAAGATCACCGATGCGAATATGGGGCGTGACTGACTGGGCTCCCACGAAGTCGAATTCAGAATGAACACTGGATCCCTGCATGACATGGAACGCTCCGGAAAATTCGTGCTGATGGATTTCAGTGGTTCCCTCCATCCAGAAAAGGATCTGAATGTAGAAACGCGGATCATTAAAGGCCACCAACTCGGGCTGCCCGAACCCGGATTGACTCTGAAAAGGTTGTTCGTCGTTGCAAAGGAAGTCGTGAATCATCTCCTCGAGGTCGACGTTCTCAGACGGCGGCGCTTCATCGATGGCGATCCGGGCAAGCTCCGGAAACACTTCGAGCGAGAAGTTTAGTTGCCGCCACCGCGCTAGGACGGTGCGGCCAAGCTTTTCAAAATAAGGATTCATGAGAACGCACCCTACCGTCACCTGATGGGGCGCCACAAGGGACAAGAATGGCCCAAGGCCAGGCAGCAGTGGATGTTGCCCGGGGCTTGGCACCACATTAAGATCGCGACGGCGATAGTCATCAGTAGGAGTGGTGCAATCATAGAAGCAAAAGACACTGCCTAGCTCTCCGCCAAAATCAGCGTCTTACCATCCTGATAGAATACGTTGTTGGTACCCGAAAGGCTCTCTACCTCGTCCTGATTCAAACCGCTGGCAAGAGAGCTTTCCAAAGATTTCTGCCAAGCCTGCCTCGTGACCTCCGGTGACGCCGCGGGATCACTGCTCTTTCCTGGGATAGGACCGGAAACCGAGAAGTATCTCAGCCCTCTCAGTAAGCGGCTTGGCCGCGAGTTTTTCGTCAGTGTGTTCGGCAAGGTTCTGCGACACCAGATCATAGACCGTTTGGCGATCGTGACTCGTGTCTACCTCGAGGCACTTGTCCTTGCTCTTGAAGAATTCCACCGTGGGAAGAGTTTCCGCCTTAAATGTATCAAATCCCTTCTTGATACTTTCGACGTTATCATCACTTCTGCCAGAATATTTAGCCCGTGCCAGGATTCGCTTTTGCAACACTTCGAAGGGACATTCGAAGTATAACATTTTGGGAAAGTCAGCTTCTTCTCCGTAAACTTCATACCAGCCTTCGAGGTTCTCCATGGAGCGAGGGAACCCATCCAGAAGAAAATTTCTCTTCCCAGTGGTTCGCGTCACGGTCTCCATCGTTTCCTTGAGAAGCGCCACCATGATCGCATTGGGAACCAATTTGCCACCAGTCATACACTCCTCGATCATCGCCGCGGCGGGTCCATCCGCTCTCCGCTCGACGCGCAGAAGTTCTCCCATCGACAAATGCGTCCAACCCAATTGGGCTTCGGCAAGCTTACACATCGTCCCCTTTCCCGCTCCGGGCAGCGCAATTTTTTTTCTGTAAAAGTTCGGATCTCATGAGGTTGATCGGTTGAGTTTTTGGTATGGTTTTTTTAGGAGAGGTGTTTTGGGTTGAGGTAGGCGCGGCCGCTTTCCCAGTCGTCGGA
>JBLIDI010000057.1:0-17939 GCA_047634075.1 Akkermansiaceae bacterium
TTGAAGATCCCGGGCATGTGGGCCAGCGAAAGCTCGCTGGAAAGGCAGATGTGGATTTTGGGAAGAACTTGGAGGCATTCTTCTCGTAGCCGGTTCAATGCTCCTTCGAGGAGATTGGGGATGGCGGCAGTTTCACGGAGGAGAATGGCTCCTGCTTCGGTGATTTTGACCTGCCGGGTGGTGCGCTCGAAGAGTTTGAGTTCCAACCGGAGCTCGGCATTGGCGATTTGACGGCTAAGCGCGCTTTGCGATATTCCCGCTTCTTTGGCAGCCGCGGAAAAATTGCGATGCTCAGCGACAAGTCGAATTAATTGGAGGGAATAGAGATCGACGGGCTGATTCATGCGTTTTAATCATGAATAATGAGCTATTATGAATTTATTACGATTAGAAAATGGTGAGATTATCGGGGAGCTGAAAAAGAAACGGGCTAAAAATGATGGCAAATCAAAATGAAAAGCACCCCCTGAATGTGAAAGGTTATTTCTACAATGACCTGAGTTGTGTCGATTGTGGAATGTGTCCTGAGGTCGCGCCGATGTTATTCCGTCGGGATGATGACGGAGGATATTCCTACGTTTACAGGCAGCCTGAGACGAGCGAGGAGGCGAAGTTGGCGAGAGAGGCCATGGTGTCTTGTCCCGCCGAGAGCATCGGAGAGGATAGGTGATTGATTGTCGATGAAAAAGGCGGGCATTCCTATAAGGAAGCCCACCTTTGAGATTTTTCACCTCTTACCTACGCCTGGTTGGGGAGGACAGGGATAGGGTTCTCTTTTTTACCAAGAGCCCGGCGCATCTTGTCGAGAGCGATGTTCTGCAATTGGCGGATCCGCTCACGGGTGACCCCGAAGTCGCGGCTGATTTCCTCGAGAGTGAGGGGCTTCTTGCCATTGAGGCCGAAGCGCGCTCCGATGATCTTGGATTCCCGTTTGTCGAGAAGACCAAGGAGTGGGCCGAGTTCGTCATGCATTTCCTTGGAAGCAAGCGCTTCGCCGGGATCGATTGCTTTCGCATCACCGAGGGTCTCAGCGTAGGTCGCGGAACCTTCTTCGCCGACGGGGGCGTCGAGTGAAGTGGGGCGCTGGGCAGCTTGCTTGAGGAGGGCGAGCTTTTTGCGGGGAATGCCGAGAATTTCGGTCAATTCTTCGTCGGAGGGCTCGCGACCGAGTTCTTCGGTAAGAGACATCGAGATTTTTCGCAGGCGGGCAATCTTGTCCACCATGTGAACGGGGAGACGGACGGTTTTGCTTTGGTTGGAGAGAGCACGCTTGATGGATTGCTTGATCCACCATGCCGCATAGGTGGAGAGCTTCCCGCCCTTCTCGGGATCATATTTCTCAACCGCCTTCATGAGGCCAATGTTTCCTTCGGAGATGAGATCTGCGAGGGGGAGGCCGTAATTCGAATAGTCTTTGGCAATTTTGACAACAAGGCGGAGATTAGCACGAATCATGTGATCGCGAGCATCGCTGTCTCCGTCTTTGATACGGTCGGCAAGTTCAAGTTCCTCCTCAATCGTGAGAAGAGCAGTTTTGGCAATCTCGTTCATGTAAACACGCAAGATGCTATCGGATTCCTTATTCATTTCCTCATACAGTGCCACACGCTTGGGGGAAATCTAGATTATTTTAGGTCTTTTCATTGCTATTTCGTTTCTCCGAACAAACGAAAACCGCCGAGAAAAAGACTCGGCGGTGGTTTAAGGCAGAGGAGTGCGGTCTGCCCGACCGGATCATGCAAGTCGCACGAGGATCGGTGATCCCTAGGACTTGTAGCGGAGGCGCTTCTTGTGGCGATTGGCCTTCATGCGCTTGCGGCGCTTGTGCTTGCTGATCTTGGTCTTCCGACGCTTCTTTAGGTTGCCCATAATAAGTTTTTTGGTTGGGTTTGAGTTCTGCGGATTTCTGAAACCGCAATTCCGTTAAAATTCTTGATCTTCTAAGGGACGATCTTGTTGAGAGGATACTCGATGATTCCTTCTGCGCCCAGTTCTTTCAAATCCGGGATGAGGTTTCTGGCGACTTTCTCGCAGATAATGGTTTCCAATGCAAGCCAGCCTTCTTCGGTGAGTTTTGAGATGGTGGGTCGTCGGAGTGAGGGGAGACATGCCAGGACGGCATCGAGCGAGGCCTCGGGGAGGTTGAGTTTGAGGCCGACCTTGTCGCGGGCCTCGAGTGCTCCCTTGAGCATCATGACCATGCGTTCCATTTTGTCGCGCTTCCAGTCGTTGGCAAAGGCAGCTTTACTGGAGTAAAAGTGAGGAAAGGAGGAGAGGAGTTCGTCGACGATCCGGAGCTTGTTGGCGCGGAGGGAAGAGCCGGTCTCGGTGACATCAACGATGGCATCGACGAGGTCGGGGACTTTGACTTCAGTGGCGCCCCAAGAAAATTCGACGTGGGCGTTCACTCCTTTTTCAGCGAGGTATCGCTTCGTGATTTCTATCCCCTCGGTGGCGATATGTTTTCCCTCGAGGTCGTGCACGGTCTTGATGGGAGAGTCTTCGGGAACCACCAGAACCCAGCGGGTGGGGCGGGTGGAGGCGCGCGAGTAGGGAAGTTCGGCAAGATCGACGAGGTCGACATCGTGTCCGTAGGCCCAGTCGAGCCCGGTGATGCCGCAGTCAATGAAACCTTGGTCGATGTAGCGGGCAATCTCTTGGGCGCGGATCATGTAGATGTCCAAGCCTTCGTCATCGGAGGACGGACGGAGTCCGCGATCCGAAGTATAGATATTATAACCAGCCTTTTCAAGAAGACGGAGAGTCGGTTCTTGAAGGCTACCTTTCGGGAGGGCTATTTTAAGAGAGTCTGACACGCGGCGCGGCGGTTTTAGCCACGAATGGCAGGGAAGCAAGTAATTTGCGGAATTCTTCGTTCGTCGGGATATGATTGGAAAGTGATGAGATTTCCCATCAATGAAAGGTTGGAGACGCTGCGGGAACATTCTTCGCAAATCTCTTGGTTTCAATTCCTGTCATATCATCCCATCGCTTGGGACTCTGAAACGACAGCCTTGGAGCGTTTTCCTGAGGATTCACCAGATGAGGATGGTTCTTCCCAACCGAGGAATCAAACTCACATTCGAAAGAATCAGAGAATCTAGAGCGTCGCTTCGCCATAATAAGGCTGGAGGGCCTCGGGGATGGCGATGTTGCCTTCGGCGTCCTGGCACTGCTCGAGGACCGCGACAAAGAGGCGCGGAAGGGCGGTGCCAGATCCGTTAAGGGTGTGGCAGAAGGTGTTTTTGCCTTCGGAATCCTTGAAGCGGAGCTTCATGCGGCGGGCCTGGTAGTCGCCGAAGCTGGAGCAACTGGAGACTTCAAGGTATTTGCCTTGGCCGGGTGCCCAGACTTCGATGTCGTAGGTTTTTTGTGATCCAAAGCCGACGTCGCCGGTGCAAAGCTCAATGACTTGGTAATGCAGGCCGAGCTTTTGCAAGGCGGCTTCGGCGTGGCCGGTGAGTTCTTCAAGGACAGCCATTGAGGTGTCTGGGTGGACGATCTGGACGAGTTCAACCTTGTCGAACTGATGCATGCGAATGATGCCACGATTGTCGCGACCAGCACTCCCGGCTTCCCGGCGGAAGCAAGGGGTTTGGCCCGTCATTTTGATGGGAAGGTCTTCTTCCGCAAGGAGAGTGTCACGGTAGAGGTTGGTGATGGGCACTTCACCGGTCGGGACAAGGAACAATTCGTTGTTCTCAATGCCATACATGTCGTCCTCAAATTTGGGGAGTTGAGTCGTTCCGACCATACATTCCCGTTTGACGACATGGGGAACATTCACTTCCTCGTAGCCGTTTTCGCGGCTTTGGAGATCGATAAGGAACTGAATGAGAGCGCGTTGAAGGCGGGCGCCTTTTCCACGATAGACGGCGAAGCCGGAGCCAGAAAGGCGGGCTCCGTCGTCAAAGCTGATCAGGCCCTTGGCCTCGGCGAGATCGAGGTGGTCGCGGGCCTCGGTGAGAGCAGGCTTTTCACCCCAGCTCCGGATGATGGGATTGGATTCCTCATCAGCGCCGATGGGGCAGCCCTCGTAGGGGAGATTGGGGATGGTCAGGAGGAGCGTAAGCTGACGTTTGGCGGCTTTGTTGCCTTCGTCATCAAGGGCTTTGATCTGCTCGCCGATCTTCTTGACTTCGTTTTCGATGCCGGAGGAATCCTCGCCGTTGGCACGAAGTTTACCGATTTCCTTGGAGGTTGATTTACGCTCGGACTGAAGAGCCTGCTTGGCGGTTTCGTTTTTGCGGCGGATTTCGTCGCAGGCGAGAACTTCGTCGATGAGATCGGCCGAACTGTCGTGACGGTTGGCGAGGCGTTCTTTAACGAGTTCGGGATTTTCGCGGATGACTTTGATGTCGAGCATGATGACAAGTGGTGGAGGTTTTCGAAACTCCGCCCCGCGCTTACCCGATTTTCACCGGTCTGGCAAAGGCAGAATACGAGCTTCGGGCGTGCGGGCTTGCCCTACTTCTTTTTTTTGCCGTGCTCGATGAGGGGCCAGAATTCGTCCCAGACGAAGGGGCGGGAGAATTCGCCGTGGTGGCACTTCATGCAGTCGCCCGCGCCGAGAGGGCGGAATTTAAAGGATGGGGTGAGGCCGTTGTTCCAAGCGGTGACGTGCTCGCTGCCGGGGCCGTGGCAGGATTCGCAGCCGACATCGGTGAAGCGTTCCTTTTTAAAGGCTCGGCGATATCCCGAGGAGGTGCCGAAGCCGACGGTGTGGCAGGCGATGCAGGTGGGATCGGCGTCGGATTTCTTTTTGACGAGGGAATCGAAGGCATGGGAGTGCGCGGAGGCATGCCAGGTTTCGGCTTCTTCGGCGTGGCAGGTGAGGCATTTTTCGCTGCCGACGTAGTTGGCAAGAGGCTTGACGCCGGGAATGGCATCTTCGCCGAGGCGCTCGGGGTGGTCGACGAGGAGGTCGGTAGTGCGGATGGTCTCACGGTAGCTCGCGGAGAGGGCGAGGAGGCGGTTGTTCTGCGGAATGTTGGGCTTCATCAGGTGGATGTCGAAGTCTGAGGCTTCGAGGCCTGATTCCTCTCGTTGCAAGGTGACTTGGCCGATAGTGCGGGCTTGGTTGGAGGTGAAGACGAGGTAGGATTGGTTTTCCTTCTGGAGATATTGGGCGGCTTGGCGGACGTCTCCGCCCACGATGAGGGAGACTTCGTAGAACTCGTTGGCGAGGCGTTTCATTTCGTCAACGGTGGTGAAGGCGAGAAGGATGACTTCGTCGCATTCTTCAACGAGGGCGGGGAGGTGGCGCGAGATGGCGTCGTCTAAGCTAAGGATGTGGAGGCCATCGCCGGGAGAGGAGACGGAGTTGGGATCGAGGACGGCGAGGATGCCGATTTTTTGGCCGCGGAGTTCGACGATGCGGGTGGGCGGGGCGATGAGCTCACGGGTGGACTGATCGGTGATGGAGGCGCTGAGGATGGGCGCATCGGTGGCGGAGATGATTTCCTTGAGCGTGGCGAGGGGGAGCTTGGCCTCGGCCCCGCCGAGGTTCAGGGCATGGTAGCCCATGAGGTCGAAGGCTTCGAGAATGTGCTCGTATTTGATGACCCGGAAGTCCTCTTTCCCGGCAAGGGAATTTCCGACATCGAGGAGGAGTGAGTTCCCTGTTTGGTGGCGCTGAAGCCAGGTCTGGATACGGGTGAGGCCGCCGAGTTGGCCGGAGAAGCAACCGCAGGGTTCGAGGCGTCCGTGGGTGTCGCAGGTGAAGTAAATGGGGATTTCGTTACGATCCTCGGCGATGGGATCGGCGGGGTCAGAGTAGTAAACGACGAGCCCGCCGATCGCGACGGTGACGAGGCAGACGAGAGCGGCAAGGGCAGGCTTTTTCATTGCTTAGTGGACGAGGGCGTAAACGAGGGCGTTCACATTGATCTTGGCGCAGTCCTTGATCTGGCTCCCACCACAACAGCAGCATCCTTTGGCGTTGCTGGAGTCGTTGAGACCCTCGGGGGAGTAGAGGATGGCGAGCCGGTCGTTCACCGTGATGCCGTAGAGTTGGACGGCTTCGCGATAGGCTTTGACCTCGGTGATTTTGTAAACCATCGAGAAGAGCTCATGGTCCATCTTGAGTGGGTCAATGGGATGGGCGGGAAAGACCGCGGCGAGCTCGCGGCGGAAGGCTTTGTTCCATTCGGTATCGGAGCAGCCGGGGCTCACGATGAGGAAGCCTCCGTTCATGACGTAGCGCTTGAGGTTCTTGCGCTCGACTTCGGAAAGGGTGAAATTCCCCTCGCCAGTGAAGATGCAGAGAGGAGATTTGAAGACATCTTCAGTGGCGAGTTTTAGGCGGGAAAAGCGGGGCGCAATCTTCAATCCGGTAGACTGCGCGGCGGTCGTGAGAAATTTATCGGCGAAGCAAATCGAGGTTTGGTTTTTGCCATAGACGAGGTTTCCGCAGACGATTTGGGGTTCTTCGGCGGAGGCGAATCCGGTGAGGAGGGCGAGGAAGAGAAGGAGTTTTTTCATGGGAGTTTATTCGGGCTTGGTGAGGGTGCGGAAGTAGGCGTCGGTGAGATTTTGATATTCGCGAAGGATGGCCTGGGTTTCGGGCGTCTCGGTCTGGCGGGTGCTGGTGAGAGAATTGGCTCCTTCGTCATTGCGGTCCACTTTGGCGACGGGGCCCCCGCCTTGACCGTTGCCATTTCCGAGTCCCTTGCGACCCGCCATCTTGCCGGCGATGGCTCCGGGCATTCTGGCTTCTCCCCCCATGAGGGCGCGGCTCTGGCCGGGTTTCCCGCCGCTGGCCATGCTTCCACTCATGCCAGAGCCGCTGCCGCCATTGCCGCCGAAGGGCGAGAACTTGAGCGACTGCATCATCTGGCTAAAGCTATTGCCGGGTTTGCTTCCAGAGAGTTTGAGGTATTGGTCGAAGCCTTCGCTCTTGCACTCGCCGGTTCCACCTTTGCATTCGCCAATGAGCTTGGCCATTTCCGCTTCGAGGTTGGCGGCCTGTTCGTGGGATTTATCGCCTTCGGCGGCGACCATTGCTTGGGAGCTTTGGCGGCCCAATCTGGGGAAGGAACCTCGTTCGATTCCCTGGGCTAGGTCACGGGCACTTTGGGCGGCTCTAGGGAATTTTGCCTCGGCGAGTTCGGCGTGGTGTTCGAGCTTTTCTTTGAGGTCCTCGAGCGCGCGGGCCACTTCACGCTGCTGAGGCGCGAGCTGTTTCAAGGACATGCGGTCCTGTGCCTTGAGTTCCTTCATTTCCTCGAAACGTTTGGTCTGCTCTTTCAATTCCTTTTGCTTCTCGTAAAGGTCTTGGAATTCGTTGAAGTCCTTGATGAGTTCGTGGAGGGTGGCGAGATCCTCGAGAGGTCTTTCGATTTGCTCTTCGCCTTCTTTTTGTTCGTTAGCCAATCGTTCGTGGTGGTCCTTGGCGGCATCTTTGTCGCCTGACTTTACCGCTTCTTGGTTCTGCGCGACTGAATCGCGAACGTCCTGGGCCATTTGCTTGAGTTTGTCTTGGAGGTCTTTTTCGAAATCGTAAACGGGGTTTTCGCGGCCGAATTCCTCCATCTCTTTTGCGATGTCTTCGAGCTTCTTGTTGAGCTCTTCCTGCTCTTTCGGGGTGGCTCCTTCTTCGGCGAGTTTCTTCTGTTCCTCGACGAGTTCCTCGAAACGAGTCAGAAGGTCTTCGTACTTTCCGCTGATCTCGGCGACGTCGGTCTGCTTTCGCAGGAACTCGTTGTATTGCTCGGTGCTGATAACTTCGAGTTGGCACAGTCCGGTGCGGGTGAGGTGCGCGGTGGGGCAGTTGTCGATGACTTCGCCGGAAAGGGTGATGATGTCGCCTGGTTTTGCTCCGAGTTCGGCGAGAGAAATTTCACGCTCGAAGGTGTCGCGTCGCGGGCCCACGCCGTCGAAGCTTCTTTCGACAGGTTCGCCGAAGACTTCGTTGATTGCGATGAAGGTGCGGATCTTACGAATGCCGTAGTCGTCACTGGTGCCGAGGCTGAACTTGAAAATGTGATCTTCGACGATGAAGGAGTCATCGTTTGGAGAGAGAAAGGCGATGGCGGGCGAGAGGTCGCGGCTCACGGTGAGGGCCGCGGTGGGGACGGTCTCGGGAGCGCGGTCTTCGATGTCCCGGAGTTCGAAGGTGAGGCGCCCTGAATCGGTGGCGGGAAGGGTGGCCTGGACCTCGTTTGCAGGGCCGTCGGGGCTGGGGTTGAGGGCGACTTTGAGTTCCTTTTGGTCGGTTCCTGGGAGGGTGGCGATGAGGGATCCGTCGCCGAGGGGGCGATTGGAGCGGAGCTTGAAAGTGAGGGTGGAACCTTCGAGTGCTTGCAGTCCGGCAAAGCGGAATTTCTGCTTGCGAGGTGGGAGACCAGTGTAAGCGGGCGGGGTGATTTCGAGATCAGCGCCGGTGAGTTGCGGGATGAGTTCAACGGCGATCTCGCGACGGGGGCTGAGGCTGCGGTTGTTTTTGCTGCGGGCGTAGACGGTGAGGGGCTCGCGGATGTCATCGAGCGAAGCAACGAAGGTTTCTTTATCGAGCGCCGACATGGGGAGTTCGCGGGGCGGGCGGCTGCCATCGCTGGGTGCGACTTCGAGAATGAGGTCTTTTAATTTGTGGCCGGTGACCTTGACCTCGACGGTGGCGGACTCGCCATAGATGACCTCGATTCCATCCTCGACGGGTTTGGTGACTTCAAGCCACGAAAAACTGAGCGGCGGGTGGTCGCCGTAGGGATCAAAGAGGCGGGCGAGCTGGCGGTAAGCGGGCTGGCCGATGAGGAAGATTATGAGGGCAAAGGCGGCGAGGCAGGAGAAGGCGATCTTGAATTCGCGGCCCAGCTTTGCGAAGCGGGCGAGAGCTGGAAGAGTGCGTGGTGTGACTTGCTTCGCGGAATCGGCGACGGCGCGTTTGGCGAGATCGCGGGTGAGCGGTGCGGCTTCCGGGTCGTTGGCTTGCGCGTGGAGCTGGAGGACGTTGGTGAGCTTGCTGCCGAGGGCGAGGTCGAGTTTTTCGAGATCACGCGCGGTGTCATCGAGCGAAGGTCGCCGCCAGATCATGGTGTGAATGGCGAGGCCCAGGAGGGCGATGCCGGACAGGATGAAAGTTGAAAGGAGAAGGATGCGCGGGACCGGACTCAGGTGGAAAAGGATATCGAGTAGGGCCATCGTGATGACGGCGGCGAGGAGAAACTTGACCGAGCGGAGGAGACGGACGTAGGCACGGTGGGAGGCAAAGACTCGTCCGGCAGAGCGGAGGGAGCCGATGATGTTGGACCTTTTAGCGGAGGGGTCGTTCATGGGGATGGGGGATTTAAGTGAGGCCCCAGCGTCGGCGCAGGAACCATTCGAGGGCAAGGAAGAAAGTGATGGCGAGGAGGGCCCAGGTTTGATCCCAAAGGGGATTGAGGCGGGCGCGTTCCTTCATGGGGCTGGCCTCGCGGAGGAGGTCGGTGAAGAGGTCCTTGAGGTCGGTAGGCCCGACGAGCTTGCCGCCGGATGCAGTTGCGAGTTGCTTGAGGTAGGCGGCGTCGGTGGCGGTTTCGGTGCGCTCGATTTCCTCGATGAAGGCCATGAAGCGGGCGCTCGCTTTTTTACCATTTGGGAAAGTGGTCTCGGCGAGGTGGCGACCATCGGCGCGGGGGGTGAAGGTGGCGGTATAAGCGGTGCCGTCGTCATTCGGGGTGAGGGCGAGAACGGCTGCTTGTTCCTGCTGATGAGTGACGGTGACGGTGGGTGGGTTTTGTGGTGGCTCGAGTCCGTTGAGCGCGAGGGTGAAGGTGATCTTTTCGCCCGTGGCGAGATTGGCGGTGTTGGTTTGGAAGGTGTAGTCATCGCCGGGCGTGACGCCGCCATTGGAGAGCATCCAGAGGACGAGCTGGTCCCAGAAAAGGTCGTAGAGGTTGTTGTCGAATTCGGTGTCTTTGTTGAAGACCCACTTCCAGAGATCGCCGACGCCGAGCGAGAGGGTCTGGCCACGACCGAAGCGGCGGAAGACAACGCCGGAGCTCTGAGTGGAGGTGTTGACGTAAGATTCGGCGAGGGTCTTGGGGTCGCTTGCGGGTTGGTAGGAGGTGATCTCCGGAAGCTGGGTGGATGCGGCTTTCTGGTGGAGGAGTCTGAAGGGTGGGAGCGAAAGCGCGGCGGTGGGGATTTCGAGGCGGGCCGGAGTCGATTCTTGGCTCCAGGTGATGGGCTCGAGGGCCGAATCCTGAATCCAGTCCCAAGCTTGTCCACGTGCGAAGATGACGATCCCTCCGTGTTTATCGACCCATTCCTCCATGGCCTTGATGCCATCCAAGCCGAGCACTTCGTGGGTTTTCTTACCGAGAATGACAACCTTGTAGGGAAGGAAGTCGGCCACTGTTTTTGGGGCGGTGAGTTCTTGATTGGAGCGCTTGGGATTGGACCTGACGGCGCGGACGCGGTCGTTCGTGAAGCGGGTGAGGGCATCGACATCAAGCTTGTCATTGCGGGCGAGGGAGCGGCGCAGGAAAGTGGTGTCCCAGTAGGGTAATCCTTCGACCATGAGAACACGGACTTTCTCATCGAGGACATTGATGTAGTTGATGGCGGTATTATTGGTGGTCTGGGCCTCGTTGCTGACCGGGTGGACCTTGAAGGAGTATTCGAATTGTCCGGGGTTGTCCTCGGTGACGAGAAATTCGATGTCGTGGAAGGAGGTGTCGCCCGTTTGAAGGCGTTTGCTCTCGACCAACTCACCCTCGCGGAAAAGGTCCACGACGAGGGTATCGCGCGCGCAACCGATGGTGCGGATGTTTGCGGCGAGGCGTGTCATTTGCTTACGGAAAGTGTAGGGATGGTAGCCCGCGACGCGGATCGAAACATCACGCGCGGATCCGGCCGCGCCGATGGGGAGTCCATAGATGACGCAGTCGCGATCGTGGGCCAGACGGGCGGTCTGTCCCGGGGGGATGGCTTCGAGGTCATGGCCGTCCGAGATGACAAGGAGGGCGGCAGGTGGCGGCCCCTGATGATTGCGCAAAAGCTGGCGAAGCGAGGAATGAATGAGGGTTTGGTCGCCGTCTGGAATGGTCGATTCAAGGGCCGAGGCGCTGACTTGTTGGGGGGAGGAATCGAAGAGGTGAAGGCGGACGAGTGATTTCGTTTTGTCTGAAAGGAAGCCGGCTTCCTCGATGATTTGGCGGGCGTATTCGAAGCGGGTGACGCCTGCAATATCGTCCTCAGCCATGCTGGCGGATTTGTCGATGGCGATGAGGAAGGAGCGCTCGACTGATGGTGGGATGATGCTCTCTTCCTCGGAAACCCGGAGAAGGAGGGCGACGATGGCGAGGACGCCGAAGAGGCGTAGGGTGATGAGTAGGATATTGCGGGAACGGGCCAGTTGTTTTCCGGAACGGAGATGGGCGACGAGGGTCAGGACCGTCAGGGAAACGGCGATGGTGATGATCCAGGAGACCGGGAGGATGGGGTCGATGATCATGACGTGGCCTCCTTCTTCTTCTTCACTTTCGGTGGTTTTTTGAGGAAGAGGTGGAGCAGGGATTCGAGGGCGAGCAGGGCGAGGGCGGCGAGGACGAACCCGTGGAAGGCGGGGAGGCCCTCGGCCCATTCATCGAGAGTGATTCCCCCGGTGAGGATGGTCGCTCGGCTGTTATCCGGAGAACGGGTGGGGAGAATGGCGGGGTCGAGGGAGCGGAGGTCTGACTCTTGGTTGGTGGCATTGATGGCGAAGGTTTGCAGGGGGCGACCGTCGCTGGCGGGGAGGATGTAGGGGCCGGGAACTGGGGTGGTGAAGTTGAAAAAGACACGCTCGCCACGGATATCGGCTTCGGTTTGAATTTCGGTTTTATCGGGGCCGAGGAGGCTGCGGCCCATTGATTCGGAGGTCCAGGCTTCCGCGAAAATTCGGTCTCCGACGAGGTAGTGGTTTTCGCCCGTTTGGGCGGGCGAGAGCTTGCCGAGAATATCGTGAATCCAGCCGGGGAAGAGACTTTGGCGGGCGATGTTTGAGGAGAGTTCGCCGACGGAAAAGTTGGCGATAAGGAGGGTGCCGAGTCCGGCTTGGGTCTCGGTGAGGGCCGGGGTGCCGTCGGCGTAGTGGAGGAGGACGCGGCCCGCGCCGGTGGCCGAGGCGTGGTAGAGATCGTAGAATTCCAGGAAGCCGAGGTTGCGGCGGCGTTCGTTTTTAAAGAGGCGGAGGAAGGGCGAGCGGAAGTCACCTTGGGCGATTTTCATGGCTCCTCCGGCGAGGTTTTCGGAGTTGAGTCTGGTGGTCGGTTGGAGGGGGAGTTGGGTGGCGAGGGCTTCTGAGAGATAGCTGAGATTGGTGATGGCGTGGGGGCCATCGAGGAAGAGCAAAGCGCCACCGCCGGAGCGGAGGAAAGTGGCGAGACCGCCGGCTTGCACGCGGGTGAGGGCGGGCATCTTGGAGGCGATGATTTTGGAGGAACCGGAGAGAGAAGAAGGAGTGAATTTTTCGCCGGTGAGTTCACGGACACGGTAAATGCCGGACTTTTCTTCGCCGAAGGGATTGACGGCCGCTTTTAAGAATCGGGTCGAGTTTTGGGTGCCTTTACCATCGCTCAGAATGACGATTTGTTCGGTTTTGCGGATTTCGATGGGAAGCCAGAAGTCGTTATCGAGCGGGAGATCATCAGGTGAAAGGCGGATGTGGGCGGCGTGGGTGCCGGAGCGGAGGCCGGGGACTTCGAGCCGGATTTCACCCTCGCCCCAAGGTGGGAGCGAGACGACTTGGTCGGCGAGGAGAGTGTCGGCGACGAGGATTTCGATTTTTCCGCTGTAGTTATCTTGGGAGTAATTGCCGACCTTGGCGGTGATTTCGAAAGCTTGGCCGTGTGTGGGTGAGGGGCCGGTGAGGGCGGCTTCGAGGATGGCTTGATTGCGGCGGGCTTCGTGATCGGTGGCGGGGATGAAGAAGAGATTGGCTTTGTCGGGTAAGCCCTTGAACTGGACGGAGGCCCAGTTTTTTCGCTGGAAATCGGAGAGGTAGATGAAATCGACGGGGCCATCAGCCTTGGCCGCGAGTTGGCTCGCGATGAGGTTGGCTGCTTTGAAATCAGCGGGCATCGCTTGCGGTTGGGCGGAGTTAATGAAGCTTTCGGCGGCGGCGATATTGTGGCTGAATTGGGTGAAACCGGCTTCGGGAGTGCGCCCGACGAGGATGGGGATCATGCGGTCGAGGGGATCGAGCGCGCGGAGGATTTTGGAGGATTCGAGCTGGGCGCGTTTCCAGGTCGAGGTGTTGCCATCCTTGTGGGCCATGCTCAGCGATTGGTCGATGAGGAGGATGACGTGGCGGCGGCCAGTGGTGTCCTGTTCCTTCAGCCCAATGACGGGTTTGAAAAAAGCGAGGACGAGGGCGATGAGGGCGAGCGAGCGCAGAAGAAGAAAAAAGAAGTGCCGCCATTTAAAAAGACGCGAACGTCCGGCGAGAGATTTTTTCAAGTCATCGAGGGAGGAAAAGTAGAAGCGCTTGGGACTGCGGCGGCTGAGCCAATGGATCACAAAGGGCAGCGCCGCGAGTGCGAGCAGTCCCCAAAGTGCGCTGACGGCGGTGAAAATCATGAGTCGGTGTCAGTCCAGTTTCGGAAGCCAAGGTAGGCTTCGATGGCGTCGAGATAGGGGGCTTCGGTGCCGAGGCGGGCGAAGTCGAT
This sequence comes from Akkermansiaceae bacterium, assembly GCA_047634075.1. GTDB lineage: Bacteria > Verrucomicrobiota > Verrucomicrobiia > Verrucomicrobiales > Akkermansiaceae > SW10. Next base: position 13,632 of record JBLIDI010000057.1, read on the forward strand.
GCGGCGACGCATTGCGCCGGTCTTCAAAGCGGCGGTTCTTTCGCGAACGGTCTGCTCGAAGGTTTCTCGTACTTCCTCGGGTTCGATTTCGATCTCCTCTTTGGTCTCGAGATCGACAAAGCGGGCGAGGGGAGCGTGCGGAAGGGTGCGTTCCTGCGGGTCGGAGATTTGCAGGAGGAGGACTTCGAAGCGGCGGTGTAGGAAGGGGCTCAGGGCGTCGAGGATTTCCTCCGGGTCCTCGCCGAGGAAGTCGGAGAGGACGACGAGACGACCACGGCGCTTGGTGAGGAGGGCGGTATCGCGGAGGGAGTCGGCGATTTTAGTCTTGCCGCGCGGATGGCTCGACGGGGTGGCGAGGTGCATGAGCATCCGCTGGAGGTGGCGGGAAGTGCCGCCGCAGAGGAGGTGGTCGAGGACCTTGTCGGCGAATAGGGTCAGGCTGACCTTGTCACCTTGCCGAATCATGAGATGGGCGAGGGAGGCGGCGATGCGCGCGGAGCGGAGGGCCTTCATCTCGTTCCCCGCGGTGAAGAAACTCATGGAGCCGGAGACATCGGCGACAAGGTGGACGGCGAGGTCGGTGAGTTCGTCGTAGGTGCGGATGAAGAGTTTTTTGGTGCGGGCGTAAACGTGCCAATCGATGGCGCTCACGGGAAGGCCGGGGTGATATTGCTTGTGCTCCGCGAATTCGCCGCCGGTGCCGAAGTCGTGCGATTTATGGCGACCAGAGAAACGCGCTTCGACGGTGTTTTTGGCAAAAGCGATGAGGTTTTGAAAGCGGGCCAGTTCTTCCTCGTTCAGGAATTTTTTCCCAGTGGGCATGGGTGGCGGGACCGGCTTCGCCGCGGCCTGGAGGTAGGGCGGCAGCGGAGGTGGCGCGGTCTTGCGCAGAGTGGGAGGAGGGATGGCCATCGGGGAAGGCTAGTTGTGCTCGCGGAGGAGTCGCTTGATGAGGTCGTTCGCAGTGAGTCCCTCGCCGGTGGCTCGGTAATTTGGCACGATGCGGTGGGAAAGGACGGCGGGGGCGACGGCGTAAACGTCTTTGACCTCCGGGGCGGAACGGCCATCCATAAGGGCGAAGGCCTTAGCTCCGAAGACGAGGTATTGGGAAGCACGTGGACCGGCTCCCCATTCGATGTATTCCTTGGCGACTTCAGCGGGGGCGGATTCACGGGGGCGGGTCGCGAGGGAGAGAGCGACGGCGGCGGTGAGGACGCCATCGGCGACTGGCATGGCGCGGACGAGTTTTTGAAATTCGAGGAGTTTCTCGCCGGAGAGGACTTTATTGAGAACCGCTGATTCACCGATGGTGGTGCGACGCACGATTTCCTTTTCCTCCATAGGGAGAGGGTAGCCGAGGTCGAGCGAGAACATGAAGCGGTCGAGTTGGGCCTCGGGGAGGGGGTAGGTGCCTTCCTGCTCGATGGGGTTTTGGGTGGCGACGACGAGGAAGGGATTTGGCAGCGGGCGGTTTTCTCCGGCCACCGTGACTTTGCGCTCCTGCATCGCTTCGAGGAGAGCGGACTGCGTCTTGGGCGGGGTGCGGTTGATTTCGTCGGCCAGAAGGAGATTGGTGAAGACTGGGCCGGGGCGGTATTGGAATTCGAGCTTGCCGGAATTTTCATGGATCACTTCTGAGCCGATGATATCGCTCGGCATGAGGTCAGGGGTGAACTGAATACGGTTGAACTGCATCCCAAGAACTTCGGCAATGGATTGGACGAGAAGGGTTTTGGCAAGACCGGGAACCCCGATGAGGAGGCAGTGTCCGTTGGCAAAGAGGGAGGCAACGAGGCGCTTGACGATTTCATTTTGTCCCACAATGACCCGGGAGAGTTCAGCCATGACGCGGGACGCCGATTCCTGTGCTTCTTCGATAGTTGTGATGCTTTCCATGTGCGAGGGTTTTTGGGAGACGTTGTAGGTGATAACGATTCCTTTAAAGAACGTCTATTACAATGTCCTTCATCTTTTATATCTTAAAAATCTGAGATGAGTGACCTTAATGAGACAACGATTTTGAAAATTCGTTCATTAGTTCTTCTTCGCTTCTTCCGTCCTTCCTTCAGGAAGCGGGATCTGCTATTCAATGGGAAACCATGAAATTCCCCCCATTTTATGTTTGCCTGATTCCACCGGCTCTCGGGCTGGTTGTGGGATGGCAAATCAAATCATCCCCACCCCAAGAGCAAAGTGGAGGGCCTTCTGAGCAGGGCTCAAGTTTTCGCTCATCGCGACCGGCTATGATCGCAAGCGAGGCCTTGCCAGCCCCCGCTATTGATCTCCAAGCCATCCCACCTAGCCGAAGTTATGAGCGGATCGCGCTCGCCTTGTTGGATACCAAAGCCGAAGACTTTCCGTCGCTTTACAAAGACCTTAAAAATCGTCCGAATCGCTCTTTTCAGCTGGACCGCCTCTTCTTCCTTCACTGGACTCGCCTCGATCCCAAAGGTGCAATCTCGGCCGCCCGTGGTTCTGATGATCTGCGAACCGCCTATCGCATGTGGGCCTGCCATGAACCGGGAAAGGCTTTGGTCATTGCTCTTGAAAGACAGGAGTTCGCTTATGAAGTGGCCTGGGGCATCGGAGAGTATCGCCCCAAGTGGCTCGAAGAAAATTGGGATCAGGTCCCGGAAAACCTCAGGCTCAATGCAAGCAGCGGTTCTCGGTTTTGGCCCGACCGTAGTGATCCGGAAGCTGCCATCCGGATGATTCTCAAATCGGGAACGAACTACGCCCGACTTGATCAAAAGAACATGCTGGCGCTCGCCCGCCAAGATCCCGCCAAGGCTTATCACCTCATCAAAAGCATTCCCGGAGGGGTGACGAATAGGAGCAAAAATCGCCACTTGGAGACGCTCTTTTCTGTCCTAGGCCAGGAGGAACCGGCCCTCCTTGAGCAGATTGCGGCACTCGCCAAGAGCCCCATTGAGCGCAATCAGATCAAAGAGGCTCAATTCAAGGGTCTTCTCATTGATGACCAATCGGCGGCCAAGGCCATGCTAGACCGTCTTCCTGAGAGCTGGCTGAAAGAAGATCTCGCTTTTGAATATGCCACCCACCTTCTCGCGCAAGATCCCGAGCAAGGTTTTCCGCAAGCGCTTGAGACCTTTAAAAACCAAGTCAAAAAACGCTCACGTTCTACCCAAGTCATGCTCGATAGCGGAGGTGGTGGCTCGGGAGTTCGAGGGCCGGATACCGATGCTCTTTTGGCCTCGCTGGTCCAGCATAACGCTCCTGTGGTCATGGACGATCTGATGGCAAATATCAATGTCAGGCAAAGCCCTAAGATCATTGCAAAGGCAGGCCGCAAATGGGCCGCCCAAGATTTAGCGAGCTACGCAGATTGGCTTGACGGTCATCGCGACAATCAAAAAATCTATCAAGATGGAATCCAAGGCATCGTAGGTTCCCTGAGTGATCATGGCCAGTATCGGGAAAGCCTCAAGTGGGTCGAAAGGCTCCCGGGCACGCCGGAGACGAGATTTTTCCAAGCTTCCAATCTCTATCAAACCTGGCTTCGTGGTGACCCCGAAGGCGCTCTGGCGTGGCGACGTTCGGCCGAATTCTCCGGCGATCCCGAGCTCTTTCCTCTTCCTACAAACAGCACTCCGAAATGAAGTCGTCTCATCTGATAATAAGTATCCTTCTTTTCTTAGGGGGTGGACTGGCGGGGTGGCTTCTCGCCCCGTCGGAGTCCACCACAGATTCGATCTCTCCTTCCGTTACCAAGTCATCGCGAACCATCGCTCCTCGTTCTTCCCGCCAAGGTCAATTTGGCGCGCAGCTGCAGATTATTCGTGATACCGAAGATCAAGCCCAGCGTCTTCGCTTGACCATCAACCTTGCGCGCGCCATCCCGACCGACCAGATCCAAACTTGGCTCGATCAAGGTCTCTTCTCCCGCCGGGAAGGATTCGCCATCGTTCTTTTTTCCAGAGTTCTTGAGCAACGCTTAATGACGGAAGACCCCGAACGCTATCTCGCCAGGCAGCTTCAAAATCGCAATTATATTTCCGAAGAAGACATGCTCAACTTCACGGGAGAAAACCTTGATCTCTACCTCAACCAACTCAGAACCCTCAGCGATGCCGGAGCGCAAGTCTCCGCCCTTCAAAATCTTGCGAAAGTTCGGGGTGACCTTGCTCTTCTTGAGCTTGAAAAAATAAATCTCGATCAGCTTATGCAGACGGGCGATGTCGGATCCATTCTCCGAAGGATTGCCAAATCTGATCTGAGTGTTCTCAAAGCGAAGCTTGATGATCTTCCGTTTGGCTTGCGCCGCTATGGACGAGAAGCAGTCTATCG
>JBLIDI010000058.1:0-17828 GCA_047634075.1 Akkermansiaceae bacterium
GAAATTTAAGATGATTGAAGAGCTTTCCCGATCTAAAGCGAAGGTTATCGGTCCACAGGCTCGACCGGGACAATTGGCGGAAGCCCCCCCCTGCTCTGGTCAAAACAGCATCGACGATGCTTTACACTCCGCTTGAGCTTGCCGAAGCAGGCACGGAGACAGTGTTCATCGATCAGTCCATAAAGGTTCCCGAAGCGGGCCTCCCGATCATTCTTGGCACGTTTCGCTATTATTTACCAATTTTAGACAACCGAGCGTCAACACTCTCTTTTCAGGTCGTCTATCCTCGTGGTCATGAGACGGCTGAATCACAAATTTGAGAAGACTTGCGCCTCAAACTGCCCACTTGGATTGCAAAGTTGTTTTTCATCGGGAATTAGCCTAATCTCGGCCTTTTCCTACTTAAGCCGAGCGGGCGAAGGCTCTCTCTTAATGAAGGTCTCTGGTCTTACCCTCCTCCGAAAAACCGCCATCGGAACCTTTTACGAGAAAGATGGATTTCTTAACGACCCCGTAAGTGGACTTCGGTTCTCCGCAGAGGTAGCGCTGACCTTATTCCGCTGTCCTCTGACCCGTTGTCTGAGAATTGCGCTTACCACGATCTCCGAAAAAGTCATCGCGTATCTCAGTTTTGAAAAAATTAATTGGGAGAGCGAAGAAGCAGAAACTCTCAGGAACGACCTGAAATGCGAATCAAAAGCCTACAGTGAATCATGCGTCAGTGGGTGTCGCAGCTGGCTCGATGACTGGTCTGAGGAAAAACCGATACGACGAAACCACTACGATCAGGACAGCATCGTGAAAGCGATCAGAGCAAGCCAGCAAATCAAGGTCACCTTAACCAAAAGCGGCATTCAATTGCGGTCTTCCTTCTGTCCTCGCTTGATTGATCTCGACGACGAGATCCTACGAATCGCGGAGGCCAGTCAAACAACTGTGGTCTTTGCCGACATGTCCCGGACCAGAATTCATAGAGCTGGACAGCTTGTCGAAATTTCCCCCGCGGTCGCCTAGTTCTGACGCATCCCAGCAAAAGGGGAAGCGAGGTGAAAGGCATCGCTCGGACTCATCTATCCCACGACAGCCCTTCTTCAATGGTTCCTCAATGAGGCCGCCCTTCCCAAACCAGACATGTGGGTTGAGATCATTCAGGCTGCCAAAAATAGTCTTTTGCTCGGCCTCACCGCCACGGTGATTTGCCTCCTCTCCGCACTCGTGATCATCGGAATCACTCGCTTTTCCAGAGGAAAGCTCTTCCGTTTTCTCAGCCATCTTTCCACCGTAGCGGGATACGCCAGCCCCGGCACCGTCATTGCTCTTGGTATTATGGGTGTCGCCAGCGCGGTGCGCGAACGGTTTCCACTTGGAACTTGGATCGGTGATTACTTAGTGTCAGGAAGCATGCTCTGGCTCATTTTTGCGATCGTCGCCCGTTATTTTTCAGTCGCTGCTCAAATGGTCCAGCAAGGACTCATCCGGCAGCCAGAGAATCTCGACCACGCCGCACAGGCCTTAGGAGATTCTCCCTTGCGCATCTTTCGGCGAATCTCGCTGCCACTCCTGCGCCCGAGTCTCCTCGGCGGAGCCACTTTAGTTTTTGTCGATGTCTGCAAGGAACTCCCACTTTGCCTCCTGCTGAGACCCTTCGAATTCGAAACCCTAAGCACCCTCATCTATGGAAAAGTCGATCAAGGAACGACCTACGCGTGCGCCATGCCTTCCCTTTTTCTCATTCTCCTCTCCATGATCGGACTCGTTATTGTCGAACTCAACGGCTGGCGAAAACTCAACAAGTAACTCAAGTCACCATCCATGTCATCCTCTGACAACGCCCTCAGCGTCACCAATGCTTCCCTGACCTATCCGAGCGCGAGATTCCCCTCGGTCCGAAACGCCACCGTCACCCTTGCCTCCTCTAAGATCTTGAGTGTAGTCGGGCGCAGTGGCAGCGGAAAATCATCGCTTCTCCGCGCGATTTACGGACTGGAGCGACCCCAGGAAGGGAGCATCACACTTGGCAAAACCCTCCTGAGCGGTCCCGCCCATTTTGTCCGTCCTGATCGGCGCCCCCTCGGATTCGTCTCACAAAGCGGCGACCTTTTTCCACACCTCACCGTAGAACGAAATATCACCTACGGACTCCGACGTTGGAGCCGTTCCTAAAAAAAAGCGCGCTGCCGTGAACTTCTCCAAGCGGTCGGCCTTGATGGGATGGCGAAACGATATCCCCACCAACTCACCGGAGGCGAAACCCAGCGCATTGCCCTCGTCCGGGCCTTGGCACCCCGCCCCTCATTGCTCCTCATGGATGAACCCTTTAGCGGTTTGGACACCATGCTTCGCGAGACGATACGTCGAGTCACTTCAGACCTTCTCCGGCGTGAAAGAACTACCGCCATCTTTGTGACACATCACCCAGACGACGCCCTCGCAGCCGGCGATAATATCGCGGTGATGCATGGGGGCCGCATTGTCCAGTTCGCTCCTCCACGCGAGATTTGGGAGAACCCAGCTTCAACTGAAGTCGCCTCACTCTTCAGCGGAATTAACGATTTAAGTCTCCTCAAGGGGGAAATCGCAATCCCTGAATGGATGCGAACCGATCAACTTGCGCTGGGACCGGTGTCTCCCGACTCTCTTGTGAATGGGGTCATCAGCGTCATCGAATATCTAGGCCCCTTCCAACAAATTTTTGTCAGGCCCGACGATCATTCTACCGAGATGAAAGTCAGGATCCCTCCTGAGCAGTTTGTGAAAATCGGAGCAAAGGTCGGCGTACGACGGACCTAAGAGTCATCAAGAAAATCTACTTTCGCAATTGAGAGCCACTGATTGACAACCGACCGTGAGCGTCATGCTGAGAAACTGACCATTATCAACACCGATGAATCAATTCCAGCTTCCGTTTGCAGTCGCACTCATTTCATTTACCGCGCCCCTTAAGGCAACCTCTGTCCTCGCTCCCAAGCAAGACGTCATGACCTCGGGTTTTTTCACGATGGCCGATTTTGTCCGAGGATACTCTGGAGAGACCCGCCCCACTTTTCGGGTGAGTAACGACGGAGCCTTCGGAGTCGCCGGGGCCGAGACAATCTATCTTTCTTTCGATTCAGCTGAGATCTCAACCTTCAGCTCTCCAGTGACAAGCGCTTTTCTAACAGTCACCTCTAAAAGTGGTGGTTTTAATGGTGATGCCGGAGCTGGAAACCCCTTTCTCGTATCAGCGCACGGAGTAGACGCCGACCCCCTCACCGCCATTACCGATGACACAAATACCTCAGGGACCATTGATTGGCTTACCTTCTACACGGAGCGCATCCTCGCGTCCGACCCAGTTTCCTCAACTTCTGTCGATTCCTTCGGCGCGGTAACCTTCGACGTCACCCCGCTTGTTAACGACTGGATTTCCGGAGCCAACCCAGAATTCACGATTGCTCTGACGGGCAAGAATGATCCCAGCGGAAACGATTTCCTACATGGGTTTGAAAATAACAGCGAAACTCCAGGATCGAGTTTCCTAACAATCACCACGATTCCAGAACCTTCATCCATCGTCCTCAGTATTCTTGCAATCGCAATGGGCCTCGGGGCTCGCCGGAGAAGTTTTTCAAACTAGCCTCATCTCAAAAACTTATGTATTCCCTCGATACCACGCTCCCCGAATTTTGGAATAATCTTTCTTTTTTGTCCTCGTGTGAACTAAGGCTAGAGACCCCAACATGCATGACAAGCGCAACCATCGACTTGTCTTCGGCTCATCTCACTGACGGAACTTTCACCATTCCAGGCGCAAGTCTCGCGCTAGCAACAGCCTCATTTTCAGAGGTCTATTCTTCATTTGACCCCTTGAAAGTGACTCTTATTTCACACTCACGAGAATTGAAACTCTCTCTGCGTCCGACCGACGACCAGGCTCTGCCGCAACTTCACACCCTTTGTGATGCCTATGCCAGTGAAGCAGCATCTCAGAACTTTAAGGTTCCGGAAGTTGTAAAACCGGGCCTCTGCCCCTGTTGTGTTACAGCGGCAAGAATTCGAGTTCGTCAGATAACTCGTAACCCCTTGACGACAATCTTAGCGGACGCGGCTTCGAGGTCAAAGGCTCTCTTAGTCTCCGTGCAGAGCAATGATGGTTGCTTCACAAGCGCCCACCTTCCGGCACATCTTCTCCAAAACGACAGTTGTCTCATCTCAGAAGGGTTTGATAGTCGATTCGAAATAAACATCCGTCATCTCCATGCCATGAAACTGACCACAGAGGTGATTGACGGAAAACCACATCGTTCACTGGAGCTCATGAACTCGCTGGGGGACACCACTAATAAGGTCTCCGCTCCAGCAGATGAGGTGAGAGAAGCGTGGGTCCAGATTCTAGGGAGAAGAGATCACTGCTACGAGATCTTTTGAGGATGTGGCAAAGAACTCGAGCGGGAACTCATTCGCCACGGTGGCGAACCCATCATTCCACGAGTCCATTGCGATACGTGGTATGACGAGGAACTCGAGAAGTGGCTATCGGATCACCAAAAAATTCTCCTTCCGGCAGAAGTCGGAGGTTAAAAACTTTTCGCGTATGATCGCGCGAAGGTGTGTGGGGCGGGGAGAAAGAGTGAAACACCTCTTCTCCCCGCCTTTTTCTTTGAGCGAAGCGCCTGAAAAAGGAGGCCTTATTCGTCAAATCTTAAAGGTTTCAGGTGCGGACCTTTTACAACTTTCGAGATGACGAGTTCAAAAATGCACTTCTGATGAGAAACAGGCTTGACCCATTCCAAAATCACGTCAGCCTCCGTTTACTTTGACTATTCAAAGTTAAAATTATGACCACTCAAACTATAAAGGCGCTTGGCGTTTTAATAGCGGGCCTGCCACTACCGCTGGCAGCACAGGATTTCTTGGAACCCGTGGTGGTGACCGGATCACGATTCCTGGAACCCTTGAAAGATACCCCCGTGCGGACCGAGGTGATCGACCGCGAAATCCTGCAAAATCGCGGGTTACGATCCTTAGCCGAAGCCATTGAATATTCCCCTGGCGTGCGCATCGATACGGCCTGCCAAAACTGTAGTCAGCAATCGATCCAGATGTTGGGCCTTCCCCAGCAATACATAGGCATTCTCAATGACGGATTACCGAGTTTCTCGACGCTGGCCGGAGTTTACGGAATTGAGCAAATCCCAGCCGGCCTGATCGGGCGCATCGAGATTGTCAAAGGTGGCGGCTCGGTTCTTTACGGTCCCGGTGCGGTTGCTGGCGTGATTAACCTCATCCCCCGTGATCCCGTAAAATCGGGAGGCCAATTCAGCACCCGCATCCTCGGAGTCAAGGGAGATAGCTTCGGAGAAAATCCGGGCGGGAGTGCCTTTGGCCTCTACGACTACGTGAATCCCGACTCAACTTTTAAAGCCACGATCTTTGGTGGCTTTGACCGTATTCAGCCCATTGATCGGGATGGCGATGGCTTCACCGATGTCTCAATGCGCGATCTCTGGACAGGCGGACTCCGCACCGTTTGGAAGCCAAATCTGAGCCACCAGCTCAGCTTGGATTACCTTATCTCAGATGAAAGCCGCCGCGGCGGAGAAACGGCAACCTTCGATCAGTCACCCAATGAAAGCCTCATCGCGGAGGAAATTTTCTCACGTCGAAATGTCACCACCGCCAAGTGGCTCGCAACTTGGAGCGAAGCCTTCGACACCAGCTTGGCCTATTCCTTTTCCCGCACCAAACGCGATTCCTACTATGGCGGTATCGGTGCTCTCGGATCACCTGATCCGAGCTCATCGTTTTTCGAACCCGCTTGGACCACGAGTCGGGGATTTGGCACGACCCAAGACGACTTACACTTTGTCGATGCCTTGGCCACTTGGTCACCTTCAGCGGCGCACCGCTTTACCTTCGGAACTCAGTTTCGTCATGAAACGATCATCGATCAGCAGTTGTCCGCCAATCGCTCGATTGACGAATCATTTTCCAATTTTGGAGTCTTGATGCAGCACCGCTACACGCCCTCTGACATGTGGACAATCGAATACGGGGCACGCATGGATCTTCATTCCGAAGTGGCCGATCCCATCTTCTCGCCACGCGCAGCCGTGCTCTATTCTGCGAATGACGACTTCCGCATTCGCGCTGCGGTTTCGACCGGATTCCGGGGACCCGAAGTCTTCGACGAAGACCTCCATATTGCGAACGTCGGAGGAGAACTCTCCACCACTTTCAACGACCCCGATTTGCAGGAGGAAAGCTCCATCACAGTCTCGATTTCGCCTGAATGGCAAGTGAGCGAGGCATGGCGTCTTGAGGCCAACTTATTCCACACCTGGCTCGATGATACCCTCGTGGCCCAGCCCAATGACGATCTCGCGACACCCACAGTTCGTGAATTCCAGCGGACCAATGGTGAGTCTTCCAGCATCTTCGGAGCCGAGTTCAATCTGGGCTACTCCCAACCAAATTGGCAGGTTGAGTTTTCTTGGGTCGAACAGCGACTTGAGTTCAACAATCCCCAGCTCATTCTGGGCGATGACTCTTTTTCTGATCCCATTGATAACCCGGTCTTTTCTAGTAGCTACACCCGTGTCCCGGATTCACTTGGCTTGTTGCGCTTCAGCTACGACACGCCATGGTTTGACTTCTTTGCCACCGGCAAGCTCACTGGCCCCATGGACATTCCAAGAATCCTCTCCGATCCCGCCAACGGTGATGCCAGAGGAAATCGTATGGAGCGCAGCGATTGGTTCTTCAACGTGGACGTCGGAATATCTCGCAAATTCGAAGTACGCGGAGGATCCTTGACCGCGAGCTTGGGAGTGCAAAACCTCCTCGATGATTTCCAAGACGATCTCGACCAAGGTGTTTTCCGAGATGCTAGCTATGTTTACGGCCCAGCTTTCCCTCGCACCGTATTTATGGGACTCAAATATGAGTTTTAGGGCGGCATAGCCAAAATCACCAAGCGTCATCCGACAACGGCTTTAGCCAAATAAATGCCGCCGTTTGGATGGCGCTTGCTTTTACTTTTCAGATTTCTTCCCTTCTTACAAATCCCAACCATCTATGAAAATCCCACTCCTGATCTTATTCCATCTCGGCATCATGACCCATGCCAACGAACCCGAAGTGGTCGTCTTGCGCGAAACGATTGCCCAGGTCGTTGATCTCAAAAACCAGACGTCTCAGGAAAAAAATACTTGGGAGTTAGAGAAGGCTTCGATGGCCCAATTACTCGATCTCCACAAAAAGGAACTCGCCTTACTGAACGAGGAGTTGGCCACATCCGGCCAATCTACCGATGGCTACGATGCCCAGCAGAGGGAGGCCGAATCCCGAATCGAGTTTCTCAAGAGCTCCAAATCTCTCGTCGCAGATACCGTCGCGCTCGAAAAACTGACCACTCTCGCCCTCTCAAAAAGATTCCCCCTCCCTCTCCTGAGGGAAGCCGCCGCTGACATCGCCAAACTAAAGGAATGGCAGCAAGGAGAGGAACCACGTCAGGGCCTCCAAGCGATCCTCGGAATCGTCGCTCAAGCCGAGCAATTTAACCGCCGCCTCACCCGCGTCAAAGAAGAACGCGATGGTCGCCAAGTCGAGGTCATCTACCTCGGCCTCGCGACCGCTTACTATGCCGACCGCAATGGCACCGCCGGCATCGGCACCCCGGGCCCGGACGGCTGGAGGTGGATCGAGCAAAATGACGTTCACGATGAGGTCACCCTCGTTCTCGCTCAGCTCGATAAAAAACGCCCCCCTGAATTGGTCAGCCTCCCCGTGAAAATCGAAGTCCAATCCGGCCAATAATTACCCATGCAATACTTCCTTACCTTACTGCTCCTCGTCGCTCCGGTCCACGCCCAAGTCAGCATCGAGAAAGCCACAATCACGGCCAAGTCCGACCTTGCGGCAGCCCTGAGCACCCTCGATGAAGTCCGCCAAACCATCACCGCAGAAAAGCCCAAGCTCGCCGCCGAATATCAACAGGTCGCACAAGACCTGGAGAAGAAACGGCGCCTCGTCCGCATCGCCCGGATGACAAAAGAGGACCGCGAACAAGCGATGCGACAGCTCCAGTCCAATCTCTCGACCCGCGAGCGCGATGCCTCTTTCTTAGCCGGATTCCTAAAAGATCAGGCCTTGAAAATCACGGTCACCAGCACTCCCGGCCAACCCGCCTTGGTCCTCGACCCCGCCATGATCGCTCGTGATGCCACCGATTCCGCAAAAGCTCTCACCGAACGACTCCCCATCGTGAGCGCCTCACTCAACCGACTCGAGGCCCTCCTGGGCGGTTCGCAAGCCCCCGGCAAAGCGGTGGCCCCGGATGGCTCGGTTATGGAAGGGAACTTCGCCGCTGCCGGACCTGCCATTTTTTTCCAAGGCCCCACCAGCGGTTTAGTGATTCAGGGGAAGGGCGATGACCTCCCAAATGTCCTCGAAGACGGCGGAGACCTCGAAGCCCTATTTGCCGGCCAGCAGGCCATGGTCAACATGGACGTCAGCGGCGGGGCCGCCACCGCACTCCAAGAAGTCAGTGGAGGACCCATCGACCTCATTCGCAAGGGCGGCCTCTGGGTCTGGCCTATTCTCGTGCTTGCACTTCTCGCCCTCGTCTTCGGCATCATCAAGGCCCTCTCCTTCGCCAAATACCGCGAGCCGGGGGAAGCTTGGGTGCGCTCCATTCTCGCCGCTCTTAACAATCAAGACACCGACAAAGCGACCACCCTCGCCGCCGAAGCAAGGCACCCTGTCGGGCCCGTCATGGAGAACCTCATCGGAAGCTCCAGCCACTCGCATGACGTGGTCGAAGAAACGCTTTACGAAGAACTCATGGACGTCCAAAGCAAGGCCGGATCGCTCCTTCCCATCATCGCAATCACCGCCGCCACCGCACCGCTGCTCGGCCTCTTGGGCACGGTCTCCGGCATGATTCGGACATTCAATCTTATCACCGTCTTTGGCTCGGGCGATCCTAAGCCACTGGCGGGCGGAATTTCGGAAGCCCTGATCACCACGCTCTTCGGACTCGTCGTCGCGATCCCCGCCCTCATCCTTCATGCCTTCCTCTCGCGCCGTAGCCAGGGCATCATTCAAACCACGGAAAGGCTGGGGCTTTCCTTCATCAACGGCCTCCGCAAGTCATGACCGATGCCATCGCTACGATCATGAAAGAAGGCGGCCTCACTCTCTGGGCCCTCCTTCTCCTCGCCGTCATGGCCTACTCCCTGACAGCTTCAGTCTGGGTCCGCTGCATCAAGGTGCGCAAGAAGGTCGCCTCGCAAAGTTGGCAAACCGCATCCGGCAATTCCAACCGTAAAATCGAACGGCACTTCGCGGCCTTCGAATTGGATGAAATGGCCTGGATCGAACGCCGCATTCCCTTCCTGGGCGTCCTCATCGGAGCGGCCCCGCTCCTCGGTTTATTAGGCACTGTGAGCGGAATGCTCGTCACCTTTTCCGGGATGTCGTCGCAAGGAAGTAGGGCCCCTATCGATACCATTTCCACCGGCATCTCACAGGCCCTCATCACGACCCAGGCCGGACTCGTCATCGCGATCCCCGCCGCCTTTTTTCTCGCCATGATCAAGCGTGAAAATGAACGCACCCAGCTTCAGTTGGAAAAACAACTCCACCAGAAACTTGGAGGACTCACCACATGAGACGCAATCGCCGCACCCCTGCCGAAACCACCAGCGAGATCAATCTCTCGCCCCTCATTGATGTCGTTTTCCTGCTCCTCATCTTCTTCATTGTTACGACCGTCTTCGTCGACGAGACCGGCGTCGAAGTCTCGAAGCCGCGCGCCGCCAGTTCTCAAGATCTCGATAAACAGGCCATTCTCATCGCCGTCACCGCCGAAGGCCGCGTCTGGCAGGGCGGTCAGGAAATCGGGCCCGATGGGGTGCAGGCCGTGGTCTCCGCACTCCTCGAGCAGGACGAGGACACCCCCGTCATCATCCGCGCCGACAATGACGCTCCAACCAAGTTCACGGTCCGCGTCATCGATGGCGCCAAGCTCGCCGGAGCAACCTCGGTTTCCCTTGCCACCGAAAAATAATAGCCCTCTCATCATCTCAAGAATGAAACTCTATTCCAGCACCACCATCGGGATCGCCTGCGCCGCTGCCGTCCTGGCCTTACTGGCGATTGCGCGCCTCTGGATGCCCAAGGAACAAGCCGATATCGTCCTCCGCGATATCGCGACAATCACCCTCAACGAACCGCCCCCTCCGCCCCCGCCCACCAGCGAACCACCGCCGGACGCCCCACCTCCGCCCCCGGCACTCACCGAGATCAGCGAAGTCCCGGATCCAAGCCGTGTCCCCATCCCAAAAGCGAAGACCCCGCTCGATATCACTCTGCCAGTCGAGCCCTTTTTCACCGAGGTGGAAGTTTCCCCGCTCGCGCCCAGACCGGATACAAAACCGCGCCCGTCCGAGAAACAAACCTCCCGCCAAGCCAAACGCACTCCGAGCACAGCCCCGACTTCCACAAACAGGCCCAAACCAGAGCCCATCCCCGTCCGGCAAAAAGCAAACTACGAAGTCAGCGAACTTGATGGTTCCCCGCGCCGCATCCGAACCGGGCGGACTGCTTTCCCGCGCGGCCTCGCCCGCAAGGGCGTGACCAAAGGAACCGTCGTCTTCGAGGTCGAACTCAGCACCAGCGGCTCAGTCCGGGTCATCCGCGTCGTTTCCTCGACCCACCCCGAACTCATTGCAGCGGCTCGCAAAGTCGCGCGGGAATCAAAATTCACCTCCCCCACCCGCAAGGGCCAGCCGGTCACAGCGATCATGCGCTGGCCTGTCACCATCCAAAGATAATGAAATTATTAGCCAAGCTCCTCCCCGTCCTTTCTTTCACCGTCGCCATGGCGGACGAACCCCTGCCCCTTTCAAAATCCTACTGGCAGGAAGCCTCCTTTCAAAAAAGTTTCAACGGAAGCTACCGTATCCAGGCCCGCATCGAGCCAAACGTCTCCACCGAAGAACGCGGTCTCCTCTTAGAAATGCAGGACCTCATGGCGAAGGGGCAGCGCAGCAACGCCTTGAAGAAAATCGAAGCCAGCCCACTTCTCAAAAAGTCCCCGGCCCTCCAGTTCAATCTCGGCAATCTCCATTTCGAAAATGGCGACACCGATGAGGCGATCAAAGCCTTCAAAGAAGCCCTCGCTGACTTCCCCTCCTTCCGCCGCGCCCATCGTAATCTTGCCTTCGCCCTCGTCCGAAAAGACGACCTCGCGGGAGCCCTCCCCCATCTGATCGAAGCGATGCAGCTCGGCGATCAAGACAGCGCCACCTTCGGCCTCCTCGGCTACTGTCGCCTCCAGCGCGAGGAATGGGCGAGCGCCCTCCAAGCCTATCGCATGGCCCAACTCAGCGAGCCAGATGCCATTGAATGGAAGGCCGGAACCGCGCAGTGTTTGCAACATCTCAATGCCAGCCACGAAGCGGTCCTCCTCCTCGATGAAGTGATCAAGGCACGCCCTGCAGAAGCCTCATACGCCGTCCTGCAAGCCTCTATTTTGCTCGATCTCGACCGCAGTGAAGACGCCGTGAAGGCCCTCGAACTTCCGCGTCGACTCGGCACTCTTGATGCCGCCAGCTTAATGCTCCTGGCCGATCTCCACCTCCGTGCCCATCGCCCCGCCGACGCCACCACCATCGTCGCAGAAGCCTACGCTCTTGAAAAAAAACCCTCCCTTGACCGCGCTCTCAGCCTCGCCACCACCGGCCTTCATCTCAAGGACTATCACTTTACCAGATCCCTCTTAACCCTCGCGCAACCCCAAGAGGAGGCTTCCCCGGTCGGCCTCCGCCGTATCACCGCAATCCTTGCCATCCAGTCCGAAGAAGCCCCGGAAGAAGGAGCTAAAATTCTCGCCACCCTGCTGCAGGAAAACCCCATCGACGGCCCCACCCTCCTCGCCCTTGGTCACTATGAAGCGGACACTGACAATAACGATCGCGCCTCGATCCACTTCGAACGCGCCACCGCCGTCGAAGGCAGCGCCGCCGACGCCTGGCTCGCCCTCACCAATCTCCAGGTCCGGACCGGTCGCTATCTCCAAGCGATCGTATCTCTTAAAAAGTCCCTTGCCCTAAAGACAGACTCAAACCTCGAAGCCTACCTTGAAAATCTAGAGCAGGTCCAAGAAGCGGCTAGATAGGATCATCAACCAAAAAACGAGATCATGAAACGAACAAAACTACTCGCCCTCGGTCTCGCCCTCATTCTGACATCCTGTTCAGCGACGAAAAAGACTTCAGAGATTTCATCTCAAAATAACTTCGGAGCCCTGACTTCACTCGTGCTCACCAGCGCTCCTAAAAACGCCCTCGATATTGCCGCCCTTCGGAGCCCTCTTGAAAAGGGTTGGCTTCTCAAGACGATCAAGTTTGGGCCGAGGAAAGTGGGCCTTCGCCCCGCTCCCCCACCCCCAAAGCCTACCCTTGCGGTCAATCGTGAAGCGCGTATAAACCCCGACCGCCACGAACTGAAACAGTGTCTCTCCCTCCACTTTAACCGGGAGATTCAACTTGGAATTTGATCGTCCAAGTTGCCCCTGTTTGTTGGATCCACAGGATCTTGCCCCATGCTGAGCACGACCCCGTCTTGACGGAGATTAGTCCAAACGATTTCGCCGTCATACCAAGTTAGCTGGCCGACGACATCACTCCCGGCGGGACCGTTGATCAGCTCATCCTCAGTCAACACGACCGAGAGCGAATTGACCGGGTCATTAGGATCCATCGAAAGAATGGAGTCTGAGTCGTTTTCATAAAAGTAGGTCAGCCCATCGGGAGCGGAAAAAATACTGACAAAACCAGCCCTACCATCTTGGTCATCAGTGACGCTTTCGATCTGAGCGCTTGTCAGTAGAGTCGAGCCAGTGCTCATTGCCAAATCCTAAGAGTAGAGAGAGTCAGAAGAATTACTCCCGATGTAGAGGACCCCATTCGCGGCCATCATGGCGCTCACGATACCGTTCCCCATAAGGGCAGTGAGACTGACTGAAGTCACCACCACCAAGACCGCGTCATCAGTCCCCACTCCGAGGATAGAGTGGCTCGAGCCATCGTAGGCAAAGCCGTTTCCGAAAGACGTAAAATGACTGGCGGCGGTAAGATTTACCAACCCACAAGTCGCGGCCTCAAAGGCACCTGAAGTAACTCGTGTCGTCACTAATCCTGTTGTTATATCAACCGAGTAGGCTTGGTTATCGAAGGTGTTGGCGAAAGTCAGACTTGAGCCGCCCCCCGTCACGGCCGCGCCATAAAAGCCACCAAGAAGAGCACTACTCGTGCCTCCCCAAGTGGCGTTATCCATCACAATGCGATAATTCTCAGAAGCACTGTCGTCGGTATAACGGCAGATTGGGAAACGTGCACAGAAACATATGCGCAACGTTTAAGACGAAAAAGCTGCCCGGGGCTCCCCCTGGGCAGCTTTCAGAGAACGAATCTCGCGAGAGATCGTCCTCATCAACAAAGAAGGTTCTACGCCCTTCGACGTCTTAAGAGGGAGAGGACCGCAAGGCCAAAAAGCAACACCGAAGACGGCTCGGGGATGGGGGCCGCATCGAAGACTTCGACAAGAAGGCTGTCAAAAGAACGAGAACCGCCGGGCATGTTATCAGCATTCCCGAAGGCATTCGTGGTGATGACATTCGCAGGAGAGGCCAATTCGAAATCACGAAAGAAGACATTCTGCCCATCATCAGCGAGGTAGACACCCGAGTTCAGCAACGTCGCTCCTGAAATATCGGGAGCAACGTCAAAGATCGTTCCCGCTTGGGCGAGAGAATAGCTGACACGAACGTGACTGGCATTTTCGGTCAGTGAAACAGAGGGCATCCATTGAAACCCACCATTATGGATGTAGTAGCGCTCCCCACCACCATAGAGCCCAGAGGGTGGATTAAGAGGCCCGAAAACCCGAGTGGTCAGGTCGCTCGCTGCGATATTGATGAGTGATCCGGTAGTCCCTTGGGGGACTCCTTGACTCCCCGATGCAGGCGATGAGCTTGAGAAGGTCCAGACATCCCAAGACGCCGAAGCAATTGCATTTGGGGTAGTCTTCCAGACGGTAGCTCCGCAGAGAGGAACGATCGAGAGAGCTAAGAGAGAAACGATTTTTTTCATATGATATAAGAGATTAGATTGATTATTTTTTTGAGACTAGCGTGCCATTACTATTCCGTGACGGTCAATTGCACTAAGCGAAAAAAAGATGCCCTATTGGCGCGAGGAAGGGTGATCGCATTGACTCCCGCAGAGCCAGGAACCTCTACCCAGCCCGATGCGAGATTTGTGCTCGATTGCAACTGCCGACTACCGAACCACCGAACCTCTATTTCGTCACCCCCTGATTTCACCGTCAGCGGTTGAGGTGCAGGGATCTCGACATAGTCCGCCGAAGTATCAAGTGCCACGCCCCCAAGACTCAGTGAAGATTCAGTAGCATTGAAAAGAATGGTATAGCTTCCACTGATTGGCATCCTGGTGAGATCCCATTGCAATCCGTAGAGTGTTCCTATTCCGCCATTCTCTCCCGTCAGTTCTTCCTCGCTGGCTATGAAGGTTTTCGTAGCCGAGAGTGAAACTGTCTCGCCAGCCACGTTTGTGGTGATGAGCTTGGCACTGCCAACGTCGACCCCTGAACCGAGAGCCGAAATTTGGATAAAAATAGTGCGCACCGTAAACTCAGTCGTGTCATCGAGCTGAAAGAAAGTTGGCGCTTGAAAGCTATAAATGTTTCCCGCACTGGTAAGAAAGGCACTCGAGGTTGAGCACGTGATCGTGGCGTCATCTGCGGCAATATCAGGTGAATTCGGCTCGAACTTTGCCTTCGTAAAAACATCCCATTCGGCGTGACTTGTCATCTCACCGCCACGCCATGAAGGCTCAATAAATTGCGCACAAACCGGCCCAAACAACGTCATTGAAACGAACAGTATTTTCATCTGAGCGCTAGGTTAGGGCGTCGATTTCAAATCCGCTGCCGCCCGATTGCATTTCTGTGACGGCGAGTTGCTTGATTAGAAGGTAAACTCAACTGAGATAAATCCGTTGATCCCGGGTTGGGTATCGAGTCCGTTACCCCCGCCCCCACCATGGCCACCCCCCCGGTTGGCGCGAGCCCAGAGAATGTATTCCTGATCAAGAATATTTCTCACCCCACCGCGCAGCACGACATTCTCGGAGACCTGATAGTAGCCGTTCAGATCGAGAAGAAAAAAGTCCTCAGATCCTGGAATGTCACCGGTAATTTGCGATTGGGACTTAGCTGCGACATAGGTCCCGGCAAGCTCGAATCCCCACTGTTCCTCTGGAGCGTCATAGCCCAAGTAGGCAACGGCCTTCAATGGCTCAACCGTATTCAGGGGCCCAAGATCGCTCCGCCCTTGTGACCACGCAAAACTTCCCCCGACGCGGAGTTGATCTGAGGACCATTCGGTCTTCAACTCGACTCCGTAGACGTCAACGTTTTGGGTATTCTGAGTTCGTAAAACATTTAAGCCATCGACGACTTCTCCGGTCGGCACATTACTTTCTAAAAAATTTCCATAGCGATTGTAGTAAGCACTCACGACGGTATTCCACTCGTAAGTCAGATGCCGAAAACCCACTTCGAAGGCATGGGAGTCCTCGGCCTCCAAGGCCGGATTGGGCAGCGAGATCGAGAGATTATTGGGATGAACGAAAATTCCGGCCAGTTCCTCCGCAGTCGGGTTCCGATATCCAAGCGTGTAGTTCCCGAAGAAGGACAGCTCATCAGTCGCCTCGAACTCAAGACGAAGACTGGGCGAGATAAAGGTATTTTCATAGTCCACCGCCTCGACGGTTCGCTGCCCGATCAGGCGACCAAATTCATCGAAAACTGGGAGAGCAGACTGCGCCAAGAAATCCGCAGTATTGGTCGGATTGACCTGATAGTATTGCAAGCGCACTGCCGGAGTGATCGTCCAGCGGTCACCAAAGCTAATTTCGTCGGCGATTGAAAGGGAATGATCCCAAACAATCGATGGTGCGAGATTTGGCAAGTCGACGGGAGGAGCCGCACCATCCTGCCGATTCAAAGAACCCGAGATATCACTGCGCGCCCCTTGGTAACTGTAGGTAAGAAAGTGATTTTCCAACTCTTTAAAAGCACTGAGATTTAAGCCCGCCCGATCCGTTTGGTAGCTCAGATCATTGATCCGATTTCGGGCATCGCCCACCGGGGTTAAAATTCCTTGCTGATTCAGATTCTCCGAAATCGATGACTGATAGTAGAGCTTTCCGGTAAAACTCTCCGCCCACCAACTCGACTGAACAGGCTCATATTCGAAATCGAGACTCGCTCGAAAGCGCTTTCGGTCAGATGAATTTGTGGCATTCAAAGTCCGGCCGATGAGTGAGTCAATCTCGATACTATTGAGATCGGTAAACCCAGTTGCGCGGAAATAATCGAGGGTGGGCGCCAGGGTGAGTCCTCCATTTCGTCTCACTAGTTTCCACACCGCAGCGTGGCTTTCTCCATCACTGGGATTGGCTGGGATATCGCTATTGTTCTCCAGTTCATGGCCAGTGCGATAACTGTAAACCAGACTGCTAGCAAGGTCGCCATTGCCCCACGCAGTCGCAAACCGCTGATTCCAACTGCGGTTATTTGATGAGTAAGTGGTGGTGCCATTGCAGGCCGTTCCCACTAACGAATCGCCAAGAAGGGTGAAGGGGCTTTCCGTCTGGCCCGCGATCGCCCCAGCGAGCGATCCACTTCCAGGAGAAGCCCCTTTCAACAAATCGATAGACGAAAAGACAGCGGGGTCAAAATAAATTCGACCCGGCCCACCCGCTCCTTGAAATGAACGGGCCGTGAAGTCATCGGGTTGCGGAATTCCATCGACCAATACCTGAACCCGGTTTCCTTGCAGACCTCTAATATTGATCGAGTTACTCCCCCCTTCCAGGTAGGGTACCAAGGCGTCTCCACCCGCGATATCGAGAGGCACCGAGACCCCTGGCTCACGCTGTAAGGCGTCCTGAAGCGTCACCGCACCACCCTTCAAAAGTTCTGACGCTTTGAGACGTGAGTCACTTCCCTTTTCCTCATCTTCCACGATTGCCTTCGCCGTCACCTTGACTTCCGGTAGCAAAGGCACCTCCCCGGGCGTTCTCAAGGTAATGGCTAAAGCAACTAGGAAAACGCGCCGGGAAGATGACATCATGCTGGAAATTCAACCTTGGAAACTAGCGGAGATACTTACGGATCACTTCCGCTGAGACATCGCCCGCAACCACTTCCCCGTTCTCGACCTTCCGTGCCAGTCCGTTAATCTCAGACATGAGGCGTTGACCATCGAGACGGGCGGCATAGCGGATGGGCTTCTCTGATTCCTCGATCACCGACGCCCAAGTGGCACGGACTTCCTGCCAATATCCATGAGTTTTCGCCCAATGAGCCTCCGCAATTTTAAACCCTTCATTCCCTGATTCATCAGTCACCCGTTGGTAGCGATTGAGCCCCGCTTCAACACAGAGAAACTGTCGCTTCCCCTCTCGCGAGACGAGCTTGCGATTATCTTGCTGATGAACCCAGCCACCCGGCGTGATGACGTGCTTGTTTACCACCACCAAAAGATCGTAGTCCTTCCGCTTCGAGTAATCGCGACGAGGAAGTGGACGAGTCGAAAGCTCGGAAGTCCAAGTGGAGGAATTACCAAGATGAGACCACTTCCCCTGCGCTTTGTATCGAGGACTGTCGTCGGTCTGGGTAACAAACTGCGTCCAAGTCCCCTTGGTCTCTTCCGGAGAATGCCTTACCGGTAACCAAGTCTTACCTCCTTCGTA
>JBLIDI010000059.1:0-17783 GCA_047634075.1 Akkermansiaceae bacterium
CTTTCCATTGGAAAGACAAACAGTTCTCCCGGAATGGAACTATAAATGTCATCCCTCCGACTACTACACTCGTCTTAATTAGTTCACGTGCCGTTCCTAAGCGTTACGGGAGAAGGAAGTTCCACACCATCGATGACGATGTCATTTCTTACGATGAGTTCAGATGTTAGGGTCAGAGTTTGACCGGCAAGATTGGAGGCAAAGTGAATGGTCGCGCCAGATGTGGCGACAGACAAGGCATGACGAAGGGAGAGAGACTGCAGATCAATCTCGTCAGGGTCATCGGCCCGGCGCACGACAGGATTTGCAATGGCCTCAAATTCCAGTTCGGGAAAGCCTCCCCGCTCGACTGCTCCGGCATCCGGAGCGGCCCCCACCGGCCGCACAACTCCACGTTGATCGGTCAGGTGCGACGAACTCACACCGATGTCCAGGGCAGGAGAACTGTTGAGCGGAACCATGGTCTGCCATTCCCCGCCATAATTTCCGAGAGGGCTCAGAAACGCTTTCCCACGGATGAGATTTCCCCCGCGATCGACAGACAAGGCGGCGTTCAGATTTGGATGGCGGACCGTATTGGGATCCGGGACGGGGCTTTCGCCGGTCGGGCCGTAGTTGTCAGCGATGATGGAGTTTCCAGCCTCTATTTCTCCGTCCTCCACGTATACGCCGGCGAAATATAATTCGGCCTTGTTATGGGCAATGGTGACATGGTCGAGGGAAAGTGTCCCCCATTTATGGAAGATTCCCCCTCCCCTTCGAGCGGAGTTGCCGGAAATGGTCGAGTTGGCAATCGAACAGTGGTCAAAAAAGGAAATAGCCCCTCCGTTTTCATTCGCACGATTGTCTGAAAAGGTAACCCGGTCAATCAGCATCACCCCCTGCCCGCTAATGGCTCCGCCCCCTCCAGCCGAATTCCCATGAAACGTTCCCCGTGAGAAAGCATAGTTTCCGCCATGGGTTAAAAGACAGGCACCACCACTTGTCGTTGACTCATTATGGGCAAACCGAAAATTGTTAATATCCAGCCGCGAATCTGCTTCTGAAAAAATCGCGCCACCTCCCGAAGCTCGACAATCTGAAATCATGATGTGATCGAGGGTGAGTTCTCCCTCGTTGAAAATCGCACCTCCCGAACCGGCGACCACCCCACCGGTCAAGTTGAGATGTTGTAGCTTCGCCGGAGTGTGAATGCGGACATCAAAAATACGATTCACGCCGTTCCCGTGAAGGAGAGGAAGATGATCTTCACCATCGATTGTGACACTTTGAAACAACAAAAGGGGCCCCTCATTCATGAAAAAAATTTCTCCGGCAAGATTGGGAGAGAACCGTATGGTGGCCCCGGGCACGGCGTAGGCAATCGCTTCTTTGCTCGAAATGATCGCCACTTGTGGTGACCAGGGGGTCGGTAAGGAGATCCGGAAATATTTCGCTCCCAACTTCCACCGCTCCGAAGTCAGCCCTGCCTCCGGCAGATCGAAAGTAGCCTCGTTGATCTCTTTCATAGATGTAGGTCTCGGGTGCGTCCGCAGGATCGATCGCCGGTGAACCCGGAAGGGGGGCTATGGTCAGGGTTGGGCCGCCATTGTCCTGCAACTCGCCCAAATGCGCTTCACCATTGATCAGAGAACCCGCGATTGAGATCGTCTGTTGTCCAAAGTTGGGGTTACTTGGAGCGACATTGCCGGAAACAAGGCAAGCTCTAAGTTGGGCGCTATTCGGAGATAATCCCCCTCCAAAGAGAGTCGCCACGTTTCGAGTGATGGTGCAAAAATCGAGCTCCAGAATCAAACCATAGATCCCTCCTCCCCGCAGGGCACGATTGGAGGCTAGTGTGCAGGCGGTCATTTCCAACTGCCTGGCAGCACCCTCGGAGCCGATTGCCCCTCCATTATTGCCAGCACTGTTGGAGGCAAAGGTGCAACCACGAATCTGCCTTCGTGGCGGATTCGGGCCCTGCAACGAGCGGATCAAAAGACTACCGGCATCTTCTGCCGCCTGATTTCGAAGAATTGAGCATTCGACGAGATTGAGCATGCCCAGAGCCACCACGCCCCCTCCGGCCCGGGCCTGACAATCGGCAATTTCACAACGGGTCAGCGTTAATTCATTCGATGAAAAAATCCCTCCACCTCTGCCCTCCCCGGCATTTCCCCGGAGTAACCGAAGACCGCTGAAATGACATCGCGCCAAAGGTTCGAGATTGAAAATTCGAAACTGGTCGCCAGCAGAGATGGTGACTCGTCCGGCCAAATTCATCGCATCGATCTCAAGATCCTGCCAGATCGAGAGCGGTCCCCGGATCAGCTCCAGAGTCTGACCTTCGAGACTTGGATGAAAGGAAATCGAAGTGCCCTTTTGGGCTAAGTTGATTGCCTCCCTCAGCGACATTCCTTCCCGGTTCAATGAATAATTTTCACGGTCAGCAATCAGGGTCACCACCGGCTCGACGAGCGCGACGGGATCAAACTCCGGGATCGCGCCAAATTCAGCCGCCCCCAGATCGACCGAAGTTCCAATCACCCGGGAAGCTCCCCTTTGATCCAAGGTCGCCGTTTCCGCGAGACCCGCATCAATCAGGGGAGAACCTGTCATCGGCACAACCGTCGGGATGCTTCCACCAAAATATCCCAGCGGCCCAAGCCGAGCGCCCTCTCCCAAGTACGATGGACTGCCCTCATGAAGGATGATATTGGGAGGATTGCGGTCGGGATCGACATCGAACGGAACGTCGCGACCGAAGGAATTTCCTGAGACCACCGTGTGGGAAAGATTAAAAGTCCCTCCCTCCAGAACACCCACTCTATAAGAACCCGAGGACTCACGAGACCCTCCCAGGTGAGACGTTTTATTTCGCGTTAGGGTAGAATTCTTGATCTCGCAAACCGTCGAACCCCGTTGAAAAACAACAGATCCCTGACCTCCTTCATTGAGAGCGATGGTGCAGTGATTAAGTAGCAGGGTTCCGGTCGGCTCATTGAAAATGGCTCCCCCTCTACCCGTGGAATAGTTCGTATGAAGAGTGCATCGATAGATTTTCAAGGGGCCCTTGTTGAGAATACAACCCCCTTCACTCTCCCGCCCCCCGGTGAGTTCCAGATGCCTCAAGGTCACCGCCCGATTGGTACTGATCCGAATCACCCGGGATTCTTCTCCGGCATCAATCTTGATTGCCCGGGACAGCCCGGACCCATCGATCGTGACACTCTTCCGTAGATAAAGATGGCCCGTTGATAATTGAATGGTTTGCCCGGAAAGTGCAGGATCGAAAGTAATAGTGCTACTATCTTCGATATCTAAAACCGCCTGACGGAGGGTGCCGGGCCCATCGTCAGCGGTGCTTGTGACCACCAGATCAGACCACGCGGGAAAGGGAACAAAAAGTAATAGAAGGACTACTGCTAGGAATTTGCTTTTGGCGGGAGGGCTTTGAAGGCGCATTTGGACCGGAACGGACGGGGGAGAAAGGGGGTTGCGGGGGAAAGAGGGGCGGAGACGGATGTTTGGTTTGGCTGTTGCGGGGATCTCGGCAGGAAAAGTCCCCGGTCCACGCCGTATTTCACTGGAGCCGGGAGATTCAAGCACGAAATTCATGGTTCAAGAACGTAGATTCCCAGCCCGCGTTGCCAAGTTCTTTTTTGGCAGCGGTTTATCCGTTGGCTTCTGATGCACCTGACTCTCAGGAGTCGTCGAGGACCAGGATTCGACCGTCGCCGAACGCATTAAGGACTGCTAGGAATTTGCTTTTGGCGGGAGGTGGTCGAGAGCATCATGCGAGGAGGAGATAGGGGGGGTGTTCCCTTTGAGCTTGATTGTGGCACCGGGATGGGTGATCGTTCTCACTATCATGCGTTTCCTTCTTCTTCTCCTCGTTTTTATAGCTCCTCTGAATCTCTCGGCTCAGAAGCTCAGGGTTTTTCACGATCGTTTCTACAACGGGGGGTTCTATATAGAGAATTTTGATCGGATCATCCGGTCAAATGCGGCGGTCTATGATCGGATGAAGGGGGATCTCCCTAAGAAAGTTAAGGGTGGGGAGTATTATGAGGAGACGCGGCACTTCCGCTTTGTCTATTCTCAGAAAGCTTATGATCAGCTTATCGAGGGGCATTCGGGAACTATGTATCGCTATAAGGCGACCGCCAGCTACCGTGTGATTGATGGTAAAAAGATCCGGGTCGTGACCTTTCACGAGATGCTCGGTAGGCATTAGGGCTAAGATGCTGCGGTGATGTCTCGGAATCTCTTGGTGTAGTGCTTTTTGAGATCGCCGGGAAAGCGGGCTGCGAAGATCGTGGACCATGCTCGTGCGATGGCGCTCGAGTATTTTGAGAGGGAGTCGTCTCCTTCCTTGTTTTCGAGAAAGGCCGCGAGAGCGGTGACCAGTCCGGAGGAGTCCGTGCTGGAGGTGCTGGAGAAGTGATGGCGCAGGACGTGTTCGATCGCGGTCGCGGTTCTTTCCTTGCCTTTTTTAATGTCGGCATCGTCGAGGTTTTTATCTTGGTTGACCCAGTCGCGAACTTCCTCCTCGGTGAACGGGTTCTCCCCTTCAGATCCCGGGGTGTCCTTGCTGGCCGCGCCAAAGAATCCGCCCTGCCCGATCCGGATCCCGGTTGGTGAGGTCAGGAGCTTGGTGAAGATGAGACGGGTGAAGGTGTCGATCTTCTTGTTCCAGTCCTCCGATGATTCGTCGGAAGGCTTCAGGCTCGCGAGCGTTTGTCTGGCGGAGGTCTTGGCGATTTGCAGGTAGATCTCCCGATGAGCATCGAAGAATGACTTGGGATTACGTAAGGTTTCACCGGCCTTTTTTCTGAGGCGGGCGATGAACTTCCGGGCCTTCATTGTGCTCGCGAGACGAGAAGGGTTTGAAGTCCTCCGTTCGCGGTGGATGCTGCGGCCCAGATCTCGTTGATCTTACGGCCCGCTTCCTTTTGGGTGTAGTAGGCTCCTTGGACCTGGAAGCGAACGTCCTTCTTGTCATCGAAGGTGAAGGAGGTTGGGATGTCGAGGATGAGGTCTCCTGCTTCGAACTCGGCGAGCCGGTGGTATGCCGAGGAGTGGCCTCCGGTGCCGGGAACGTGGTGGAATCCGCGCACCGTTTCCTGGGAGTCCTCCATTTCGGGAGGGGTGAAGTCTTCGTCATTGGGATCGTGTTCCCACGGGAGGTTGGTCGCGGATCGCCAGTGGATGGTGATGTCGCTTCCTCCCGCTCCGGGGGTTCCGGCGATCATCGCGGCGGCTCGGGCTAATTGGTCTTCAAGATTCATCTACGCTAAAAAGGTTTCGGTTTTTTTCCTGTGTGTCTGGTGGACGCGGGGAGGTTGTGGTTGAGGGGTGGGGTCATTTGGAGCGGGCGTGTGGGGTTGGTTTGGTTCCACCTCCGAGGGGGCGATGTCAGGTTCCTCCTCCTCCTCCTCCTCCTCTGAGGTCACGCTCGTCTGGTTCTTCTCAGCGAGTGCTTCTTCGCCAATCCTCGTCACGATTTTTAGCAGCATTCGGGTGGCGGCTCGTCCTGGGCTTTTTGATTTGAATTCCGGGTTCCAGAGGTTCTCGGGCTTCATGGCCTCGTTAATGGTGGCGACGAAGTCGGGGCGGTATTGCGGCGGTCTGAAGTCGGTCGGGGTCATTTGGAACTCGATCTCCGCAGGGGTGAAGACGCCATCCATCAGGAGGTTCTCAGGGTTCGCGTAGTATTGTTTTTGGCGATCAATGATTTCGCTGAAGGCTGAGGTCCACGTCCGACTGCTAGAAATTTGCTTTTGGCGGGAGGTGGTCGAGAGCATCATGCGAGGAGGAGATAGGGGGGTTGATTTGAAACACCAAACGACCCACAAAGACCCAAAATCTGCCCCACTTCACACGTCACCACCCCACCGTAAAACCATTGAAGGAACTTGGATACAGAGGATTTTTCGCCGTAATATGCCTGGCGGATTAAAGAACCCAGTAAATCGTCTGGCAATTAGAACGCTACCGTCGCCACCGTCTAATCCTTTTTCCGCTGCGGCGACCTCGCCTCCGGCTTCACCCGCCTCCAATGCCCTGATTGTGGCCACGAACGCCTCCTCGCCTTCACCTGCAAGGGCCGCCACTTCTGCCCGTCCTGCCACCAGCGTCGCACCCGCACCATGAGTGAGTGGATCGCCAACGCAGTCTGCCACGCAGTCCCCCACCGCCAATTCGTCTTTACCATCCCCAAAGTCCTGCTCGGCATCTTCCGCAAACGCCGCCACCTACTCACCCGCCTCTTCCACACTGCCACCGCTACCCTCCAGGACGCCTTTCGGGTCAGCCTCGGCCTCCCACACGGCCGCATCGAATATTTGAATCTAGGAATTCAGAAAGCTTGCTATAGGTTATTGATATGAAATTCCAGTTGTCTTCGCAGTTTCTCGGAAGGCTTAAGAGAATGGCGTTGGTCATCAGCTCAGCCTTGGCCACCCCATTGACCGCAGACCAAATCGTAACCACCTCAGATTTCTCCGGAGAAGGAAGTCTCAGCGCAGCCCTCCAAACCGCTTCCGAGGGAGAATCCATCCTCTTCGATCCCTCCCTGTCTGGCGCGACGATCGTCATGAATTCCCCTCTGACCTTCAGCGAGGACGTCATCATCGACGCGACTGGCTTAGCGGACCCGATCACCATCGACGCTACAGGTTTTTTCTGGACGACCGATGTCCCAAACGGTCGCACGATTGCCATTAAGGGAGTCAATTTGAGAGCACTTCCATTCAAAGCCTACGGAGATCTTACTCTCCAAGGATGTCAGGTTTTCGAAGCAACATCACAAGCATGGGGAGCCGTGACTGTCAGGGGCACCCTGACAATTACCGATTGTCTGTTCCGAGACAATCGGGTCCGAAGCAGCAACGGCGGAGGTGGAGCGATCACTCTAGAATCAGCCGGTGCTCTTGAAATATCGGGGTGCACCTTTCTTGATAATTTCTCACTTGGAAATGGGGGAGCCATTCAAGCAAGTGCTGGAAGCACACTTTCAATCGAAAGCTCGACCTTCACTCAGAATTTTTCCAACCAGACCGGAGGAGCCATCTATTCAATGACTCCCTTCTCCTTGAACCACGTCACGATCATCGGAAATTCATCAAGGTCAGGCTTGGGGGGAATCGAAACCGATCAGCTCGCGCAGAACATCAGCAACTGCGTTGTCGCCAATAATCCGGAGCCCGACACCCCGGGGCTTTCACTGGCAATCGTGGCGACTCCCGAAGCCAACTGGATTGGCGGGATCCCGAAGCTCGCCCCTCTTGGATACTACGGTGGCCCAACCCCAACCATGCCTCCCCTTCCCATCTCCCCCGTGATTGGACAACTGCCGCCCTCTCTTTTGGCAACCGATCAACGCGGGGCAGCCCGCCTCGCAACCGGACCAACAGACTTCGGAGCGGTTCAAAGTGGACTGCTTCCCGACCTCGAACCTTTCCTGATTGAAAACCCTGTCGTGCGGAAGGCCAATGACTACATTCAAGCACCTATTGACCCGAACGCCCTTTGCTTGCGCGAGGCTGTCGCTTTTGCCGACCCCGGAAGCACTATTACTTTTGAGCCCGGTTTTGATAGCACACGAACCGAGGACCTGGAGATCAATGCCGACAGATTCCTTTATGTGAATGCAAAGAAAACGACCACTATCAGCCCGCAAACTGCTCAATTGGCTGTCGGGGAAATCACCATTCTGGAGGACCTTCACATCGATGGCGCCAATGCGCTAGGAAATGTCTCAATCGACGGACGTTGGGAGTCCCGGATCTTCAGAGTGTCCAAGGGCGTAAATTTCACCCTGAGCAATCTCACCCTTGAGAGAGGCGGAGTAAGCCGGGGATCAGGTGGCGCAATCTCAAACGAAGGAAATCTCATCATCGAGCGATGCCGTTTCCGCGAAAACTTCACCTATGGAAATGTTGCTACAATTTGGAGTGGCAAAGACTCAGAACTCTCGATCACCGGAAGCGATTTCATCTCCAATGCTTCGGCACCCTCCTCACCCTCGTCGGGCCTCGAGTCGATCATCCTGTCCATGGGGGATCTTCAAATTACCTCCTCTTCGTTTTACCTGAACAGTGGCGGACCGATCATCCAGTGCTCCGGAAACACCGGGATCAACCAAATCACGGCTACGACCAATTCAGATGGGATCAAGGCCGTCTCCGGCGATCTCAACCTCAGCTTCTCAACGTTTGTCGGCAATGAGAATCCCAGCCTAATCATCGAAAATGCGATCGCCTCCCTCAATAGCTCCATTTTTTCGGAAAACTCTGATGTCCTGACCCAAGCCTTTCTAGACTCTCTCGAAGGGGACGATCTGAGCATTCTCTCCACCAACCCGCTTCTCTCCCCGATCGGTTACTTTGGCGGTCCGACCTTGACCATGCCGCCGCTCGCCAACTCCCCTGCCATCGACCAATCCAGTACCCCCACGCTTCCCACCGACCAACGGGAAGCACCACGGACCGTCGGAATTGCCACCGACCTTGGGGCAACCGAATACGGTGCAATCCCCGAAAATGAAATTTCCCCCACGCCCGATCCTGTGGTCACAATCTCCGGCGATCGACTGGACATCTCTCAAGTCAACACTGATAATGGCATTTCCTTTCGAGAAGCCATCGCGCTCGCCACTCCAGGGAGCCAAATCACCTTTTCCCCACAACTCAACGCACTTGAGGCTCCTTTATTGCTTGGACCCATTCGAATCACCAAGCCACTGACTGTCAGAGGCCCCGATCTTCCTCAGACGATTTCTCTTTCCCACTCGTTCCTGCTCAGGACCAACGAGACCGTGATTTTTGAGGACCTCAACCGGATCGGAGGCGAC
The DNA here is from genome assembly GCA_047634075.1 of Akkermansiaceae bacterium. Lineage (GTDB taxonomy): Bacteria > Verrucomicrobiota > Verrucomicrobiia > Verrucomicrobiales > Akkermansiaceae > SW10. The sequence continues at coordinate 8,837 of JBLIDI010000059.1, forward strand.
TCCTATTTCATACGGAGCGAGGTGCCTGATTGTTCTCTCGAACTCAGGCAGGTCAATTTATCCAATTCGAACAAAGGAATTCTTCTCAGGGGTTCTCTTGCTGTCTCCGGATGTCTTTTCGAGGAGAACGACACAGCGCGCTTTTCCAACGAACCTGTCATCTCCGTGACTGGGCATGTTGAAATCAACTCTTCGATTTTCAAAGCGAATACCGGATACGGCCCTGTCGTCTCGATTGAGGGCGAATTACAAATGATCGGCTCTCAAATGGAAGATAACGAAAACAACTTCGGGACTTTGGAAGTCAACTCGGGCAACGTCACCATCGAAGACTCGTCCTTCTCAAGAAATGCAGTCCAGAATGCCTCCGTCGCCAAAGTCGTCGCCCCCGCCAATGGCGGCTCGATCCTAGTCACCAATACCTCATTCGTAGATAACACCGCCCAGTCAGTTTCGGCATGCCTTCAACTGAGCGGAGAATCGATCATCATTTCACGCTCCACCATCAGCGGAAATCAGGTCCTTGGCCGATCATCCAGCCTATCCTCCGGCATTGATCTCATAACAGAGGGAGAGCATCTCATCGAACGAGTCACCTTCACTCAAAATTCCGGCGGGCCACCCATCCGGTCCGAGGCTACCTCAGCAACTCTCTCAGTGGTCCACTGCACAATGACTGGCAACACTTCGTCAGATTCGATGATCTACAACGGGAGTCAGCTCCGGATTCAAAATTCGATTATTGCTGATAACGACTTCCGCAGTTCGAGCCAGATTACTTCCCCGAGTCGTTTCGAAGATTTAGGTGGAAATTATTATGACTCCTTCCCACTTCTCCGCCCTCTCGGTGATTACGGAGGCCCCACCCTCACCATGCCTCCACGCGAAAACTCACCGGTTATCGACCTCGCAGTTGCTTCTAATTCGAGAGTCGACCAAACCGGATTCGCGATCCCTGAAGGAGAAGCCGCTGACGCCGGCGCGGTCGAGTTTCATGCGGTCTTTGTGACTGATAATCCATATTCCTTCACCCTGGACCTAGACTCAGACGGACTTCCCGAAGCCCTCGAAGTCGCGCTCGGGCGGAACCCTGAAGTGCCTGATTACGATTCTCCAAAGGACCTCAGGATCCTTGCCGACGGATCGGTGACCTTGGGGTCAAATTTCGAGGCGCGGGAATGGTTGATCATTGATATCCTTGGCTCGAAAGATCTGCAGCATTTCGACACCGTTCTGGCGTCGAATGAGACGACCGCCTTCCCGCGAAGCGAAGGCCTCGCAAAGATCCCGCAGCTGATTGATTTCTCTTCTGAATTCCGTTATTTCCGCATCCGGGTCCGTCCCAGAAACTAACTGAAACCGGGAATCCGGACTTCGGGCCCGTTTTCTCGAGGCCCATGCCCTTGGTTGAACAGTAAAACGGGTCCTCCCGCATCCAGACCCAGGACTTAGATGTCAGACACCAAAGAAGCTTTACTTCATACGCTGAGCAGGATGGAATCGCTGGGGAGTATGAAAACACAGGGAAAACGAGAGCTGACCGATTTGGAGAAGGCGGATTGCCTGACTGGGACGATGATGGGTGGGATTGCGCTGAAATCTCCACATTTTGGACAGGGGAAGCGGCGGCGCTTGATCTTCGATGATCGGGATTGCCACTACCACGCCATATCTCGAATTTGCGGGGGTGACCTGCTTTTTGGAGATGTCGAGAAGGAGGCATTTCGGAAATTGATGCGGCGAATGGAACTTTTCTGCTGTGTCGAGGTGCAAAATTTCACGGTGATGGGGAACCACTTCCACCTTCTGGTGCGGGTGCCGGAGAGGGCGAAGGTCCTCGCAAAGTTTCTCAAGGGGACTGCGAGCGAACGGGAGGAAAAACTCCTGGAACATCTAAAACTTCTCTATTCGCGTGCTTATCTGAAGCAACTGAGAGCGGAGCTGGAAGTGATGAGGAAGAAGAAGTTGGACGATCTCTACGAGAAAACGATCAACAGTTATCTTGATCGCTTTTGTAGCTTGGAGCGTTTTATGAAGGAGCTGAAGGAACGTTTCAGCCGTTGGTTTAATAAGCGTCACGGGCGTCGGGGGACGCTTTGGCAGGAGCGTTATCGGAGTATTTTGGTGGAGGACGGAGAGGCCCTGCGGACGATCTCGGCCTATATCGATCTGAATCCGGTGCGGGCTGGTTTGGTGGATGATCCCAAGGATTATCGGTGGTGCGGTTATGCCGAGGCGTTGGGTGGGAGCAAGCGGGCGCGCAAAGCACTTTGCCGGGTCCTGGGGGTGGCGATGGATTCGTGGAATACGGGGGGACGGGACGCATATCGGAGCTTCCTCCTCGGCGAAGGGATTGAAGCCGGGGAGGCTGAGAAGGATCGCAAGGGTGTGAATGGGGCTTTTTTAAAGCGGGGCTTTGATCGGAAGAAGGCCTTGGAGGAATTGCAGGGAGGTGGGAGCTTGAGCCGGGGTGAATTGGTCAGACTGCGAGTGCGTTATTTTAGCGATGGCCTGGTGCTGGGAAGTCGGGCGTTTGTGGAGGAAGCGTTTCAAGAGAAACGAGAGTGGTTTGGTGAGAGGCGAAAGACGGGAGCTCGTAGCTTACCGGTTTCAGGAGGTGGACTTTATTCACTTCGGCGATTGAAGGAAGAGGTGCGGGAGTAGAGATGTTGGGCGAGTGTTTTAAAGGGGACTGAGGTGACAGGCAAATAATCATACGCCACTACGGCATTCCAGCGATTTTCGGTGGAACTTTACGTAACTTTGCGTCATTAGACCCCAATCGGCCTGGCACTTATGTCGTTATTCACAGATGAGATTTTCCACGCCCTCCCTCCGTGTGTCAAACTGAAAGCGAACTTTGAGAAAAAGACCATGAAAAACAACGACGTTCTCGGAGACAATATATTTACCAACGATATTTCCTGCTTGGACAACACCGATTCGGCTGAAAGCCGGGTGACCTGTAATACACCTAATCGTCCCTGGTGATGAAAAAAAACTTGCTTGGCATGTTTTGAGAAGAGGCTATGGCTTAACTTGTAGTGACAATGATCTTATGATAAAGTCATGAGGCGCAAGAGGCGCAGATTTGGGTATTTAGCGACGTAAGCCTGCCGTCTGTTCGCAAATGCTAAGCACCCCGTCCGGCAATCGTCCGCAACGGTATGGCAAGTGCCCTGTCGCAGACAGCGTGCCGCTTTGTAACTATTCAGTCACTCATGCCTGACATGTTTTTTATTTGGAGTCGTTGAGAAATTCGGGGCAGAGTTGGTCCGCGAGAGCGTGAATGCGGTTCGAGGCTGCGGTCTTCTGACGCACGAGGCCGCGACGACAGCGGTTGAGTTCGCGCAGATGATGGGAGACGGGGTTCGCACAATCCGTCTCTCCGGTGAGGCGGGCGCGACGGGCCAGCAGGGTCTTGGCGATGCCGAGCAGGTCCAGGGTTTCGGTGCTCGCGATGAGATTTTCGCGGTTCTCTTTAGCTTCGTATGCGCTGACACGCACGACGAGATAATCGTGTTCGCGGAGCGCGGCGGTGAAGTTGGCGACATACGCGGCTTCGTCCTCGCCGCCGAAAAAGATCTGGTTCTCGGGAATCTTGCGGCGGCGGGCGGTGGCCGAGACCTCCTTGATGAGGAAGTCGATGCCGGCGGGGTTGTTCTCCACCGGAAAGGCAGATTTGAAAATGTCGCCGTTGCCGTCACAGATCAGTGCGACGTGTTTGCGCTAGGCATAGTCGAGGGTGACGCAGAGGACCTTGCGGGTGTCCCCGTCGCGTTGGAAAACCGCCCGGATGAGCACGTTCTGATTGCGATAGATCGAGGTGATTTTGGTTTGTTTGGAAGTCTTCATAGCACCACGAAGGTACATATTGGACACCCTCAAAAAGTCCGCCGAAGCAGTCAGGCGAGCTCAAGCCCTAACGGACTCGCCCGCCTGCTTCGGACGGTGCAGAAATGGTACCAGGGGGTTCCCCCGGCGCCGCGTTATTTAGTGTGAAGTTATTGAGAGGGTAGCAAACCTCTGAACCTTTGCTTTGCTCATAGGTCCGATATCTAGAAATCTCTATTCCTTCTTTCGTTTTCCCATATCGCGTTTTGAGATCTCGAATTCACGCCAGTGAGGATCGATGTCTCCAACATTTCCAGCCACAGTGTCTCCGCATCCTGGCCAGTGCGGAGCTTGAAGAATGCATCATCGTAGCTTCTCGTCGAAAGTGCCTTATGCAGTGCCTTAATGAAACCAGGATCACTGGTTGTAACGGTACCACTACTTTCTCCTCGTCGTTCTTCACTCAAAATACAGTAAAGTGTGTTCCTCCACTACAATTAATATGATTCTTCTGTCGGCACCACCTCAAGTCTCGTGAAAGAGATCTGTTGAGATTCGGTATCTTGATTGTCAGGATTACCCCCCTGGTTGGTTAATGTGTGTGCCGCGCCTCTGTTTCGACAGGGGCGCGGTTTTACCTTCAAGTGCTGAGCTGCCCCCATTTGAACACAAAAAAAAGCAAGGCATATTTGATTCTGTCAACGAGTAGTTCTGAGAGGCTCAATTATCGCCCTCGCCTTGATTTTAGAGGATTTGACCTTTTCTAGGTCTGGCGTATTTTTGTTCTACAATGAACACAAAATTCGCCCTCGCCCTCGGAGGAATCCTCCTTTGCTCCGCCCTCTCCTCCTGTGTCGGTCGAGGAGGCTACGAATCCGCTCCTTACACCGCCGTCAAAACCGATGGCGCATTCGAGCTTCGAGACTACCCCGAAATTGTTGTCGCTACCAACACCATGCCGGGCAACAAACGCAGTCAGAACTCCGGTTTCATGAGCTTGTTCAGATACATTTCCGGAAAGAACGAAGCCAAACAGAAGATTGCCATGACCACTCCGGTTTTCTCGAGTACAAGTGGAGATCGTCAGAAAATGAGTTTCGTCCTGCCCGATGAAATTGCAAAAAACGGTGCGCCCAAAGCGAACGACAACAGTATCACCGTCACCAAACGACAGGCGGGACGTTTCGCAGCCTATCGATACAGCGGCCGCTGGACCGAAGCCCGGGACAAGAAAGCTCGTGAAACACTTGCCGAATGGGCCAAGGCTCAAAAGCTCACGCTGACATCAGTGATGGAAAAGGCCAGCTATGATCCTCCCTTCACTCCCCCCTTTATGCGACGCAACGAGATCCTAGTGCGCATCAACAAGTAATTCCCAAGCCCTGAATGGACGCTCCAATTCCCACCCCTCATTTGGAACTCACCGGTCCACTCTTAAAATTCACCATTCTCTCCTCGACACCGCAATTTGGAGTGAACTCTGCTCCGTGAGCGGGTAGTTCTGAGGGCCTCAATCATCGATCTCACCTCGATTTCAGAGGATTTGACCTTTTCTATTCCCGGCAGATTTATCCAGACCTCGCGAATGTTCGGAGCACTTGCTTGACGTTTGGGTGTTCTTGAATTGCATCGCACAACGCAGACTGATTCAACACTCTCGGTGACAACGAAAAGCCCCTCCCGGAAAGACAGAAGTGCAGGCACGATCCTATTGCTCGCTTCTCTGGCGATGGTCGCAACTCTCCCCGGCCGGACTGTCGGACTAGGATTAATTACCGAACAGCTCTTGGTTGATCTAGCGATAACTCGCTCATCCTATGCCCAGCTGAATCTTTGGGCGACTTTCATCGGTGCCCTCTTTCTTTTCGGGACGGGTCCAGCTCTGGATCGAAGTATCCGCTGGACGACAGCGGCAGTGCTGGCAGGGCTCTCAGGTGCCGTGTTCTGGCTCGCCAATCTTCCCGGCCCGGGATTGCTTCTACCCGTGTTGATTTTAACGAGGGGATTGGGGCAAAGCAGCCTCTCCCTCAGTACGATCGCAATCGTCGCAAAATCATTCCGGAAGAAGCTGAGCACCGCGATGGGAGTCTTTGCAGTCGCAACGAGCCTTCTCTTTGTTGCCGCCATTCCGTCGGTAGCCTCATTGCTGGACCTCCTGGGATGGAGGAAAGTTTGGGTGATCCTGGCTGCGGTGGTTTTGGGAATCGGCTTGCTGGTGGCTTTCCTGATTCGTGACCCACAAGCGCAGAAAAGCCGTGGAGAAGATGAGGTAACCCCAATAGGCATCCCGTTCCGCGATGCTCTCCGGTCGCCCGCCTTTTGGGTGCTTACGATTGGAATTGGAATCTACTATTTCGCATTTACCGGCATCACGCTCTTTTGCGAATCATTGGTGGTCTCGTTGGACTTTAGCAAAGACATCCGGAACGGGTTTCTGGCGATCATGATGGCCTCCGGGCTGGTCAGCAACTTGTGCTGCGGCTGGCTTGTGCAGAGAGTTTCTGTGCTCAACATTTTTGGCGGAGCGATGATCGTCTTTGCCGCATGCCTCATTGGATTTCCTCTGGCATCGGGGTCGATCGGTTTGATCTATGCCGTTGCCGCAGCATTGGGTGTCGGTAGCGGGGCCGTCACGGTGATCTTCTTTGCCGGATTCGCGGACCTTTTTGGAAAACGTCACCTTGGAAAGATTCAAGGCGTGGCACAAGCCGTGACAGTGGGCTCATCGGGAGCCGGACCCCTGTTTTTTGCGTGGAGTTTCGAATCTTCAGGCTGCTATTCCTCGGTATTCTTTATCCTTGCCCCCTTCGCGCTGATTGTCGGTATTTGGGCATTGTACCGACAAAAAGCGGAGCAAAAGACCACGATTTGATTGTATCGGGCAATCAGAGTCCGTCGCTTGTTGCGCTGCGGGGAAAAATTTCCATTGGCTATCTCCACCTCGTTCCGGTTGTGTCAATCTGGGTAAATCTTCCTCAAATAGATAAAACATGCCAGGCTGGTTTTGAGGTTGACAGGGTTTTGGGGCTGGGTAGGGTTGAGATGTGAAATTGCGATTGCCTGAAGGTAAGTGATCTGAGGTGGGGCAGGTTTGGGCGCCTTTGGAGTTGGCGGAGGTGAAGACGCCGAGCAGGATTGGTTCGAGTTGGCGGGCGGTGGGGTCGACTTCGCGGCGGCGAATAAAACATGCCAAGCTGGTTTTTATAAAACTAATGACTGAACCACCAACTACAAAAACTCTAAAACTAACGACTGATTTCGCCAAATTAAATGCGCGATGTGTCCTGCTCGGCATCGGTCTCACTTATTCTGTGAAGGCTGACCTGATCGCCTATGAGCCATTTGACTATCCGGTTGATTTGATCAATGAAGAAACAGGTGATTTGGATGGCCAGGACGGAGGAGTTGGCTTTGTTGGACCTTGGGAGGATTTGACCACCGGGAGTAATAACGGTGAGGGGTATATCTATGCGTCGGTTGGTAATACAACCGAGACAAATGGTGAGAAGCCCGATTGGGATGGTGTTGTGGATAATTTGCCGCAGGCTGGCGGCTACGTTGGCCTCTCTCCGTTCGTGAGTGATCAGTTAGAGGATCGCAATAACTCGCGTCGGCTTCTGGCGCAAAGTGCCGGAGCCATGGCTGGTGCCGATGGTGTTCTCTGGATGAGCATGGCCGTTCACTTTGAAGACAGCCGCTTTAATTTTTCGCCTGGCTTGATGTTCACGGACGGTGGTGGTTTCAGCGAACGTGTCCGTGACATCACGGATAGTTCGACCGGAATTGGAATCGGGCATGGGTCTGCGTGGGGAATCGATCTGAATGCCATCACCTTCAATGCTGGTGCTTTTGATTCCCGCACCAACGTAAGCAATATCAGCACGACTCTTGATAATGTCGTTATTCTTAAATTTGAGTTCGGAGATGGCGAGGACAAGGTGTCGACTTGGTTTTTTACCGAAGATCAAGAGATGACTGAGACTGATTTCGACGCGAAGGCTCTTGGGACGACTTCGACACTTAATATTGACGAAGATACTTTGACCACACTCGCGGTGGGCTTCACTCGAGCCGGAAACGCCTTTGATGAGATTCGTATTGGTGATACCTTTGGGGATATTATCTCCGCTGGTTCTTCAGTTGGCGGTCCTGCAGAGCTCGAAATCTCCGCGATCAATTACTCACCTCTCACCAGCGAAGTCACGCTGACTTGGTCTTCCCGGCCGGGTGTGATTTATGCGGTGCACTATTCTGGTGACTTGGTGGACTGGACCAATGATCTTGATGATGGGGTCACTGGTCAAGAGGGAGAATCCACGACCATGTCCTTCAATCTTGATGATGCCGGCGTGGTAGACGCTACAAAGCTTTTCTTCCGGATTGAAAAAGACTAGAGAATTCAGTCTTAAAATTTCCATTGGTTATCCAACTATAATGAGAGCTTCCTGAAAAAGTCCCGATTCCCTTAAGAAGGTAAGGGATCTGAGGTGGGGCGGGTTTGGTCGCCTTTGGAGTTGGCGGAGGTGAAGACGCCGCGCAGAATTGGTTCGATTTGGCGGGCGAAGGGGTCGACTTCGCGGCGGCTGATTACTTTTGATGATCGGCCGAGCTGCTCCCATTTGATGTCGCGGACCGTGAACGACGAATTTCTCTTTGAATAAAACATACCAGGCTGATTTTCTCCAATTCTTTCTCCGCCTCCACGGCCTCTGGGAAGGCCTCATCCATCTCCCCCGTCCGCCGCCACCGCCCTTCGACATTGAACAACGCCGAGGGATCGGAGGCGTTTTACACGGAGACGGGGACAGCCGGGCGGGCGAATCAAACGATGGAACCCATCGAGCCCCCCTGGCAGGCCATCAAGGAATGGATCCCGGATGACGACCCGGGCCTGAACTGGTTCAACTAGGAAAGGGACCCCACTGGCGCAGAGCCTGGGTGCTTCGACCAACCTGTGCGCCGAAGCCTTGGCGAAGAAGGAAGCCCCGCCTGGCAGCCTAAAAAGATTCCGCTCGACGACGCCCGGACTCTCGTCTTCGACGGCCGCTGACAGGTAAGAAACTTGGTGACCTGAAAAAACCGCTGCCAAAAAAGAACTTGGCAACGCGGTCGG
>JBLIDI010000060.1:0-17625 GCA_047634075.1 Akkermansiaceae bacterium
TCAAATCCGACCTGGGGCATGGATCAGGCGACGAATCACTTGATGTGGAATTTGACTGGGACGGCAGCTCCTTTTAGCCACTGGGGGCATTTTCGAATCGTGCAGGATGCCCGTGACTATACCACTCAGTTTCAGGGGGACTACTACGGGATGTTGCTGGCGCTGGAGGAATACGATTCCCGATTTTTGGATTCCCACGATCTCGAGAAAGGCAACCTTTACAAATTGATCAGTTACCGGACGAACGGGCTCGATGTGCAGCGCTATCAGGCTGCCGACGCTGTCAATGACGCTTCGGATTTCTCGACGATCATCAACCAGCTGCGCCCCGCACGAGATGACAACTGGCTCCGCGAGCACGTCAATTGGGATAGCTGGAACCGGTATCATGCCGTCGTGGATATGATCCGCCACTATGATGTGCGCCCGAACACGGGTGAGCACTTGAAGAATCGCGCGTATTACTTCGAGCCTTCTGCGACGAATCCGCTCGGCCGCCTTAATGTGCTTCCTTGGGATTCGGATACCAGTTGGGGACCAAACTGGAACGATGGGATGGACTTTCCCAAGCAGGCGATCTTTGGCGAGCAGGCTCAGAATCCCGTTCCGCGCGGGGCTTTCGGTATCGATTATTTCAACACGGTGCGCGAGATGCGTGATCTCATTTGGACCGAGGAACAGATTGATTTGATGATCGATCCACTCGCCGATCTCATCAAGAACCTGACTCCGGCGGATCAGGCGCGTTGGCGCGGTGCTCCAGGCGGCGGGCAGGTCGACCGGCCGCTTGAGACGGTGGTTGCTGATATGAAGAAGTTTGCCTTTACGGGTGGCAGTTGGGTTGGCGGCACCAATGGCGTGATGCCGGCGATTTCCCAGGACAGCGGAATCTCCGGTCAACAGGGTCGCGATGCTTATCTCGATGCGCTCGTGGCTGATGCCGCTTTACCGGCGAAGCCTATGATCACTTACAGTGGCGATGTTGGTTTCCCGCAAGACGGGCTGGCTTTCACGAGTTCGGATTTTTCCGATCCCCAAGGAATGGGGACGTTTCAGGCCGTGGAGTGGCGCTTGGCGGAGGTGTCGAGCCTCGGAGGCGGGACGCGCGAGATCATGCCGGGCGGGCGGGTTTGGAGTTATTTGGACAACGATGTCGATCAAGGGACGGCTTGGCGTGAGCCGGGATTTGATGAGAGTTCGTGGAGTTCCGGAGCCTCGCCGCTTGGTTTCGGAGGGGTCACGGGGCTGGACTTTGCGACGACGATCGCCTCGCAGATTCCAACCGCTTACTTCCGGACCACGGTGAATATCACGGATGTGAATCTGATTGAGGGTTTCACTTTCAAGCTTCTGCTCGATGACGGCGCGGTCGTCTATGTAAACGGTCAAGAGGCCTTCCGCGAGGGCTTCGGTGAAGGGACTGTCGTGAGGCACGCCTCATTCTCCGACTCCAGTGGAGATGAGACTGATATCGATGAATTTGAGGTGAACCCGGACCTCTTTTTGGAGGGGGCCAATGTCATCGCGATTGAGATGCACAACGCAAGCATTGGCAGTAACGACATGGGGTTTGAAATGACCATTGATGCACGTGAGGTGCTTTTGGCGCCGGGGGAAAGGCCGGCTTTTGAGTGGACGCCAACGTGGGAGTCCGGCGAATTGACGCCCTTTGCCACGACGGTCGATGTTCCGACGGTCACGAGAGTTGGTCGGACATACCGTGCGCGCGTTCGCCATCAGGATGCGACGGGCCGCTGGAGTCATTGGTCGGAACCCGCTGAGTTTGTCTCCGGGGCGCCCTCGATCCAGCCGTTTCTTGATAATATCATCATCAGCAAGATCATGTATCATCCCCTTCCTCCAAGCTCTGCCGAATTGGCGGTTTTGCCGTCAGTGGAGGAAGGTGACTTTGAATGGATCGAGATCATGAATATGGGCACCGAGGCCCTTGATCTCAGCGATCTGCGATTCACGAAGGGAATTGAGTTTGATTTTGTGGAGGGGCGCAAGACGAGTATCGCGGCGGGTGAACGCCTCGTCGTGGTGGCGAATGAAGAGGCCTTCAATCTGCGCCATGGATATGCGCAAACGCCTGACTTTGTGGTCGGCGAATTTTCAAAGAACCTCTCGAACGGGGGAGAGCTGGTGAAGCTGTCTTTCGGTGCCGGGACACTCGTGCGCGAGGTGGCATACGTTGATGGATTTCCTTGGCCGGATGCGGCTGATGGAAGTGGAGCGAGCCTTGTCATGGTCGCTGGCTTCGGCGAGCTTGGCGGAGACTGGCGTCCGAGTGTTGGCCCTAATGGAGTTCCAGGAGTGGATGATGGCTTGGCCTTCACCGGGGATCTGACCTCGTATGCCTTGCTTGGTAATCTTGAGATTACCTTGGTGGAGATTGGCGGAGAGAACTACGCCGAGCTTTCAGTGGTTCGGCGCGTGAATGCCGATCAAGCACAGATTAGGGTGGAGTCGGCAATTGGTCTTGAGAACTGGCGCGCTGCGTCGGCGACTCGAATCTCAGAATCTTACGGTCCGAGAGAGGGCAGCCGGGTGACATATCGGACAGATCAGCCGATTGATTCGCTGACAGATTTCTTCCGACTCAAGATTGAACTCAAGTAGAGGATGTTTTGTGACGGAGGATGAAGGTTTGATTTCAAAAGAGGGTTCATCGCGAGTTTTGTTCGATCCGGTCCGGAAGCAGGCCTATTGGGATGAGGGGGCGTGAAATGATTTTGAGAATGCCGCCGGCTCACGGGTGCGGGGAAATTCCCAAGAGGCTTCTATCGAGGGTTTTACAAGGTGGTGAAGGCTGAGGAATTTTCATTTGTTTCGCAGAAAATACTTGTTCTCAGAGTGATCGGTCCTTATCAACAGTCCTCCGATGAACGAATTAGTAACGAGAATTTTGATGGTTTCGAGCTGTTTAGGAGCTTTGACCACCAGTCTTTTTGGAGCTGAGGGCAAGGTGGAGCCCAGTGCGGTTCCGGAGCCTTCGGCGGTCCTCATCGGTGGTCTCTGCGGAATCCTTTTCCTGCTTTGGCGTCGGAAGTGAAGTTTTTCCTGTCTTTTTCGGAACTTTCGTTTCCTTCTTGCTTTTGAGGGGAAAGACTGAGATTTCGAAATCTCTAGTTTCGTCTCATCGCACAAAGTGTGAGCGCGACCCCCATTTACCATGGACACTCCCCTATTTACCGAACTCGGCCTTCCCGAGCCTCTTCTCGCTGCCGTCCTCGAAATGGGTTTCGAGACTCCATCGCCTATTCAAGCCAAGACCATTCCGCTCGCCTTGAAGGGGAAGGACCTTGTCGGTCTCTCCCAAACCGGATCTGGCAAAACCGCCGCTTTTGCCTTGCCGACGCTCGCGAATATCGATCCTCATCTTGCTGAACCGCAGGCTTTGATCGTCTGTCCCACCCGGGAACTGGCGGTGCAGGTGTGTGAAGAGGTTTTCCGCCTGGGTTCCAAGGTCAAGGGGCTCCGGGCCCTCCCGGTCTATGGGGGAGCGCCAATTGACCGCCAGCTCAAAGGTCTCCGGAAGGGGACACATATCGTGGTGGGCACTCCCGGTCGACTTCTCGATCACTTGAAGCGCCGGAGTTTCAATCCTGACAATATCAAGACGGTGATTCTTGACGAGGCCGACCGCATGCTCGACATGGGCTTCCAGGATGAGATGGAGGAATTGTTGGCTGCGTTGCCGAAGGATCGTCAGACGATGTTCTTTTCAGCTACGATGAATCGCAGGGTCAGCCGGATCATCGAGAGTTATGGCAACAATCCCGAGATCGTCGAAATTGAGCGCAAGTCGCTCACGGTGGATTCTATCGATCAGTCTTGCTACGAGGTGCGGCAACGCTCCAAGATCGAGGTTCTTTCGCGCCTTCTTGATATTGACCCGCCCCGATTGGCGCTGGTTTTTTGCAATACCAAACGTCTGGTGGATGAAGTGACCGAGGGGCTTTTGGCCCGTGGTTACTCGGTGGACCGTCTTCATGGCGATATGACCCAGCAGATGCGCGAGCGCGTATTAGCGCGCTTTCGTGAAGGGACGATTGAGGTTCTCATTGCCACTGATGTAGCGGCCCGTGGGCTCGATGTGAATGATATCGATCTCGTGGTAAACTATGAGATCCCTCATGATCCGGAAGATTATGTCCACCGGATCGGACGCACTGGCCGGGCGGGACGAACCGGAAAAGCGGTAAGTTTTGTTTTTGGCCGGGATATTTACCGTCTCCAAACGATCGAGAAATACACTCGCCAGAGTATCCGCCGCGAGCGCGTTCCGAGTCAGGAGCAGGTCGAGGGGAAGCGGGCCGACACACTTTTTCAGAGTATTCAAGAGCGATTGGAGACCGGAAAGGTTGGGAACTACCAGAGCTATCTTGACCGTCTTCTCGAGCAGGGTCACACCGCCACTGATATTGCCAGTGCGGCCTTCACCCTGCTGCGTGAATCGACGACGCGGGAAGGGGAATTCATCGCCGAGGACAAGCAGAAGGAAGCCTTCGCGAATGAACGGGAGCGATCCAGCTGGAAGGATGACCGTCGCGAACGCAAGGAACGGCCGGAACGGCCGGAGCGAGATCGGGACCGTGGTGCGAAGCCCGAGCGCAATAATTCCAAGGGGATGTCGTGCCTCTTCATGAATCTTGGTAAGGCCCAGCACATCAAGCCGGGAGATATCGCGGGGATGATTTACCGTGAGTGCAATGTCCCGGATGGTTCACTTGGTAAGATCACCATTTTTCCAAAGCATACTTTGGTGGATATCAGTAAGGAGATTGCCGATGATGTCATTGATGGTCTCAAGAATGCCAAACTCCGTGGGAGGACCTTCCGGATCGACCACGATCGCAAAGATTGATGTGTCCTTTGGACTTGCTGAAACGCCTTTAACGTCCGTTAATCACAGGATATGAGCGATTCCGAGAACACCGCCGAGCCTCTGGGCAAGCAGAGGTTCGTTCTGTCTGAGATCAAAGACCTGCCAATCTCGATTCGGGCGATGGGGTTTGGGGCTTTGGCGATTTTGACTCTCATCTTTTTTGTTTACCCCGCGTATCCGACGGTGGTGGGTAAAAGCCTGGCGGGCTGGACTTGGCATGCCTGCAATCCAGATAACAATTTCTTACACGGTCGCTTTGTGCCGGTGGCATTCGGGGTGATGCTTTGGATGGCCTATCAACGGACCAAGAACGAAGTGGCGAGACCTTCTTATTTGGGTTTGGCGATTCTTCTGCTTGGGATGTTCTTTTTCCTAATTTCCATTCGGACGATCCAGCCGCGCCTGGCCTTGGTGGGGGCTCCCTTTGTCGTGATTGGTTTCACCCAGTATCTTTTCGGGTTTGCGATCGCGAGGCATGTCACTTTCCCGGCGTTTTTCCTGTGGTTTTCGGTGCCGGTCCCAGGGTTGGAGGCGATTTTGACCGGAAATCTGCAGACCCTGATTACACAGTCGTGCTATCACACCGGAGTTTTCTTCGGGATGGAATTGGTGAACAGCGGAGCTGATATTTACATTGGTGGAAGCAGCATGAAGGTGGCCGAGGGGTGTAGCGGGATACGTTCGTTGATGGCGCTCACTATGATAGCGGCCGTTTATGCGAACTACACTCAGAAGTCGCTTTGGAAAAGAGGGGTTCTCTTTGCGTCGTCGTTCCCGCTTGCGATTATCGGGAATTTTTTGCGGATTTTCACGATCCTGATTCTAGCGCAGTTTGGATATGGAGAATTCGGAACTGGGACGTGGCACGATTGGGCGGGTTTGTTGTTTTTCTTCCCCATCGCGTTGTCAGGGCTTTACTTGGTCGATTACCTTCTGAACTTTAAAAAACGAAGATCGAAAAGAGTGAAACGAACAGTCAAGACGTCGCGAACCGTAGCCAAGGGGGGGGCGCCATCATGAAGAGGCGACTTGTAATTTTAAGTGTGGTGGTGGCAATTTTTGCTGGGATAGTATGGGCTTTTCCAGACAGTCCGGGGATGAAGCCATCCCGCTTGGCCAAGAATCTCCCCGAGGTGCTTGGGAATTGGATTGGAAAGCCGGAGGAGGCAGGGGAGGCGGAGAAGTCAAAGCTAGCCTCGGACACTGAGTTCGAAAGAATGTCCTATTATGATAAGGATGGAGTTCAGCCTTCAGTTCAGGCGTCCATTGTTTTTTCGGGAAAGAACCTGAGTCAAAGTATTCACCGTCCAGAAGTCTGTCTGCGGGCGCAGGGCTGGGACTTTATGTCTGAGACTTCCCTGAACTGGAAAGACATCCTGGCAAATGGAGAAGTTCTGCCGGTCCGCAAAATCCTGTGCCGTCGTGTTTACCAGACTGTCAAAGAAGAGGGAGGCAAACCGCAGGATGTCCTATTACCAAACGGCGAGAAGGCCTATATTTGGCAAATTTTTTACTACACCTTCGTGGGTCATGAGAAGATTGTCTCGGGACATTATGAGCGAACCGGCGAAGATATGAAGGATCGCCTTCTCAAGGGCTACGACCAACGTTGGGCCTATGCCACTTTTTCCTCCTTGATCACCAAAAAGCTAACAGACCAGGGAATCCGATACGGGCAGGGCGCTTCCTTGAATGAAGGAGAAACCGAAGAGCATATTCAGGCCTTTTTGAGACGGCTTCTTCCCTTGGTTATTTCGGAGCCCAGAGAGGGGTCGGATGCCACCTTGGATAAGCGGAGGAATTTGGGCTCATGAATGAACGGGGCGCGAAGCAACATTTTTCCATTCAGGCATTTCAGGTTTTCGATGCCACTTTGATTTGGTTGTCTTTTGCGATGGCCTCGTGGGTCCATGACCCTTTACGGAGCCTGCTCGGCATGCCCGAACTGGAAGCCGGTGGGTTGGCGGGGATGACCTGGGTCGTTTTTATCGTGGTTCCTCTCACCCCTCTGGTTCTGGAGCGCTTTGGGCACTACGACCGCCTCTTGAGCAGGCGTGGGTTTCATAGTTTAAGTATCCTGCTGCGAGGAATGCTTACGGTGATGTTGATCATCGGGATCGTCGCGGTTTTTGGAAAAATTTGGGATACTCGGCGATTGGTGCTTGGTTCTGGAATTCTTCTGAGCTTCTTGCTCCTTTGGCTTCGGACCCATTTTACCAGCCAGATTTTACGGGCACGTGCGGCCTCAGAGGGGCTGTTGGAACGAGTCGTGTTGGCGGGCGAACATGAAGAAACCGGAGGATTTCTCAAAGAGCTGGACAACGATATTTTGGAAGCCTGGAAGGTCGTTTGTCACTTTGATCTGAATTCAAAGTCAGTGGAAGAGCTGGATAATCTCATCAAAAGAGAGTCGGTGCAACGGGTGGTTTTCTTAACAGCCCATACTGAGTTTGAGCGGGTGGCGCGGGCGGTGGAGGCCTGCGAGGTGCAGGGGGTGGAAGCTTGGATCGGAGCTTCTTTTTTGCGAACCTCGGTGGCGCGACCCAGCTTTGATGCGATTGGAGGACAGCCGATGTTGGTGTTTCGTTCGACTCCTGAGCTTTCTTGGCAGCTTTTTGCCAAGAAGCTTGTCGATATTGTCGGGGCCTTGACTGCCGTGATTCTTTTCTCCCCGTTTTGGATCGCGGCCATGATCGGAATTCGGCTCGCCAGTCCGGGCGCGCCGGTATTTTTTACCCAGCAAAGGGCCGGGCTTTATGGCAAGCCGTTTCGGATCTTTAAATTTCGGACGATGGTCCCCGATGCCGATAAAATGCTCGATCAGATCAAGGAAGAGCATGGGAATGAAGTGGACGGCCCGGCTTTTAAGCTCGCTTCGGATCCTCGGATTTTTTCATTCGGGCAGTTTTTGCGGAATTACAGTATCGATGAACTCCCCCAGATGATCAATGTTCTCAAGGGCGAGATGAGTTTGGTCGGGCCAAGGCCCCTCCCGGTCCATGAGATTGCCGCGATCGAAAAGTCGTCACACCGGCGGCGCTTGAGTATGAAGCCGGGGATCACTTGTATCTGGCAGATCAGCGGGCGCAGTGACATCACGGACTTTGAGGAGTGGGTGAAACTCGATCTGGAATACATCGACCGGTGGTCGCTTTGGGAAGATTTTCGAATTTTGTTTAAGACCATTCCGGCAGTCTTGTTTAGTAAAGGGGCACGATGAGCAGGTTATTGAACATTGCGTTGTTTTTGGGGGCTCTCTCTTTCGCTGTGATTGGCGCGACCGGAGTGGATCTGGTCGGGAGCCGGACTGGCGTCGGGCTTATCGGCTTGGGGGTATCGGGGCTCCTACTTACGATGGTCCGATTGGTGAAACCGGGTATTGAAGGGCGGCCGTGGTTGATAATTTCGGTGCTTTTGGGGGGAGGGTATTTTATCTGGCGAGCGATGACGGCAGGGCCCGTGGGTCTGGCAGTGCCCGATCTCATTTTGATGCTGGTTTTTTTGGGGATCTACCTCCTGGTGTCATCATCGGGGAAAGGAGCGAGGCCGTATTGGCTTTCGATTTTGGCGATGCTGGCGGTGGTCAATGTCGGCGTTGCGGTGGCTCAAGCAGCCTCCGGGAACACTTTCTATGTCTGGCAGGCGGCCACTGAGATCGGGGGGTTTACGGGAGGATTGTTTGGCCACTACAATGCCTTTGCCTCGTTTCTGAATGGCTCGGTTTTCTTTTTCCTCTCCTATTTGTTTTTCGGGCGAAATCTCCTTTTGAGAAGCGGGTGTGGTCTTTTGAGTGTGGGATTGATCGTCGCGCTTGTCCTAAGTAGTTCCCGCGGGGGGTGGGTCTCTTTTATCGTCGGAGGTTCGATCTGGATGGTTTTGGTCATTCTTTATCTCAGGCAACGCAAGAGCAAGATGGTGGGTGTGGCCGCAATCGCGCTGGTACTTCTCGGAGTCGGGGGAGTGGTGAGTTCGTTCTGGGTCGTTCAGAAAATTACCGATAAACGAGTCGAGAAGTATAACGACGAGACCGGCCGCACAGCGAGTGGGAGAGCGGTCACTGGCGAGGTGGTGGATGGGGGGAGATTGGCTTTCCAGCAAATGGCCTTTGAGGTCTTTTTGGATGCTCCCGTTACCGGGAAAGGGCCGCGCGCCTTTTCCTATCTCGCGCTGGAAAATTGGGATCCGGACTCGTTGGAGCTTTGGATGGGGGACCCTGAGTTCGCCCATAATGAATACCTCCAGGTTCTTTCCGATTACGGACTGATTGGGTTTCTCATTATCATTCTCCTTGTTTTCGTTCACGGGGTGCTCGGGGTGACGAGTTTCTTGAAGGGCGATCAAGGCGATCCGGTGCTGTCCCTCTGGCAGGTGGGCGCGGCCGGTGGATTGGTGGCTGTCCTTTGCCAATCTTATTTCAGCTTTCTCTTTCACTTCCCCGCTTGCGTGGCCTTGGTGGCTCTCCAACTGGGGATTCTGGTCTCGCGACCGGTTTCGACATCTCGGACCGCCACTCCTGCCAAAGCGTCGGGGCGCATCGTTGCTGTTTTGGGGCTGGGCGTGGCGGGCGGACTTCTTTTTTTGGGGGGGCATCTTTCTCTGTCCTATCTGCGGACCGGGGTGGCCGATCAAGAGTTGGCCACAGCGGCCACGAATGATGATCTTCTTCGTGGCCTGGACACTCTGGAAGACGCCGGGAAGCTGGGTTGGGATCCTAAAATTTACGAAGTCGTGGCACGACGCGCCATGTCTGAGGCCAATGCCGCAGTCAAGCGAGGCCAGCCCGCAGAGGCGAAAATCTTGAACCTACGTGCAAAGGCCGCTCTTGAAAGCGCCTTAAAATTGAATCCCCATTTTTCGGCCGCGCTGGCAGGCCTTCCCCGGGTGGAAGATGCTCTTGGAAATCATGCGGCGGCTGAAGATGGCCATCAAAAGGCGATGAAAGCAATTTGGGCCCGTGAGAATTCCCTGCGACCGCATTTTCATGCGGCGCGCAGTTCCTACTTGCAGGCTCTGAAGTCCGATGACAACGCGGCAACTCTCGCGCTTCTGCGGGAGGCTGAGAGGAGGGTTTTGAAACGCCGTGAGATTCTCAACAAATTTCGGGAGCTTCCCTTGGAGAAAGAACTCCGGCTTGAGCTTGAGGCTTGGATATCATCCCACGAGGCGCGGCGATTGTTTCTCCGGGGAAATGATGTCTGGATGAACGCCCGACCCCGAAATCCCGAGCTCGCTTATGCCTTGCTGCTTGAGGCGCAGAAGCGATACCAGCGGGCGGAGAAAGTCGTGAGCGATAAAGAACCTCGTTGGGAGAAAGAGCTGGAACAGCTTGAAATCAATCTTGGTTACCTCAAAGCGGGCCAATTTCTCCCTGCCGCACTGAGCGAGGAAGAGATCGCAGAGGTCATTGCGACGGAAGCGGGTCTTGATTCCGCGCCGACCACCCGCTAAGTCTCTCCCCAGATGATCTCCAATTTCGGCATGAAACTTTTCACGGGCACCGCCCACCACGCCCTCGCTTCTGACATCGCCGAATATCTGAAGTGTCCCCTGGCTGATGTCAGTGTGACAGCCTTTCCGGACGGTGAGACCTTCGTGAAGATCAACGAGAATATCCGAGGCGAAGACGTTTACATCATCCAGCCGACCTGTCCGCCGACGAATCATAACCTCATGGAGTTGATGATCATGGTGGATGCGGCCAAGCGCGCCAGTGCCGGGAGGATCAATGCGGTCATTCCATTCTTCGGATATGCCCGTCAGGATCGCAAGGACCAGCCCCGCGTGCCCATCACGGCGAAACTCGTGGCTGATCTGTTATCTGCTGCCGGAGTGGACCGGGTCGTCACAATGGACCTCCATGCCGCCCAGATTCAGGGATTCTTTAATATCCCGGTCGATCACCTCTACGGGAAGCCGATCATTATCCGCGCCATCCGTGAGCGTTTTGGTGATCAATGCGAGAATCTCACCGTAGTTTCGCCAGATGTCGGTGGCGTCAAAATGGCACGTGCTTACTCTGACGCTCTCGGGGCGCGCTTGGCGATTGTGGCAAAGCACCGACTTTCAGCCACCGAGGTTGAGGCCATGCAGGTTATTGGTGATGTCAAGGGGCGGGATGTCGTGCTCGTGGACGACATGACCGAGACGGCGGGCACGCTCTGCGCCGCCGCTGAAATTCTTAAGGCCCAGGGTGCGAACCGGATTTTCGCAGCCGTGACCCATGCCGTGATCGGAGAATTGGGCCATAAACGGATCGAGGAATCTGCCATCGAGGAGGTCATCACGACCGATTCGACCCCGGTGACGAAGCGGGGGAAAGTCAACCCAATCTCCATCGCCGACATCTTCGGAGAAGCGATCGACCGAATCCATAATGGAAAATCGGTCACTTCTCTCTTTGACATTGACGCGCCTTCCGTGTAAGCAATCGCCCCGCGCGAGACCTATCGCGGAAAATTCAACCCATCCATACCATGGCGAAGACCCAAACTCTCAAAGCTGAAACTCGCAAGCGCACCGGATCCGGTGTCCTCAAGCAAATGCGTCGTGAAGGCTCCCTCCCCTCCGTCATTTATGGCAAGGGCTCCGAAAACATTAATATCAAGGTTAACACCAAGATACTCACCGATATTCTCACGCATAGTGCTTCGGAGAGTATTCTCGTTGATCTTGAAATCGATGGCGGAGCTTCACAAACAGCTTTCCTCCAGTCCACCCAGTATAATCCACTGAGTGGTCATCTTGTGCACGCCGATTTCTTGGCCGTGACCGAGGGAATGAAGATCAGTGCTTCCATCCCGGTTGAGGTCTACGGCGAGCCCGTTGGCGTCAAAGCCGGTGGTATCGTCGAGCAGCTTATTCGTGACCTCGAGATCTCTTGTTCTCCGAAAGATCTTCCCGAGAAGATCGAAGCAAGCATCGAGCACCTCGAAGTTGGCGATTCCCTCACCGTTGGTGAGCTCATCATTCCTGATGGGATTGAAGTGGTCCTTGCTGCTGACGTCCTCGTCGCAATCGTGAACGAGTCCCGCGTGACCAAGTCCGAAGGCGGTATCGAAGGTGAAGATGGCGAAGAAGGTGCCCCTGCTGCTGAAGCTGGTTCCCCTGCATAAACCATTCTTTTCAAATTTCAAAACGTCCGGGGCCCCTGTGCTTCGGGCGTTTTTCTTTTCCATCACGGAAGGGAACCCTTACTCTCTGCATGTGAGCCTCAAATGCATCGTCGGTCTCGGAAATCCCGGAGACAAATACCTCAATACTCGCCACAATATCGGGTTTCGAGTCCTCGATACCCTGGCTGACCGGGCGGGTCAGAAGTTCCAGTTCGAGTCCAAGTGGGAATCCAGGACCTGCAAGGTCGATGACATTCTCCTGGTTCAGCCGATGACCTACATGAACGAAAGTGGCCGTGCGATTGGCTCGCTCGCTCGTTTTTTCCGCTGGGACCCGGAACAAATCCTCGTGGTTTTCGATGACGTTTCCCTGCCGCTGGGGAATCTTCGCTTTCGGATGAACGGTGGTCACGGAGGCCACAATGGCGTGCGTTCACTGCTTGCCCATCTACCCTCCGACAAGTTTTCCCGCCTGAAGCTGGGCATTAGCGGGGCCAGTGGAGAGCAGCTTGTGGGGCATGTTTTAGGAACTTTTGCGACGGCGGAACGCGAACTCGTTGAGAACACGCTTGCAACAGCCGCCGATGCTGTTCAGGTTGCCTCTTCAAGTGGCTTCGAAAAAGCTGCAAACGAGTTCAATACCCGAACTCTTAAGAAACCGAAAAAACAAACGGAAGAAGATGAATCGCAAGTACGAGGGCATGATTGTCCTGAACACCCAGGGAACGGAGAGCAGCATTGATGAACTCGTCAGTACTGTTTCCAAAGAGCTCGAAGAAGAAGGCGCCAAGCTTGATGAAATCAAGCAACTCGGCCGCAAGAAATTTGTCTATAACGCGCGTAAGCTCGATGGTGGTCACTACGTGAACTATATCTTCGAAGCTGAAGCAGACGTCATCAACAAGGTTCAGGCTCGCCTTAAGCTGAATACCTCGGTGCACCTTCAGCACTACCAACGCCTTTCCTAAAGGTCCAATCTCTTACTCGCTCACGCCATGGCCAATGTTAACAAAGTCATGCTTCTCGGGAATATCACCCGGGATCTTGAAGTCCGCTACACTCCCAAGGGAACCGCGGTTTGTGATCTTGGAATGGCCGTGAACCGGATTCGAACCGGTGATAATGGTGAGAGGATTGAGGAAGTCACCTATGTCGATGTGACCCTCTGGGGGCGTCAGGCCGAACTGGCCGGGCAATATCTCGCCAAAGGACGTTCCGTCTTCATCGAGGGACGCCTTCAACTTGACCAGTGGGATGACAAGCAGACCGGCCAGAAGCGCCAGCGTCTGCGCGTGGTCGGCGAGAACATGCAGTTCATCGGTGGTCAGGGCCAGGGTGGTGGCGGAAACCAAGGTGGTGGAGGATCTCCTCCGTCCCACGAATCTGGTTCATCCCAACAGTCGGCTCCGCCCCAGCAATCCTCGTCTTCTCCCTCGAATCAAGGGGGTGCGGCGGCTGCCGATAGCTTTGATAACGACGACGATGATATTCCTTTTTAGGATAGCACGTCTCAATTTTCCAAAGGAGTCACCTTTAAAGGTGGCTCCTTTTTTGTGAGCTATTCGGGTTTTTGCCAGGGCACCGAACCTCCGCGCTGCAGGTGCGCCCGCATTGCGGTCGCGAGTTCGCGGTAGGTCTGTGCCTGTCGCTCGGCGAGATCAGTGGTTTCCAGCGGGTCCTTCTCGAGGTCGAAGAGTTCCCATGGCCCCATCGGTGAGTTTTTGACCAACTTCCAATTGCCTCGTTTCATGGCCCAAGAGGACCCGCCCATGTATCGGAGGTTGCCCTCACGGCGGGTGAAAAAGAGGTCACGTTTCTCCGCGACCTGCATCCCGGTCCTGAGAAGGGTGAGAAAGGGGCGGGCGTCCAGGCCTTCCAGCGGCTTTCCGCCGGCCGCTTCAATGGCGGTCGAGAAGATATCCATCGTGATTCCCGTGAATCCGGTGGTGGCCGGCTTGATGACCCCGGGCCAGACCGCGCAGGCCGGCACTCGAATGCCGCCTTCATACATGTCTTGCTTCCCACCGCGGAGGTTCCCGCAGTTTCCACCCACGTTGGTTTGCCCTCCGTTGTCGGACACAAAGAAGAGGAGGGTGTTTTTCCACTGGCCGTTCTCCTTGAGCGCGGCGATGACCTTGCCAATGCCATCGTCCATGTGCTCGATGAGGGCCACAAGCTTGGCTCGCTTGCTGTCGATACCCTCCTCGCGCGCCATAACCTTAGCTAACCAGTCCTTGGGCGGCTGAATGGGCGTGTGGGGCGCATTATAGGCGAGGTAGAGGAAGAAGGGCTTGGCCGCCTCCTTCTTCGCCTCCGCTTCGAGGTAATCGATGGTCCATTGCGTGAAGATGTCGGTGGCGTGGCCTTCGGGATCAACCTTTTCCTGATTGAGGCGCATGTAGTGCTGCCCGTGGCGCTGGTGCTTGTAGTAATCATCCATCATGTCACCGAGGAACCCATGGAAGTGGTCAAAGCCGCGGGTGTTGGGATGAGCCTCCTCATCGAGGCCGAGATGCCATTTCCCGATTGCGGCGGTGGCGTAGCCTTCCTTTTTAAGGGCCTGTGGCAGCATCGTGGCGGCCGGCGAGAGATAGCCCCAATTATCCTCCGGCTTCGTCCGGATGACCCCGGGGACGCCCACGAGTTCCTGATACTTTCCGGTGAGTAAAGCGGCGCGTGTCGGCGAGCAGACCGGGCAGTTCGCGTAGAAATTGGTAAAGCGCAGCCCGCTTGCCATGAGCGCATCGAGATGCGGGCTCTTCAGGTCTTTAGCCCCGTAGCAGGAAAGGTCGCCGTAGCCGAGATCATCAGCCACGATGATCACGATGTTGGGTTTCTCAGCGGCAGAAGCAGAGACGACGAGAGAGAGAAAGAAAGAGAGGATCACTCGCATAGAAATATCAATAGATTGCGATGAGTGGGAACCCAAGACAAACCGTTCAAGAGAGGCGGATGTTTGATCTTAATTTTGAAAATAAAATCCCCCGGATGTGATCCGGGGGATTCTTGAGAAAAGCACAGCCGAGATGGCGGTGCTACGGCTTCGGTTGTCTTGCCTTACTTGTGATCAGCGGGGCCGACGAGTTCAACGAAGTTGCCGTCGGGGTCTTTGACGACGGTGAGGGCTACTTTTCCGCCTGGGATGATGGCAGGGCCTTTGGCGAGGACTTTCACGCCGGATTTTTTGAGGCGCTCAAGTGCGACCTTGGTGCTGTTGACGTGGATCGTGAGGTAACTGAAGCCGAGACTACTGGTGATGTAGGTTTGATCACTCTTCTTACTCTTCTCCATCGCGGATTGCATGAGCTTGATGGTGGTGGCCCCTGCCCCTTTGCCGAGGGAAAGTTTCTTGATGACAATTTCCTCGCCGGCGCTGAGGCCGGACTCTTTGGTGAGGTCCTTGGCGGCCGTGAATTCTCCGGTGGCGGTGAAGCCCAAGGCTTCGGTGTAGAACTTCATCGATTTCTCGAGATCGCTCACGACGATTCCGAGGTCGATGGTGGCGGTCCGGAATTCCGATTCATCGGCGGAGGCGAATGAAAAGAGGAGGGAGAAAACGGCGAGGATGCTGAGTGATTTCTTCATGAGATGATAGTGTGGATTGAATGAGGATGGGGTGGCGAGCTTCAATCTTCGTTTTGGCTTAGCGAATGGGGGTGGGCGGGCTGGTGCGCTTGGCGAGGATCATGCTAAGGGCGACGAGGAATCCGCCGATCGCGAGTCCCCATCCGGGCGATTCGGCTTTCAGGAGAAGGACGGCTTCGAGGACGCCGCAGACCGGGATGAGAAAGCGGTAGGTGGCGAGCAGGGTGACGGGGAAAAGCGTCGAGAGATGATTCCAGATGCTGAAGGCGGTGGCCGAGACGAAAGCGAGCCAGAGGGTGGCGATGATGACGGTGAGGTCGAACATCTCCGGGAGGGCGTGCAGGGCAGTTGCGCCAATCCCAGCGAGGCCAAGGCCGCCGATGAAGAGGGAGAGGCCGGTGGCATTGATGGCGGACATGGTGGGCTTGAGATGCGAGAAGATGATGAGGGCAAGGGCGCCGCTGCCGGTCGCGGTGATCATGTAGACGGCGCCGAGGATGGGATCGCCCGCCCCTGCTCCCGGTTTGTAAATGGCGAGGGAGACGCCAATGCCTCCCAGGACGAGCCCGAACCATTGCAGTCGGGAAGGCCACGGAGTTTTTTGAAGTAAGGGCGCGAGGAGCATCCACCAGAAGCTCCCGGTGGCAACGAGTAGGGCGGTCAGGGTGGCGCTGGAAACCGAAACCGATTGGTAAAAGAAAACGTATTGGATGAAGGTCTGGGTGAGGGCGAGTCCGGCAATGAGTGGCCACGAGGTGGCCTGGATTTCGGCTTTGAGGTTTTTGCTGACGACCAGAAGTCCCCCGCCCGCGAGGGTGAAGCGGACACCGGCAAAAAGAAAGATGACGGGGAGCGATCGTGCGAGGCCGTTGGCGTCCCAGTGTTGGTAGACCGACTTGATGGCCGGAAAGGCACTGCCCCAAAGGAGCGAGCAGATCAGGACCGGCAGAAGCGGGCTTTTATGTGAAAACACAGGGGAGTCATCGGTCCGTCCGCGGGGAAAGGGAAGCTAATTTCGACCTTCTCCCGCGAGCGACCAGGAAGCCGCCGATGGCGCCGCCGAGGTGGCCTTTCCAGCTGATACTTTCCGCCCGGACGGTGTCGGTGGGAAAGAGTCCGCTCAGGCTTCCTCCGTAGAAAATGAGGACAAGAATTGAGAGGAAGATGGTGGCCGGGGTTCGTTGATAAAAGCCCGAGGCCATCAGGAATCCGAGGTATCCGAAAACGAGGGAGCTCGCTCCGATATGATTGCTGTTGGATTGACCGATGAGCCAGACGAGGACTCCGGCGACGAAAGCGGCAGCGAGGGAGACGGCCACGAGGTCGCGCCAGCCGAAGGCGAGAATGGCGGAGCCCAGGATCATGAGTGAGATGGAGTTCCCAAGAAGATGGCTCCAGCCGGCATGAAGAAAGGGGGCAAAAAGGATTCCTTCAAGGTGTGAGAAACTGCGCGGGTGAATGCCGTGCGTTTCGAGTGAGTTCCCGAAAAGGACCCGGTCGGCAATTTCAATGGCCCAGAGAAAGAGGACAAAGTAGCCGAAGTCACGGAGTCGTTCCCCGTAGCTCGAAGGGCGGTTGGGGAGAGGGTCGGAAGTCGGGGGGTGAGACATGAACCACGACACGATGAATCCGTTCGGAGGAGTCGCCAGAAAAATTTTAGGAAGGAGCGGAAAGACCGGGACAAAAGAAGATTCCGAAGCAAAAAGATCTGGCTTTCATTTGGCGGGCTTTCATTGTCTTCCCATGAAATTAGTCCGATTCGGAAAGCTGCTGACTCTTATTACTTTTTTCGGTTTGAGCATCGGAGCGGGTGCCCAGGCGTTGCCGACGCTGAAAGTGGTGGTCCAAGATGAGATTTTGAGTTTTCAGTTGGATGTCGAACAAGGGAAGGACTCTTGGATCCTTCAGCACTCGTCAGATGGAGAAAGGTGGGAGGATGTTATTTTTCTCGTAAAATTGTCTCTTGAAGAAGATTTGGAGATCGAGATTGCTCGCAAGATTCTTCCAGGTGGAGTTGCCAAGGCCGGCTTTTTTCGG
>JBLIDI010000061.1:0-17511 GCA_047634075.1 Akkermansiaceae bacterium
CCAAAACCAAAATCATCCACGTCCTCCTCGAGCAACAAGTCATCGACACCCTCAGTCAGGAACTTACCAAAAACGTCGACGCCTTCGAAGCGGCTAACGACCTCGACGTCCGCATCGTCCCGATCTCGCCAAAGGACATCTCACTCTCCAACCTCCCCTCGGATGCCAAAGCCGTCTACATCCCTGTCCTCCCCACCCTCACCGACAAACAACGCTTCGCCCTCTTCACCACTCTCACCCAGAGAAACAAAATCCACCTCTCCATGCTCGGGCCTGATGACGTCGATGCCGGAGCCTTCGCCAGCGTCGCCCCCCGCCTCACCGAGACCCTCCACCGCCGCCTCGGGCTCAATCTCCACCAAGCCCTCCTCGGCGTCAACACCACCCACCTCCCCGTCATCCTCCGCCTCGCCGACCAGCTCAAAATCAACCTCGCCACCGCCCGCGAAATCGGTTGGTCCCCCGACTACGACACCACTCTCAGCGCCACCTTCTTCAAGCAAGACGAAATCCAAAAGTCCTCCGGCTCGCTCACCCTAGAGTCCGCCATGGCGATGGCCGCGAAACGTAACCCTGATATCAAAGCCGCCAAAGCGTCTTGGCTCTCCTCCCTCGCCGACGTCCGCTCCGGCATCGCCCAATACGCCACCACCGCCGACCTCGTCGGCCAAGCGGGCACCCGAGAAGTCCACAGCCGGAACAACCCCTTCCTCACCCCCCGCCAAGCCGGCGCCATTTCTCTCGGCGTCGAGGTCAACAAACTCCTCTACTCCGATCAACTCTACCAACAAATCGAAGCCCTCAGCGAGCGTGCCGAAGCGGTCAAACTCGAAACCCAATCTGTGGCCCTTGACACCATCGAAACCACCGCCCACGCCTACCTCAACACCCTTTTCTCTGAAACCCTCTACAACATCCAACGCAAAAACGTCCTCCTCATCCAAGAAAACCTAGGTCTCGCCGAAATCCGTCGCGAAATCGGAGCCCAGGACAACACCGACGCTCTCCGCTGGCAGGCCGCCCTCGCTTCCGCCCGCAGCAATCTCATCCGCAGCGATTCCAACCGCCGCAACGCCCGCATCAACCTCAACATCATCCTCGCCACCGACGCCCAAAAACACTGGGCCCTCAAAGACATCAAGCTTGACGACCAACAAACCTACTTCCTCGACGAATCATTCTCCGACCTCGTCTCCAATCAAAAAGGCTTCCAAGGCTTCATCCGTTTCTCCCGCGCTCTCGCCTCCGCCAACGCCCCCGAACTGAAATCATTCGACTTCAATCTCCGCGCTGAAGGCATCCGCTTCACCGAGCGCAACCGCCGCAACAAACGCCCCCAGATCGCACTCACCGCCTCCGCTCAAAGCGTCTTCGAAGACTCCTCCGCCACGCCCAGCGGCGCCCAAACCGAATGGACCGTCGGAATAGGCTTCACCCTTCCCTTCCTCGAAAAAGACCTCCGCGAAGCCGATCTCTCCAAAATCCAAGCCGGCATTCTCCAGCTCCAAGCCCAACGCCAACGCGCCGTCTACCTCATCGAACAACGCGCCCTCGCCGCCTGCTTCAACATGGCCGCCAGCCACCCCGCGATGCGACTCTCCCGCCGCGCTCTCTATGCCTCCGAAAAAAACTACGATGGCGTCCGCGAAAAATACTCCCTCGGCCAAGCCAACGTCGTCACCCTCATCGACGCTCAATCAAACCTCCTCGCCCAAGAGCAGGCCGAGGCTGATGCCACCTATTCCTATCTCAAGGACGCCATCTCCCTCCAACGCTCCCTTGCTTGGTTCGAGTATTCCAAGTCAAAACCTCAAGTCGCTGACTTCATCCAGCACTACCACGATTTTCAAAAAACCGGCTCCGCCCATGTTCGCGTCATTAAGAAATAAATCCGCCCTACTCCTTCTTCCGCTCTTCCTCCTCGGCTGTAACTCCGACGAGAAACCCGCGCCCCCGAAGCCCCGCCCTGTGCTCACTTACGAGGTCCCCGAAACCGCGAGCGAATCCTTCCGCCGCTTCTCCGGCGAAACCAAAGCGGCCCGCTCTGTCGACCTCGGCTTCGAACTCTCCGGCCGTATCGATGCCATCATCGCCCAAGAAGGCCGCCGTTATTCCAAAAACACCATCCTTGCCCAGCTCGATCCCGCGAATGCGAACGCTGACCTCCAAATCGCCGAAGCCCAGGCCCTCCAAGCGATCCAACAACTTCGCCGCACCCAGGAGCTTCTCGAATCCGGCAACGCCAGCCAAGCCGATTTCGACTCCGCCATCGCTAGCCAAAAAGCCACTGAAGCCAAGCTCGCCTCCGCCAAACTCGCCGTGAAATACACCGACCTCGTCATGCCCTACGATGGCGTCATTGCCGAGATCCCAGCCGACGTCAATCAAGTCGTCTCCGCTGGCACCCCCGTCATCGCAATCCAAGGGAACCTCGGCATGGATTTCGAAATCGGAGTTCCTACCAACCTAATTTCCCGCGTTCAGGATCAGCAAAAAGTCACCATCGAGATCCGTAACCTTGCTGGAGAAAAAATCACCGGCATCGTCACCAAAATCTCCCCCATCGCCTCCGCCAACACGACCTACCCCGTCACCATCTCCATCGAAAACTCCGAGAAGATCGCAAACCTTCGCTCGGGACTCGATGGCGAGGCCCTCTTCGATTTCCCGAACCCCAATTCCCAAGGCCTCGCCCTCCCCAGCACCTCCATCCAAGCCCTCCCCGATGGCTCTCATTACGTTTGGCTCGTCGATCATCCTGATAAACCTACCAGTCCCGTCACCCGCACCTCTGTCACCATCGGCGAACTCTCAGGCCAAGGGAAAATCGCTATTCTCACCGGACTCACCCCCGGACAAGTCGTGGTCTCCAAGGGAATCAATCGCCTCATCCCAAGCATGGAAGTCACCCTCCTCAAAAAATAACCTTTTGTCACGATGCTGAACCCAGCCTCCATCACGCTCAATAACAGTCGCACCGCGATGACCCTGTATTTCGGGATCATGCTTTTCGGCGTCATCACCTACCTGAGCATCGGCAACCGAGAATACCCCGCCATCACCATCCGTAACGCGGTCGTGATCACCCAGTATCCCGGTCGCTCCACCGTCCAAGTCGAACAAGAGGTCACCGAACCCATCGAGCAGGCCATCCGCCAACTTCCCCAGGTCCACAAAGTGACCTCCACCTCCAAGCCCGGCCTCTCCATCATCACCGTCGAGATCGATGAAAACTACTTCCAGATGGAAGACATCTGGACCGACATGCGGAACAAGATTAGCGTCACCAAACTCCCTTCCGGCACTAGCACTCCTGCCATCAACGATGACTTCGGCGATGAATTCCCCTACGTCTACGCCCTCCGTGGAAACGATTTCACCCCGGCCGAACTCAAAGACTACGGCGACCTCATCCGCGACCGACTCCTCGCTCTCGATGGCGTCGGAAAAGTAGAATTCCACGGCAACCAAGAAGAACGCATCTTCCTCGAATTCTCCAGTAGCGAACTCGCCGCCCGCGGAATCTCGCCCCAGCAGGTTGCCAGCGTTCTCAATGCCCAAAACGCTGTCGTCAATAGCGGAAGCGCCGACTACGGCGACGAACGACTTCAAATTGTCACCCTCGGCGAGTTCGAATCGCTCGATGAACTCTCGTCCTACCCACTCGCCCTGCCCGGCCAATCCTCCTCCATTCGCATCTCCGACCTCTTCACCGTGACCCGCTCCTACGACGACCCGGCCACCTCACGAAGTCACTTCAATGCGAACCCTATCCTCTGCATCGCCGTCTCCATGAAGGACGGCGGCGTCGTCACCGCGATCGGCGAAGGCATCACTCAGGAGATCGCCAAAATCCAGCAAGACCTTCCCCTCGGCCTCGAAATCGAGACCATGTTCTACCAACCGGTCTACGTCACCGCCTCCATCAATGCCTTCATTGTCAACCTGATCCAGGCCTTCGCCTGCGTCCTCGTGATCATGTTCATCTTCTCCGGCTGGCGCCTCGCCCTCCTCGTCGGCATCCTCGTTCCCTCCGCCATTCTTCTCTGCTTCACCTTCATGCCCGCCTTCGGAGTGGAGCTCGAAATGATGTCCATCGCCGCCCTCATCATCGCCCTTGGCATCCTCGTTGATAATGCCGTTGTCGTTTGTGAACAAGTCCTCGACCGTCTCAACCAAGGCATGGATCGCATGCAAGCCGTCACCCAGTCCGTCCAAGGCCTCATCATTCCCCTCCTCGCCGGATCAAGCACCACCATCGCCGCCTTCGGCATCATTGCAATGGCCCAAGGAGCGACCGCGGAATTCACCTTTAGCCTCTTCGCCGTCGTCGCCCTCACCCTCCTCGGCTCCTGGGTCCTCTCCCTCACCATCATTCCCTTCTTCGCCTATTACTTCCTGAAACCCCTTAAGAAAGACACCCCCGTGGGCCGTCTCGTCACCAAAATTAGCGGCCCTTACGAAAAACTCCTCCGCCTCAGTCTCCGTCTCCGCTGGTCCCTTCCCCTCGGAGCCTTCGCCCTCACCCTCGTCGCCGGTTGGGGCATGAAATTTGTCCCCAACATTTTCTTCCCCCCGAACGAACGCGGCCAATTCGTTGTCGATTTCGAACTCCCCCTTGGCACCAACATCGCCGAGACCGAAAGCCAAGTCGAACGCCTCGAGCACTGGCTCCTCACCGAGAAAAAAGACGATGTCAAAAGCGTCTCCACCTGGATCGGAAACGGCGGCCCCCGCTGGTATCTCTCCCTCGCTCCCCAGCAAGCCAGCCCCAACTATGCCTTCTTTAGCATCCTCACCACCACCGAGGATCCCGCACAAGTGAACCAACTCGTCGACGACCTCAACGAATACGCCCGCGATCAATTCCCCGCCGCCCGCATCGCCCCCAAAGCCCTCGAAAGTGGCCCACCCGTCGGTGACCCCATTCAGATCAAACTCCGCGGCCCCGACCTCAACACCCTCTACGAACTCCGCGACAAAATCGCCGGCCTCATGCGCGAGACCGATGGCGCGATCGGCGTCCGCGACAACTGGGGCGTCTGGACCAAGCAAATCTCCATCGATCCCGATCCCGTCCGACTCTCCCGCCTCGGCCTCAATACCACATCATTAGCCAGCGCCCTCTCCCTTCAATACCAAGGTCTCGCCGCCACCACTTACCGGGAAGGCGAGCACGCCATCCCCGTCATCCTCCGCTCGCGCGAAGACTTCCGCGAAAACCTCGATCGACTCCACGACCTCCCCGTCTTCGGCGCCCAAAGCGGTATCGTCCCCCTCAGCCAAGCCGCCGATATCGACCTGGAATTCCAACCCGGCTCCATCTGCCGCTGGAACACTCAGCGCGAAATGATCATCAAATGCCGAGTCCAAGGACGCTATTCCTCCGAAGTCCTCGCCGACCTCAAACCAAAAATTGAAACCCTTATCGGCGGCAACGATTGGCCCTCCGCCTACTCCATCGAGTGGGCCGGCGAGCGAGCCGAATCAGCAAAATCCCAGCAAAAGCTCGCGGCCGGTGCCCCCATCCCTATCGCCATCCTCTGCCTCATCCTCATTGCACAATTCAACTCCCTTCGTGCCTTCGCCATCATCATGATGACCGTGCCGCCCATGCTTATCGGCGTCGTCTCCGGCCTCATCGTCACCGGATCCTCCTTCGGCTTCATGACCTTACTCGGTCTCATCGCCCTCATGGGAATCGTCGTCAACAACGCCATCCTCCTCATCGACGAAACCCGCAACCAACTCGCTGCCGATGAAAAACCCAACCTCATCGACTGCGTCGTTAACTCCGCCAAATCGCGCTTCCGCCCCATCATCATGACAACCGCAACCACCGTCTTTGGCCTCCTCCCCCTCGCCATCTCCGGCGGCGGGATGTGGTCCTCCATGGCCTACGCCATGATGTTCGGCCTCGCCTTCGCAACCGTCCTCACCCTCCTCCTCTGCCCCACCCTCTTCTACCTCCTCCACCGCAGGAAATACCCGAGCGATGAGTCTCCAAAATCGCGGCGATCACTGGCCGCTCTCTCGTCTTAAGTGGTCTTACGATCTGATCCAAATGTAAAGAGTGACCACGACCACTCCGATGAGATTGAGGACGATGCCCTCGCGCATCATTCGCGGCACCGTCAGATGACCTGAACCAAAGACGACCGCATTCGGGGCGGTCGCCACCGGCAGCATGAAGGCGCAACTCGCACTAAGCGCCGCCGGCAACATCACCACAATCGGATCAATATGATTCGCCAAGGCCACCGAAGCCAGAATCGGCATGATCAAAATCGTGCTCGCGGTATTGCTCGTAAGCTCGGTCAGAAAGGTCATCAAGAGGCACACCGTCAACACCAGAACGAGCACCGGGAGAGTTCCCACCCCTGTTAAAGACCCCGCAATTTCCTGACTCAAGCCCGAGTCCTTGATCCCGGCCGCCAGACAAATCCCTCCGCTAAAAAGTAACAAGACGCCCCAAGGAATATCCTGACAGCTCTTCCAATCCAAGAGCCGTCCCTGCTCTCCTTTCCGGCCGCTACCATCAGGGATCAAGAACATCACCATCACTCCGACAAAAGCCACTGAGGCATCATTGGCCCCTTGAAGGCCCAGCCACTCACTCCAACCTCCAAAGGGTTCCAGCCGAGTCATCCAGCCCAAGGCAGTCAGACCGAAAACAGTCAAAGTCCTCCGCTCGGCCGGACGCCATGCTCCGACCTTCGGGAGTTTCAACGACATCTTTCCCACTTGTTTTCGACTCAGCCAAAGCCACATCAACGGCAGCATGACGACAATCACCGGCACTCCGTAAGCCATCCACTGCGTGAATGTCATCACTTTCCCGGTCGCCTCCTGGTATTGCTCCATAAAGACGAGATTCGGCGGTGTCCCGATTGGCGACCCCAACCCACCCACACTCGCAGCATAGGCAATTGCCATCATGAGCGGTGCCGCGAGCGGATTGACCCCTTCCTTGGATTCACTCCCATCAAGGACCGCCAGAGCGATAGGAAGAAGCATCAGCACCGTCGCGGTGTTTGAGATCCACATACTCAAGACTGCCGCCGCCAGCATGAATCCCAACATCAGTGCTTTCGGTCTTATCCCTGCCTCGTCATCCCCTCCTCCGCACACCCGCACCATGCCAAGTGCGAGGCGCCGATGCACCCCGCTGCGCTCCATCCCCTTTGATAAAAAGAACCCGCCAAGCAGCAACAGAATCAGAGGATGCCCATAGCTCTGGGCGACCGCCGTCTTGGCATCCAACACGCCCAAAAGCGGGAGCAGGGCAATTGGCACAAGCGAAGCAATCGGAATTGGGATTGCTTCAAACATCCACCAAAGCGCAGTCACCACCGTGATCCCCAGCGCGATCGCCGCCGGAGCATCGAGGCCTGCGTTCTTGGCGATGCCCCACGCCGCCACCCCCAAAACGGGAGCAAGCCAGCGCATCTTTATTTTCACCTCAGACACCATTGACGAGCTTAGATTGGCAGGGCCAATCACAAAACTAAAAAGCCCCGCTCTCTGGAAGACTACTTCTTCTTGGGCACAACCAAGGGCTCGCCGGCCTTCACCCAGCCGAGGGAACCACTTGAAAGGTGCAGGACGTTTTTGAATCCCAGGCGCTTCCAAACTGGAAGCGAAGCCGAACTACGACCGCCGCTCTTGCAGTGCATGATGTATTTTTTATCCCGCTCAAGCTCCCCCAATTTCACGGAAAAATCCTTACTGTTCATGTTGATATTCACCGCGCCCTTGATGTGCCCCGTCGCAAACTCCTCCGGTGTCCGAATGTCCACCACGACGATCTTGGGGTCCTTCTTCAGGCGGGCAGCTGCTTTCTTTGCGCTAATCGTCGTCACGTCGGCACCCGCAAAAATCGTCAACACCCATAAAGTCACGAAGGTCGTTATCATCTTTTTCATGGGCGAACCCTAGCACCCCAACATTTTCTCGAAAGAGGAAAAGAAGAGAGCTCAAAACGCTCTTCCACCGCTTGACGCACTCCCCTAAATTTCCTCAATCGTCCCATCATGTCCAGCGCATCCGTCACTTTCTGGCGAAGCTGGCATTGCCGGTTCTGACAAGTTCTCCGGAGGGGTCGACTCGAAGAGACTGATAGGTCGCGTATTGACCGGCGCCCCGCCCCTTTTCCGATCCGCCCCCCAGACTGAAGTCTTGGGAATCGTGATTCGTCATAAAAGCATCCTGAATGTCCAGCGACCTTAGACCTCCCCCTTGGAGTTTGAAAAAACCTCCAAGGCATCGACGGTCCAAACCATCGGATAGAGTTTTTCCCAATACCAGAGCTTCGCAAAATAGAATCCAATCGGCGCTACGGGAAACGCCAACCCGTTTCCGGTCAACTGACGAAGGTGCGCGATCCCTTTCTGCAATTGTCGGGAACCTCCCGCCGTGGAGAGAGCCCTAATCGCGAGCGCGGTTTCCTCAATCGAAGTCGGCTTGGTGGAGTCTCCCCCACTCCATCCCCCGTTTTCTGATTGCGTTGAAGTGAGCCAAGCGATGCCCTTCCGACGCATCTCCGCTGACTGTTCGGAGTCTTCGGCAGTCAGGGCCACAACTACGAGTGCCGTGCCGTAGGTTTGATTG
This sequence comes from Akkermansiaceae bacterium, assembly GCA_047634075.1. Taxonomy (GTDB): domain Bacteria; phylum Verrucomicrobiota; class Verrucomicrobiia; order Verrucomicrobiales; family Akkermansiaceae; genus SW10. The sequence continues at coordinate 8,611 of JBLIDI010000061.1, forward strand.
TTTTCACATTCCAAATAGTGATTGCCAAACCAGAGAGGCGTCCATGAGCCATCTCCGGCCTGCCGGGCTTCCAGATAACGAAGAAGTTTCCCGATTGCTTTGGAAATTCGCTTTTGAAGAAAAACATCCAAACAAGGCTTCCAGGCCACCATTGCTCTCAACGCATGAGCTGAGATATCCGGACTGGAGCGATCAAAGGGCAAGGCTCCCCAACCACGACAAAATGTCGGAAAGCCACCATCTCTATTTTGCAAATCAAGAAGCCAAATGATCCCCGCTGCAGCAGCCTTCCGGACGGGGGGGGCCTCGCGACCAAGTCGATGGATCGCCAGCAAAGCACCCGCGGTGTCATCGGCGTCCGGGACTCCACCACTGAGGTCAGTCCACGCCCACCCCCCAGGGGGCGAAACCGTAAAGGGATGGACCGTTTTGTATTGCTGTGCAAGAAGCCAAGCCTGAACGCGCTCCCGCTCTTCCTTCGGGAAATCACCAGGATTATCGGTCGAGGCGAGGAGCGCTTTTGTCGCGAGCGTTGTTCCCCATGTCGCGAGATTGGTATCAATCGGCCAGCTCCCGTCAGCGCGGACTGAGTCGAGGAGAAAGCGCACGCCCCTTGGCACGACCGGATGATCTTTCTGGTCCGCACTGGCGAGAGCCATCGTCACGAAACTGGTCAATGGGGTCGCTTCAAGATATCCGCCACTGGCAGGTTGGATCTCAGCCAGAAGACGGGACACCGGCTTCCAAGACAGAGCCCGAATCGCTCGAAAAATAAAGAAGGGCTTGGCATGATAATAGCGGGCATACCCAATCGCGATCAAGGCAGGTAAAGCGTAGCTCACCACGGGGAACTTGAGTGCCCCATACCACCGCCGTGGAAAGACCGCCAGTTCGAAAGGCAAAGCAAGGACATGTTGCCAAGCGACTTCCGGAGCCCCCCCCAACCTTCCGCAAAGAGCACAGGCCATGAGAATGGGCCCGGAAAAAGTCTTATCCTTCCCATACCTGGCCGTCACCTTGGCTTTAATCTCGTCGGGTTCGAGACTCCCCACGGTCTTCCTGATCCAACTCTCAGCCCGATGAATGGACTCCTCGACATCACCTCTCAAGCCAAGAGCCGACCATACCAGGAGTGTCGTCGAGATGTTACTCTTACTGATCGTTGTATCGCCCCAACCGCCATCCTCATTCTGAGTTTTCACCAACCACTCGGTGGCATTCCGATTCACTTTTTCGTGACGTTCGGAATCGACAAAATGAAGGGCAATCAAGGCCGTCGCGGTCGAGAGGGCGCTGCTAGAAAGTTCTCCGACCCAGTAGCCCGATGTCTTGCGCTCAGCCAGTAAAGTCGCGCGGGCATTTTTCAAAAAAGTCTTCACATGCTGAGATGACCAAGGGCCAAGAGCCCATAGTAGGTGTATTCCAAATCGAGATCTTCATCGTTCCATGTGCCATGAAATCCACCTGCGGCGGTCCACAGTGAATCAACAAAATCGAGAAAGGGCTCAACGCAACTTTGAAATGAGACCTGCAATCCGTCTAAAGCATGCAGCCCCACGGCGGTCGAAAGTAGGTCGGGCAAGGGCGCGTCAGGAAACGCTTTGAATCCCCCTTGATCGTGGGCCAAACCAAGAATCCAGTTTGCCGTGGCCGCCGGAATGGGAGCGCGAAAGTTGCGATAGAGTGAGACGGCCGCGGCAGTCGCGGGGAGATTAGGCACCGGAAGATTCCGATCGTTCGACCATGCCCCGCTGCTCGAAGCTAAAGCGGTGAGGCTTTCATCAATGATCCGTGAAGCCTCTGGCGGCATCCGACCTTGATCACTGTAAGCACCATAGGCGAGGAAGCTTCCATAGCAGGATCCGAAAGTCGCTCCCGGAGTCTGATTATATCCCCCATCTTTGGACGTCCGAAATTTCCTCTCCAAATGATTTAAAACGGCATCAATCACCGCACCATTCTTCTCAATCGCGGACCAAATTCGAGAAAGACAACAAAGGTGGACAAAATCGAGCGATTCCCCTACGCCAAAACTCATCAGGTAAGATCGTATATCGTCCACCGGAAGCTCGACCTGCAGAGCGGTAAGAGCATCGACCGCAAAAGAAGTGTAATAAAGATCGCTCTTGCCATCCCGATCACAAAACCCTCCGTCGGAGTTTTGCTGGGAACGGATAAAACGATCGACCAGTTGACTCGCTTCAGCTCCGAGCAAGGAGGGAGCCAACCGAGCGACTTGAAGCATTTCAAGGCGAAGAGACATTTTCGTTAGTCTCGTACTCCGTTCTTCACCTCAAACTCACGACACCATCCTTTGATTTCGATGTCGGTGAAGATCTTACCAAGGACTCGGCGAAGGAGCCCCTTCAGGTTATGGTTGTCGAGGTCGCTCAAGCACCGGACGGCCGCTTCTTTGTAGCTTTCTAACAAGGTCACACAGCGATCGTCGGCTTTCACATCATGGGCAAGTTGTCGAACTTTCGTGAGCGTCGCAGCGTCCACGGAACTTTTTTTGGACCATAGTTCCGCCATAAATGCTTTCTCCTCGCCCTTCGCCTTTTCGTGCGTGGTCGAGAGAAGAATGCTCGGACGAATGGCGCCGAGGACATTTTCCCCACTGTCTTCCGCGAGGTCATCCATGTCATCCCGGATCTGATAAGCAATCCCGAGCGCTTCGCTGTAGGAATGAAGTGCTTCCGAAACGTCACCGAGCTTCCCGGCACAGGCCGCACCGATTTGGAGAGCCACCTCAAAGGCAGGAGCGGTCTTTTGGCGGAAGATCTCAAGAACTTGGGAGCTCTTCAATGGAGCAGGATTACGCGTCCAAAGAAGCTCTGCTCCTTGGCCACGGCAAAGTTCACGCTGCCCTCTGGAGGCCGCCAGAAGCATTTGTGATTTTTGAGAATCGTCAATCTCACACTCGCCGATGAGACGGTATCCCTCCCCAAGAAGAAAATCGCCGACATTGAGAGCGACCGCAACACCGTATTCAGCATGAAGGGTTTTGAGACCGTAGCGCTCGAAATCTTCGTCCTCAATATCATCGTGGATCAAGGAAGCCTTGTGAAAACATTCCACCGCGAGAGACAGCCTTTTAAGATCATCACTCAATTCCCGAGCCCCTTCATCATCACGGAGTGCCTGAAAAGACGCAACGGTTAGGAAAGGACGCCAACGCTTGCCCCCACGGCCCAACCATTCCCGAGCAATCGCCTCCGTTTCACCGACTTGCTCTCCCATGAGAGAGTCAATTGATTCGGGCGTGAACCACGTCCTGACCTCATCGTGCAGGGCGTTCAGGTTCAGACGGCGAGTCTTATCCTCGCTACTCAGATGGATATAATCCCAAACCCAATCGATATCGACCGTGGTATTAATACAGTCGTCCTGCAACAGAGGAACGGCAATCGATGGGATCGCGGCGGCTTCGACGTAAGGGAAAGTCCGTTCAAGGACAGCTAGGCAACTGATCCCCACGATCGCTTCGATCTTCCCGGTCTGAATTAAGGACATCACGATTGCTGATCCTTCTGCCACGAGGACCGCGTAGCCGAGACGTTCCGCTTCATTTTGAAAATCCTGAATAGTGCAAAGGCCGCACTGTTTACAGAGCAACCCGAACTCATCAAAAGGCGCGGTGCATTTATCCTCCACCCGTAAGCACTTCGGCATCAAAAGAAGGCGGCGCTCATAAGGAATTGAAGCCATGGTCTCCCGCCACATCTCATTATTGAGACAAACCGCGGTGTAGTGGAGGTAGGTTTCAGCGGTGCCGGACGATTTTAAAATCTTACGGGCATGAACCTCAAGTTCATCCTGGGGCATGGGGGGGACCGGGTTCACCTCCTCCACATAGGTCCGAATTGCTTGCAAAACATGGTCCCGTTCCGGCTTGGTCTGGGGAATGTTTTTCTTCGGGGGCCGGATGACAGTCGCGGTCGGCGCCGCCAGTTTTGGAAGCGGCAGAGAAGGGAGATCAAATTTAGTCATTGTATCTTATGGGTTGGCCGCAAGAGCGGATTGAGCTTTGGCGGCAGCAGCTTCAGAACGTTTTACGATCTCTTCGGGAGAAGGGAGATTCGCAAGAACATCGGCAGGGATTAAACCATCGCCCGCCAGCTTAATGAGACACTTCTTCCGTTCGGAAAGAGCCTTATCAGGGCTGCGTTCTTTAGAAAAACGAGACTTTGCTTCGACGCTCCGATTCCGAAGGCTGGAGTAAATATCTCCGCCCAGAAGGGATGAGATATCGATCTTCATCTTCTCCCGCTCCAAATCTTGATCGGAGACAATGTCGCCATTGATGGGGCCGCCGGAATACTTCGGAAACATGATCGCGACCTCCGGACAAACACGCGAGCAGGCCGGGCAATTCGTCTTACAGTTGTCGTTATTTTGAACCTGAATCTTTTTCTCTTCGTCGACGCCGTAGACATCGAAAAGGCAGAAGCTCAAACACTGCATGCAATTGGTGCAGCGGTCGTAGTCGATCACCGGGAACCATGGTTTCCATTTCCCGGGTTGATTCATCTCACGGCCTTCATCAAGCCGGTAGCTTTCCACCAATTCCAAAATCTCGCCTCCCCCCAACCCCGAAATATCACGAGCTGCCACCTTAATTTCCCCGGCCGCATCCTCGATCTGTGGCGACTGCCCGCCAAAGTCGGCAAGAACCAACAGGCTATTGTGGCTGGGCGTCACGGGAGCACCGGCAGACTCAACAACCCGCGTGACCGCGTATCCGCGGTCAAGGAGACCACTCATGACCGCGAATCTCAATTCGGCCGTGATGGCATGACTATGACGTCCTTCGTAGAGGATGACTTCAAGAGGACTTGTTTCGTTACTAACCATGGTTTCAAGAAGGGATGAGAGCCTCGACGGCATCTTCAGTTGTGAGTTCGCGGAGATTGACGTACTCGACCTGACCTTCAGGCAAAGGCGTGTCCGCGGCATGAAAAAGCCAACGAACCGCGCGAGGATAACACGCCGCAATCTTGATCGGCCCCTTGCCTGCCAGTTCGGTGATCTCTTTGAGTCTGGGATCATTTCGGGCCGACATTTCGCAAAGATCCGAGACCGCAGTCACGGGAACCGACGAACCACAGAGTTTCTCAAGAACGCCATTTTTGACTTTCTCAGGCAAGGCATTGGCGTAAGCACAACGACAATAGATGATGGGAACATTCGCTTCAGACATACTCGTAATGATTCTTAGGAAACCTTCTTTTTGGCTTTGCGCTTGCGGTCCAGCTCTTCGTAGGCTCCGAAGTCGTGATACCAATATTTCTTGGCGAACTTATACATCCAGTGTTTTTCAGGAATGGGGTCTCCTTCTGTTAAATCCTGGCTCCCGCGTGGAGTCATCAATTCTAATTCGGCGATTGCGGTTTTCCGAAGAGTTGTGTCAACAGCTCCATGCTTTTCAGCGAGAGCTTTCACGAGATCTGGACGCTCCAGAACGATGCAACCACGGGTATTCTTAGCGGCAGTTTCCCGGAAATCTTTCAAAAAAGCAGAACCTGTGAAGGATTCGAAAATGCCACGCTCGTCCTTGATATTCTCCGTCGCGAACTGAATGATAGGGCAAGGCTCCACCGCGCCACCTGGTGAAATATGGTGACTGATACCGGTTGCCATGGGGCAGAGCGCTTGTCCCTTGCCATCGTAGTATGCGTCGATTAAAGCCAGCGGAAGCTTAGATCTCATATCGACGACGAACTGCCGGACCTTCCGAGCCTGGTCCGGACGCAGTGCGAGTTCGTCGTGGATCTTCGGACCCACCGGTCGGTAGGTATGATACCATGCGTAATGAACTCCCCGGTCGATGAGGTTTTGCAACCATTCTTCCGTGAGCAGATCCTCGATATTGGTCTGACAAAGACTGGTCGCGACACCGGTCAAAATCTTATTGGCGATAAGGTGATCGAGGCCTTTGAGAGTCCGCGAAAGAACCTTGGGCTTTCCCCTCCGTTCATCGCTTGCGACTTCCGTCCCTTCGATACTCACAAGGACTGTGCAGTTCCCCAACTTACGGAGCTTTTTGGCAACTTTCTCCGTGATGAGCTGGCCGTTGGTAAAGATTTGAAAAAAACAATCAGGGTGCTCTTCCAGAAACTCAAGAAGCTCCGGATACATAAAAGGCTCACCTCCCAAGATCCCAAAAAAACGATTCCCATGAACTTTGGCCTCATTCACAAGTTGATTGAGATCTTTCAGTTCGATCTTCACCTGCGGTTTGTCGACGTCGACCCAGCACCCTTGACACCGTAGGTTACAACTGTTTAGAACCGAAATGTAGAGGAAGGGAGGAAAATACTCCCCCTTTTTAAGTCGGCTCTTAAATTTCTGAACCGAGAGCATTCCCTTCCAGCCAAAATTCCACGCGAGCTTCATGAGAAGCTTCTTATCTGTGGTTCGAAAAATTCTTGTGGCTAAGCCAATAAACATAAAGTGCAGGAATAAAATTGTACCGTGATCCCGGGGGATGACGATCTTTCCAATCAGAGCGTCATCGTGACATCATATCAGAAAGGACACCACCGAGATTTTGAGAATTCTCAAGACCCATGACTAGCTCATCGCCATGGGGGCCTCAGCCGTAACTCGGTGGGTTGGAACGGGCCTCCCCGGTTGAAATGCTTCGGATCGTTGGATTTCGAATTTCACTCCGAGCTTGTCATTTAAAATCTCTCCAAATGCCAGCTCGCAGGCTTCCTTCAATTGATTTGCATCGCATTCGGCACGAATATTGAGGAGCAACTCGCCTTCATCAATCGGTTCGAGTAAGTGATGAGAGAGCTCAGGCTCGGCGTCATCACGAACCAAATTGATCGCGGCAATTTCGTAGGGATCATCCGAAGGGGTGAGCGTCATCTTCAAATGGGCAATCGTGACCTCACGGCCCGCAAGATTCAGACGCAGGGAGTTCGCCATTTCCTGAAGGAGGTTGTTGCCATCGAAGTCATCATCGATCGCCTGAATCGCGAGCGTCGCATTCAGCCAGCCCAGCAGAGCTTCGCCCTCGGCATATTTTTCGTAATCAATCTCAAGATACCGATCACTGTCCATCTCCTCCGTCAGGAGAAGCTCGAACCACTCCTCCAGGCCGGTGCCTTCTCTCGCCGAGACCTCCAGCACCCGGGCTTGCGGAAACTCACGCCCGAGGGCCTCTTTCAAGGTCTTCAAATAATCGAGCGATACCGAGTCGATCTTATTGATGACAATATGGTCCGCTTCCTGAAGCTGCTTTCGATAGATATAGACGACATTCTTGGAGAATTTCCGGCCTTGGTCATCGAGACCTAAGACACGCAGAGCCCGCGTAGGATCGACAACGACACTCAGCGGAGCGACGAGGTAGGATTCTCCGTAAACCTGCTGTAAAGGAACACTGACCGTGGCGACGAGATCAGTACAACTTCCAACCGGCTCCGCCAGGAAGACATCCGGCACCTCCTCTAATGGCGCTTTGACCAATTCCCGGGCCGCTTCGACGAGCGAATCAAAACGACAACAAAAGCACCCGCCGGCAATCTCCTCGACAGGAAATTGGTTCGAGCGCCCCAAGGCAGAGTCCACCAGCCCCACCCCCTGATCATTCGTGATCAAACCGACGCGACGCCCCTTTTTCTCACTGAGGTAACGGGCGAATGCCTGGATTGCCGTGGTCTTCCCAGCTCCTAAAAAGCCACCAATCATAATGTAGCGTGCGCGCGAATCTCGTTCAGTCATTGGTCTTTTATTCTTGAGCTTTTTCTTCGGAATGCATGCGATGGATGATGCCATCGAGATACTCGATATACTCATGGACATCGAGACTCCCTGCTTCGGGATCCCCTTTGACAGCATACAGCCACCCGTCTACGTAAGGAGAACTTCGAATGATACAGGCATCTTCAAGTAAAACCGGATTTCCGCCTGCGAACTGCCCTGCCATGGCGCAATAGACATCGCTCGCGGCCTTGAATCCTTCCACCGATCCGATTTCCTGACCGGGTTCTACCGTCTCGCCGATCGCCACCCGAAAATCCGCTTCGACCAACTCGCCCAGCATGCGTGTTGCGAACTTCGTAAATCCCACCCGCCACTCGCCATCCTCAATCTCAGCCATCCAGTAATGGGACCGTGAATAGCGATAGGACTCGGGAAAGCGCGCAGAAAAGCGGGAGTGTTTGTATCGAACGTATTTCAAAACCAAGGCAAGCTCGTTGATAAATAAATGATCAGCACCGTAGACAACGATGCGCCTAAAGTTCGCTCGAACCGTCTCTCTTCTGAAGCACGATGAGATGCTTCTTGATGATCTCAAGCTCGGTCGTCATTTGGTGGAGGGATTTGAGACAGGTCGACTGTGTCCCCTCGTCGCCAAGCTTGGCGACAACAGGATGAATCTTCATAAATTGAAGTGCGATCTGCTTACAGGCTTCCTGTATTTTCCCAATTGCTTCCTCCTGTTCCATCGTCCGTCCAGAATGGCAGATCAATTACAGATTTTCCAAAGAAATCTTTGGGATTCCCTTCGCAAAGTGATTCGGTGCGCTCAACTCATCGCGAACTTCCAGCAGGCCATCAAGAAGTGCCTCCCAATCTTCCGCGCTCGCATCAGGGAGTGAACTCACTCTCAACACCTTCCCCATCTCAGCAAAGGAACAGCCCATTGCCTGCATCACTCTCGAAGGATCCCCCTTCCCCGCACTGCAGGCAGATCCTGTCGAAACCGCGATACCCCGGTTTCCAAGGCGCGTCAGCCAGCGGAGATTTTTGTGCTCGGGCAAGATAAACATGGAAGTGTTTCCCAGCCTTGGGGCCGTCGCTCCAAGGATGCGCACCCCATTCAGACATTCACCAAGATCCCCCTCGAATTGATCGCGATTTTCACCGGTTTGAAGCGGCCCCGAC
>JBLIDI010000062.1:0-17323 GCA_047634075.1 Akkermansiaceae bacterium
TGGTCTCGACTAGGACGGGCACACCACCGGCGAGCTTCACCATCTCAGGGTAGCTCACCCAGTAAGGTGAAGGAATAATGACTTCATCGCCCTCCTCAACAATCGCGAGGATGGCATTATAACAAGCCTGCTTCGCTCCGGACGTGACGCAAATCTGACTCGGCTCGTAGTCGAGCTGATTTTCGTTCTTGAGTTTCTCCGAGAGAGCCTCGCGAAGCTCGGGAATTCCGGCAGCCGGCGTGTACTTAGTCTTGCCCTCTGCGATCGCAGTGTAGGCTGCCTGCTTAATAAACTCAGGAGTGTCGCAGTCCGGTTCGCCACCGGCCAGCCCGTAAACTTCTTCTCCAGCGGCACGAAGCGCCTTGGTTTGATTGGTGACTGAAAGGGTCAGCGAGGGGGTCACAGAGGTGACGCGTTTTGAGAGGCTTTCCATGATGTTTGGTAGGTTAATGATACCCCAGAACCGGGAAAAAACATCTATGGTGGCGATTGGCGCGTTTCTCCCCGGGGAGCGGGGTTTTTCTGCACAGCTGCAGGACTCGTTGCAAGGCAAATGAGGTTTCCCGGCCTAATTTTTTGAATTTAAGGCGCTGCTGATCACGAAGCATTGAAAGAAGCCGTAACCCACTTGCCGATCTTTTTGTGGGCGATCAGCTCAAACCCGCAAGCCTCGGCCGTGGCCCGAACTTCGTGCCATTGTTCAGCCAAAATCCCCGAGAGGATCAAAAGCCCCTTATCTTCAATCCATTTGGCGATTAAAGGGAGGGCCTCCATGAGGACGGTCGAGAACAGGTTCGCCGCCACAACTTGAAATCGCTTCTTGTTCTTCCAACGAAAAACGTCTTCCTCAAAGGTTTTGATTTCGGGGATTCCGTTACGTTTCATATTCAGCGCCGCCACCTCGACGGCCTTGGGATCGTAATCAAACGCCTGCACTTCGCCAGCGCCCAATAATTTACCCGCCATCGCCAAAACGCCGCTTCCCGTGCCCAGATCAAGAAAACTCCATCCGTCGTCCATTTTCGAGGAATGATCAACGAGAAGCCTCAGACAGGTCGCGGTCGTGGGATGATCTCCGGTGCCAAAAGCCATTTCCGGGGGAACGACAATGACATGCTTCCCAGGATAACTCCCCTCCGCGACTTCCACCTGCGAAATGACAAGGCGATCGCGAATCATGAGTGGTTCGACCTTGGGCGCGCTCATTGCAACCCAATTTCGAGTCTTCAATTCCCGCACCGATCCCCCAAAGAGCGCCTGGATCTCAAGAGCCCCTTTTTCTTCCTCGCAGTAAACCTCAACCCGGATCGACTTCCCACCCTTGATTTCGTTAATGACCGAGTTGGGATTCCCGTAAAATCTTTCTTCCCAAGCATCCAACCACTTCACGGCAGACAATTTTGACCATACCCACATGGTCACGAATTATCACGTGAGCGGACACATTCAAGATTTAAGCCGCTCATTCGAAAGACATTCGTATTCGAAAACAGGCGGACGAACATCGGACGATGCCACATACGCCTCCCAATTGCGCACCTTCAGTTCATCCCGGGGATTGCCTCGAAGCTCAATGCGCCTCTTCCGCTCCTTCTCATCACAGGTGACAAAAATCACCTTCACTTCGACCCCGAACCTCGCTCTCAACTCGATAAGCCAGTCCGGACCCCGAATCTCGGACGTAAAGGGGCCGACAAGAACGACATCGGTGTGCGGCAAATTCTCTGCGGCGGTCGCAAAGAGACACTCGTAAACGGGTCCGCGAAAAGCGGCGCGGTAGACCGCGGAATCCCGGTCCCAGGGATCCTCACCTCCGAGTCGCATTCCGGCTCTCACCACCGGCTCGGTCACGGTATCACTGTCCAGTAAGCACGCCCCAAGTTCGGCAGCCTTCTTCCTAGCGTGAGTGCTTTTCCCAACTCCGGCGGGACCGCAAATGATCCATAGTGTCCCCATCAATACTTACCCTCTTTCCCCGCAGGTCCTTTTTGCACAAACTTCTCAATCGTCTCACGCGCGTGGACACGCCCGGCTTCAGCATCATAGGGCTCATCCGCCCCCTCCAGCTTCATGGCGTAACCGAAGTGATATTGATAGAGCTTTTTCTCATCCACTTTCGCTTTGAGCGAGAAGGTCCCGTGCGCCTCATAAACTTCCGACCACACCTTGCGAACCTCCGCCCAATACCGGCCGGTCTTTTCCAAGGTCGCCTCAGCGGCCATGAGGGACGGCTCGCTGATCCGCTCGTAGCGATTCACTCCCAGTTCTTGGGCCAAGATTGTCACCTTCCCTTTTTCACCTAAGGCGACCTTCTGATTCTGCTGGGTGTGCACCCAGCCATTTGGGGTCACCGCGAGTTCGTGAACCCCTTGTAGAACCTGATAATCACTCCGAACCGAAAACTCACGCCTCGGCAACGGACGCCAGCAGGACTCACTCCTCCACGTCGAGATGCCACCCTCGTGCTGCCACTCACCAACGACCTCGTAGCGTGGAGAATCGTCCACCTGAAATACCGTCTGGGTCCACTTGCCACGAACCTGCCTCGGCTTTCGAGTTTCTTGCGACCACCTTGAATTCCCCCTGTAGGTATGAAGCTTGGTGTCTTCATAGCGCCAATCCTGACGCCAGTGTTTCATCACCATAGGACCGGATTCCTGGCCATCCTCGTCTTTGAAATACATCACCAAACTGTGCTGGAGACTGACAAACTTGTCCTCATTCGCTAGAACCTGCACGTGTTCGGTTCCCCAGGAAAAATAAGACTTTTGCGGTTCATAATTCGGGGTAAACCCTATCGTTTCGATGAAATCGAAACTCACTCGATAACTTCCAGCGAAGGCAAGAATTGCCCGCTTGTCTTTCTCGACCTTTGTCGGCGCTTTCGTCTGTAGCTTTTGCCAAGCCTCAGAGGGCTTCTCATCTAAAGTCACCTTGGTGCCCTGCGTCGATCCTCCCCGTGGCTGCATTTCTGCGACTTCGGCGAAAGGCCAAGCGAAAACGTGACCACGCACCATCTTCTTTTCCTTTTCTTGATCAGCCTGAGCGAAAAGCCCAAGAGCAACAGTCATTAAGATTACTCGTTTCATCTCCCTATCATTTCCTAAATTCTCGGAATTGCAACAGACCAAAAAGGCCAAATCGGGATTCGGCCTAGGATGCGAGAACCTTCTCAATCCAGCCCAGAACCTTTTTGCGATACTTGCCGTCGTCCATCCAGAGCGCTCTGGTGTGACTCCCCCCTTTGATGCGATAGATCGTCTTTGGCTCCTTCGCCTTCTTAAAAAGAAGCTCACCCTGCGAAAGTGGAACGGTTCGATCCTCAGTGCCATGGACGATCAGGATCGGAACGGGCGAAATCTTCTCCACAAAGTCACGGGCGGAATAGTCATCGGTGACAAGATCCCCCCCCATTTTACCTGCAAATTTTCGCGCCATGTCCTGATAAGAGGCGAACCCGGCAAAACAAACGACTCCGCGCACTCCAGGAATCATCTTCTCCCCAAGAGCAGCCAGAGATTTCGCCCCACCCAGACTATGCCCAAACGAGATGAGGCGGCGGGCATCGACATCTTTTCGTGTTGTGGCATAGCTAAGTGCAGCCCTCGTATCCTCGACCAACCCCTTCCGCGTGATCGCTCCCTCTGATTCACCAAACCCCCGATAGTCATACATCAGGACCTGGTAACCCTCCCGAACCATCCATCCCACAAAGGCAATATGGTATCCCACCGACCCGGCATTCCCGTGATGAAAAACAATCGTTCCTTTTGGCTTCACCCCTTCGGCAGGTTGTAAAAACCAACCGTGGAGCTTGGTCTCATCCTCCGACTTGAAGTGGACATCCTCAAAGCGGTGACCGTATTTCGAAGGAACATCTGGGGCACTCTTGGTCGGATAGTAAAAAAGGCGATTTCCGCCATTCTTTCCGAGAAGTTTCTCAGCAAAGGAAGAAGACCCATTTTTCTCGGGCGCGCTTGGCTCTTTCTCGTCTCCGAGAACCGAAGCTGAAAAAAGGAAGGGAATGAGAAAGCGTATCATCTTAGCCGAAGATAAACCGAATTCCCCAGGAAATCCACAAGGGCATTGTCACGAGGGCGACAATTGACGTTGCGATCACCGCCTGCACCGCCACCCCGGGGCTTCCGCCATAGTGTCGCGCCACAATGATTGGGCTCACCGCAGCGGGCATTGATGCCTGAACGAGAAGGACCTGTTTCAATTCCGGAATGAGTGGCAACCATTTCGCAGCAGCCAGAAAAAAAACCGGCATGATCGCAATCCGCACCAAAAGCGAACCGGTCGCAACCTTGGGCGACAGCTTCTCTTTCCCCACCAAACCACACATCGTCGCACCAATCAGAATCAGCCCCATTGGAAAGGCGCACGCTCCCATCCACGACATCGCCTGCCGAAGACTCGCCCCCGCCACCCCACCTCCGGAGGCTTCAAAAAACTGCCAAGCGCCGGTCCACGACAACACCACCCCAAGAACCACCGACACTGTTGGTCCGTTGATGAGGAGCTTGGGATTCCCCAAAGCAGACCCCGTCATGATCATCACGCCCACCACCCAGATCGCAATTTCCACTCCAAGGCTATGGATAAAAAGAACGCCATAAACCCTTTCATCTCCCCCCACGACAAAGAGAGCCCCAAGTAATGGGATGGCAATGTAACCATAATTTTGGGTCCCCACCGCCACGCAAAAAGTTCGCCGTCCCGTTCCCGGCTGTAATCCCAAAGCCCGCCCCATGACATAGGCCACGGCCATCCCGGCAATCACCAACCCAAACCCCAGTCCAATCCCCCAAGCCAAGACATCCATCTGGCGAACCAAATCATTACCCAAGGTTTTATCTAAAATCAGGCAGGGATACAAACAATGGATCACGAGCTTCAACATCCCCTTCTCCATTTCCGGAGTCACCACCTTAAGAGAACGAAGGGCAAATCCCACCCCCACCAAAAAATAGACCGGCAAAATGGCCTGAAGAATCACCGCAAAACTCACCACCCCTGTTTGAAGCCGCAACGCTCAATCTGCAAGCAGTATGAAGAGAGCTTGATTCATCGCTTTCCTCGTGACAATCTCCGCCCGCACCTCAGGGGCTGTAGCTCAGCGGTTAGAGCAGGGGACTCATAATCCCTTGGTCGTGGGTTCAAATCCCACCGGCCCTACCTCATTACTAGTAAGTTACGAGGAGTTATTCGAGATACGATTTCAGCCTAGGTCAATTATAGGGCAATAATTCCACTTAGTCTGAATACGGTTCTTTGATCGTGAGAATACCGATTTGTTGTTTGCCGCCAAGAGAGTTGATGATCGCATCAAAGCACATTGAGAAAACCCCTATCTTGGAATTCCCACTTACAATCTCCGGTTTCCAAGGACTCTTCCCCAGCATGTTCGATACCCGCTCTGCCAATCCAAAGAAATGGAGAACTAGAACACTTTGCTCCCTCCAACAACGCACCTTCCGAGGCGAACTCTAACGATGGACCTTCCCGAGCAGATTCCCCTCGAGATTCTTGAGCAGAGGATAGCGCAGTTCAAGCAAATGGAAGCTGACGCTGAGCCACCTGATCGTTCAATCGGGGCACTTCGGGAGTCTCATGAAGAGCTGTGCGGAGAAATGAAGGAATTCGAGCTGGGCCCTACCCTAAGACTCATCGCCTCACTAGAGACGTTCCCAGAGCTGCATGCCAACACAATCAGGATCGAAGTCTTGCTCCACCTGGCGGTCTGTTCATGCGAGGGATCAAAGCAGCCTGAACTGGCAGATCTAAAGAGCTGGACAGCACTTCTCAACACCTCCCCCATGTCCCACCAGGAGGATCCCACCGAGGACGCTTTCGTTGGATATATTTGCACCCCTGGCGGCGGCTTTCGAGTCTATCCCGGAATCTTCTCCAACGCCGACTTCATTCTCGAACGACTCCTCCTGTTCCTCGAAGAGAAGACGGATTTTCCGGGCTTTCGAGAAACCTACGAGTCCGCACTGGAGCTACTTAAAGTCAGCGAAGCCGTCGCAGACGAGTTGGGACACCGCCGCTACAGTGGTAGTGATTCGTCCCCGGCGGGCACAATCCAACTCCCCGCCGAAGACCAAATCGCCAAGCATTCCGAGGCCATTCGTTTTGGTGAAAATCGCCTCTCTAATCTGGGGATCGATCTGGAAAAACTCTTAACCTACCTTTTCAAAATTGAGGAGACTGATGACTTCGAGTCGAAGCCTATCTTTGGATCTCCGCTTGAGCGTTGCCCTTTGATTCCCTCCGAGAATGGTTTCCTCGTCGCATCTCTCTCATGCCTGTGTCGCGCAGCAGTGTCCCATATCCTGGAAATGGTTCCAACTATGGGAGGCTGGTCCGACACCTTCTTTGAGAAGGAGAATTACGAGTTTTTCATCAACTACGTCATCAAGCGTTTGGGGGTTGAAAACATCGGGAAAATCAAGTTGCCACCGTTCCCAGATAGCATCCCGCCTGTCTATCGTTGTTCCGGCCAATTTGATTACGGGATGGCCGTGATCTCACTGGTCCTGAATTCACCAGTGAGCCAAGGGCGCGATCTTGAGGAAGTCGAAACGTTCACTGACCAGCAGGTCGATGACTTCACAAAGTTCGTAGGCGACTGCTGCCTTGCCTGTGAATCAATCGAGGGGTTTCGCGGAGGCTTGGTCCTTCTGGCCATCGCGGGAGTTGGCAGGCCCGTCATGATCGGCCTAAAGGATTTGCGGCCTAACTGGCATTTTTTTTCCTCTGGGTTGGCTGATTGGCAAACCCTCTCGACGGATCAGGACTTTAGCGCCAAGCGTCTTTGGTATCTAGGGCTCCAGCAACAGTTCGCGAAAGATGCGAAAGTTCAGTTCATCAACACGGCGGGATTGCTGAACCTGTATGCGTATTGGAAGCAACAGGACTTCACCTTGCTCTCCAACGAAATTGATCCACGCGGGGGTCACAATATGGTGTGGATTGGAGAGGGCCACGCACAAAGCCTCAATATCGAACTCAAGGAAACCATCGATCGTCATTGCTCACCATCCCCGAACGGCAACGGATGGATCCTTCTTCAGCGAGGAGGCCCGGACTTAAATCCGGATCAAGGGACCAATTTGAGATACTTGGACTATTCTGCAGCAAACAAACGAAGGCTAAGCGGCTGCATCGAGCATCAGGATGCTGCTTGGTGGCTTGAGGCCAGCGACATGCCTGAGAACTCTGATTCCAGCAATCTGCTCTACCGAATTTGGGATTGCGTTCTCAACTGGCTTGAGCGCGTTTTGCCGGTGTTGTCATCCGAGCATCCTGACTGGCGTCCCAACAACATCCAAATCGTGTTGGAGTTCCCCAATGTTGACGAATGGGATTTGCAGTCTGCAACTATGCCCGGGGAGTCGTCAGGAGAGCTCGTGTGGGAAGCCATGCAAGGAAAGGTCGAGATCAAGCTGACATTCCCAGAGGAGTTTCTGAAGAAGTTCTACCGCCCTGACAATTTTGCCGAACGCGAGATCGTTGCCAAAATCTTGCGAAGTGTAGCCAAGAGTGCCGGAGTAGATCCTTCCGACTCTGACATCGAGGAATGTGTGACCCGCATTATTAAGGCCGAAGGCACCCGCTTCTTCCATGTCCTGAAATCTCCGACACTGGAATCCGCTCTCGGCGGACCAGAAAGCGCTGAGCCTACTCTAATCCCCTACGAAGAGATTGGCCGCGTCAATCTAGGGTTGGTGTATGAGGTTAGCCCTTCCCCTCCCGTACGCATTACTGATGCGAAGAAAGCTCAAGCCCTGCTGGATAAAATCGTCGCTCATATTCAGGCAAGAGTCAGCGCTCGGCTTAGCGAACTTCGTATACTACCTGTTGTCTCAACGTCGTTTCTCCAGATCGATGAACTTTCTCGCGATAAATCCCGATGGACCATTTCTACCAGGTCTCTCCTCTCGCTCGAAGACAACGCTGAATGGTTACACGACCGCATCAGGAGTGAGAATTCGCGAATTACCACAGCCGAAATCGCCAACCGGGCACTGATCGAAACCGCGGTCTATTCCCACAATCCCAAGGCGACCGAGATAGTATCGCAAACCGAGCACGCCTCTCTGCTCGCCGAGTTTGCCGTGATGATTGATTTGGCAAGCCACCGAGATGCGATCGCCGCTGGCTTTGTTCCTGCCAATATCACTATCCACCCCAATGGAACTCTCGAGTATTCCGACTCCTTCCAGCAAGATGTCTTCCAGCCCTATCTGAAGTCTCGCATGGATGACCATATCCAGTGGGACGCAGAGGCTTATGATGGCTACTTTGACAGCCCCAAGCCACAAGAGGATCCTCCTCAAGAGCTTCCTCCCGAGGCAATCGCCTTCAAACGCGCCTTCCGTGCGGAGTTTGGATTTTCTTACGATGCGCTAGACACGGTCGTCGCCCATTTTGACCAACTTGCAATTTCTCAACAGAGATCGGGGGGAAGCCTGGATGCTCGTGTGCTTCGGAGGATGCTGAAGGGGGAAGCAGGACTCAATGATGCTCAAGTCACCTCTTTCCTTAAGCGGTTTGTTCTTCCAATCAGGCCGTCGTGGAACAGCAAGCTGCCACCGGGCTGCGACGTGAATGATGTTCTGCCATGGCGATATTTTCGAGGGCTCTCAGTACTCGTGCGACCATTCGTGGAGATTTCACGATCGCCACGAATGCTCGTGATATCGGCACCACACCTTCACAGATGGCATCGCTACCTCACCAACTCAATCTTGGAAGGCCATCTCCCGGAGAAACTATTTCAATCCTCAGAGATGAGAAGCTACCTCGGAAGCATCGCATTTAAGAAGGGACATCAATTCACTGAACAAGTATCCGAGGAGCTGAAGTTGATCCTACCCGACCTAAAGGTAGAGGTCTACATGACTGCACTCGGAGCACCCGCTATGCCCGACTTGGGAGACATTGACGTTCTCGCATGGGATGAAAAAACCGGCATAGTGCTTCTCATTGAATGTAAACGTCTCAAGACGGCGCTGACAGTTCGGCAAGTGACGCAACAGCTCGAAGATTTTCGAGGGAATATGAATGACAAAGAGGACGCCCTTGCGAAGCACCAACGAAGAGTTGACTGGCTTAAAAAAAATGCCGGCGAACTGTCCCAAATTACCGGGATACCTTCAGCTAGGATCCAGTGGACTCCGCTACTGGTAACCAGCGGCCGGGTTCCCATGTCATTCGTCGATGCTATTGATTTCCCCAAAGAACAAGTTGTGCCAATGCGGGACCTTGAAAGTCACGTCTCCAACCTACTTGCACCAACATCTTCCCCAAACCTTCCAGATTAATGATCAGGAATTATTCAACTCTAATACTCTTGCCTTGGGATAGAACAGACCCAAGGCAACTTCCTCACCTACGCCTACCGGGCCTCCCAGAAACTGAATGCCCCCGAGATCAAGAAGCAGGTTCGGAACCACTGGAAGAAACTTCAAAACGAGATCAACAGATAAGACCTTGAACCCAGAACAAGCATGAGTTCCAAAATTTCCCCACTCGCCCTCCCTTTCGAGTTGGCATCCCAGCCAACCTCCTTCCTTGCGCAGATCCGCGCTTCGGCCGAGGATGAGATCCGAGCTGACATCAGGGCCGCCGGAACCAAACCACTCGGCGTCGCCTTGGCCGGAGCCAAGTTCGTGATGGACGCTGGAGGGCTGACCGTCGTCTTTCCAGGCGGCATTCCCCGGGGCGCTCGCCTCATGAAGGACAAGGTCGGCAAACACCTTCCCAAGCTGGTCGATGGAAAGTCTGGACGGATCCTAAAATGCGCGCGAGTCAGCAAGGGAGCGAAGGCGGCCAAGATGGGAGCAAGCGCCGCACTGGTCGTCGTCCAAGCGGCCCACATGATCAGCGGCCACGACAACGCCAAGCAACTCCAGAATATCGAGAAGGCCGTCGCCAAACTCCTGCACGGCCAACAGACCGAAATGAAGGCCCGGGTGGAGGCCATCTACCGCTACGCCAAAGAGATCGCCGGCCCCGGGAGTGGCAAGCTCACCAAAGCAGACCAGAACGAACTCGGACGCCTCTGCCTCGACCTCATGCAGCTCCGCGCCCAGTGGCGGGAGGATTTCATCTTTGAACTCAATCAAATCGATCCAGCCAAATCCGACATACTCACTTTGAACCGCAAAGCCAGTTATCAGAAGAATCTGGTTAAGCGTGCCGAGCACGCGGAATCGCTCTTGGAGGCGGTTCAATGGATGCACTTTACCCTGCTTCTGCAAATGACTCTCTCCGCACATGCAGGTCGTGCCGACCGCTTTCTCTCCGTCACACTCGCTGATGAAGCTGCGTCATGGCGCTCACTTTCAGACCTCGCAAGCAAACGCGCACTCGAGATTTCCGGTAAGAAGGCTCTTCCTGAAAATTGGGACAATGTTCTCGATCACCTCGATGGGCTTGCCAGCATTTGGGATCTGGACGACTTAATATCCATCCCAAGGTAACTTTTCATTAGCAATTTTTTCATGGCAAGGCTGGAATGCCCCAAACATTTCTCGCCAAATAAAATGACGCCCCTTTCTCATCAGCAAAAAAAAGCGAGGAAGGCATCGATGACACCTCCCCCGCTTTTCTGCTGGTTGTTTCTATCTACTAGCGATTGCCTCAAGCAACTCGGCTCGACGTTGCCTTGTTGGCTGAGGACCAGATTTGATTTCGGGAAATCCATCGTAGGTCCTCCCATCCAGCATGCGGCCGGTCAGATGCTTGCGAACTCCACCCCATTGCTTAAAAAAGAAGGGTATGTCGGCCTCAAGACACTGATCGCGGATCGAGAGAACCCACGATTCATCCATGGAACGCGCGCCGGGGCCACTCTCGCCGCCGACAATGACCCACGAGATCCCGGTTAAATCGAGTTCCCCGAGATCTTCCAGCAGTGGTTCAATAGAGAGGAACGTGTTCGTCGCATCGCAGTCCCGCAGAGCTTGAACCCGAGGGATGCCGAACTTGCGATCCTCGACGCTGACACCCCAGATGATCTGAGATGCTTTGGCAGCATACCGGAGTTTCGTTTGAAGGAGCTTTGCCATCCGCTCGGGGCGTTTGGTCAGAATCTGGTATTCATGATGACTCGCTGCCATCATGACATCACAGACCCTCTCGATATACTCGTCCGGAACCCCGTCGTGGAAGAGATCCGACATAGAATTGACGAAAATCTTCCTCGGTTTCACCCAACGAATAGGATCTCCAAGTTTTTCGGGAACCAACCGCAGGTCGAAGCCCTGCTCGAACGCGTGCCCGGGAATCCCGCGCCAGCGCTCTGCGAAGGTCTTCGCATAGCAGTTGAGACATCCAGGACTGACCTTCGTGCAGCCCCGAACAGGATTCCAAGACGCTCCTGTCCATTCGATAGTGGATTTAGAACTCATGCTGACGCGACGATTGTGGCTATTTCATTGAGGCAGGCGATGACCCGAAGGCGCTCCGTCGGGCTTGCCCCATCAAGAGCCTTCAGAACCGGAGCCTGAAGACTTCCTGATGATGAACCTGCTCCACCACCACCTTTACCGCGACGGCGATTACGACGACGCTTGGCCGGCGGCGTATCCACAGGATTTGGGATACAGTTGTCGCTATTCTCATTCGAATGGATCGCATTTTCTTCATTAGGAACAGTAACGTCCTTAAATGGCGTATCAGCCGCCCCCCCTGTTGTCGGAAGCTCCGACTCAACTGACGTTTCAGCTTCAGAGCTAATGGATTCCGGCTCGATTTTTTTCTTTGGATGAAAGCAACTTGCGATACCGGGAGTTTCCCGGAGAAAGCGCTCCACGTCTGCGAGTCGAGCCATAAAAGGCGACTTAGGATTCTCCTGCTGAGCAGATAGCTTACCCGACTTAATGTTGTTTTTAAGACTGCTCACTGCGCAGTCGAAGGTCGCAGCGGCGACCTTGAGAGTGACGGGATTATCCGCCGATGTGTTGTTACCGTTTTTTGGCATAGTTTTTGTTTTTAGTTAGAATTGGGAGATGATTTGGGATCTCCAGGTGAAGGCGAATTCCCCAACTATCTAGTTGTTCAATTCGCGAAAATTTGAGGGGGAGCACGGCCCCCTGAAGTTGATAAAGTCCCCACGTGCGGGAGTCCCCTTTTGGAAATGCGGGGAGGGAACAAACCCCGACAGTTTTTGACGCGTCACAGTCCCTCACGGGAGTAGCTCAGCTGAAACCCGGCGGGCACGTTTCCGCGCACCGGGCTTACACAGGACAACCGGGCTAAAGACCCTCAGTGGATCCAAGACGCCGGATGCCGATTACTATGATGGTAGACAATGAGTGTGACCGACTGTTTCCAAGTTACCCTTCCTGCCCTTGGCGAACCGCTGTCCTGTAAGGATGGGCTGCGAGCAGATGGTGCACTTCCCCCTCTGCCGCCTGAACGCGGTAAGGGGGAGCATCGGGGGCGTTCCCGGGTAGCGATTCTTCTTCCGTAGTTGCCAGTAAGTCCAGTCACCGTCGTAGTAGCTCCTATGGGGCTGGACGAGGGGATGGTCCTGGATCGGAATGTCCGCGAGTTTCAACAGGGTGCGATGGGGAACGTCGTTGGCGACGAAAGGGCTCTTGAAGGCCCACTGCCGCTCGCGAGGATTTCCATCCCGGCGCAGGAGCGGCTTCCCATCTTTGTCGGTCTCGACTCCGGAGAACAGCAGATCTATGACCCACTGCACTTTCTTACGTTCGAACCGACGGGTGGACCACTGCCACAACTTAGTGTGGAGGAGGTGGTCCATCTTGCCGAAACATTGTTTGGCATTGCACTTGCAGAAGTAGTTGGCCCAGCCGCGAGTCATCCGATTCAGATCGATGATCATGACGGTGACCGGGTCGGACTTACCTTGGGCTTGGCGGTATTGTCGGGTGCCGCGTTGCTTTCTCGATAGCTTTAACTTGTCGATACGCTCGGAGCACTTTTGGTAGCATCGCTTGACGGCGCTCTCACTGGGCGTGACCAGGAGATAAGGGACTCGCTTGCTACCCGGTTTCTTCGTCCAGTGATGCTGGAAGTGAAATCCGAGGAAGTCGAATCCTGCCTTGGCGGCGGTTGGGAGTGGCTCTTGGGTGTGGGTGACCCGCGTCTTTCCCTCGTTGAGCTTGAGGCCCAAGGGGACGAGATACTCGCGGATGATTCCCCGCGCCCACTCAACAACTTCCCGCTCGCGATGCATGACTACGGCGTCGTCGGCGTAGATTGCCAGCGTAGGGCGGCCAAGGGCGGTGATACGCCCGGCGTAGTTCCGACGGAACGTGCGCTCCAGGTGGTCCTCCAGCCCCGCCAAGGCGATATTTGCCAAGAGCGGGGAGAGTGGGCCTCCCTGGGGTGTTCCAACGTCTTGGGGACCGTGTTCACCGAGAACACATCCTCCTGCTTGGAGGGTCTTCTTTACGGCGGCTTCGATCTGCGGTGGGGCGGCGAGGCGGCGGAGCAACTCCCGGTGGTCGATCATGTCGAAGAACTTCTCTATGTCGATTTCGAGAGCCCACTTCGGGCCAGCCTGTCTTAGGTGGCGGCGGATGAACTCAGTGGCGTCGTGGGGACCTCGACCTTTTCGGAAGCCATATTGGCGTTGGGAAAAGTGGGTCTCCCACTGGGGTTCCATAACCATGACCAGCAGCGCCTGATGCGCGCGATCGATGAGGTTCGGAATGCCGAGGGGCCGGAGTTCGTCCTTGCCCGGTTTGGGGATCCACACCCTTCGGACCGATGAGGGCCGATGGTGGATCTCTAGCTCTATGGCCATGCGCAGCTTCTGGGTATCGGTCGGGTTCTTAATCCCGTCGATGCCGGCGGCCTTGCGACCTTTGCTGGTCTGCGCGACCTGGCGCACTGCCAGCAGCTTCGCGTCGAAGCTGTTGGCGATTCGTTTCTGCAGTTTGACAACTGTCTCATTGTCACCACGATTTTCGGCATCAAAGACCTGCTTTTGTAACTTGAAGACCCGTCTGTGGCACTTGGCCCAGTCCGTGTCCTCCCATCGTTTATTATTTACGGTTTTCATGGATTAAAGTCTGTTGCTTGTTCTGATGACCCTGGGTGAATTTGGCGTATCCCAGGAGTTACTCCGGGCTTGCTTGGTCACCTACCTACCCAGCACGGGCATGCGGCCAGGGTCCTGCTCAGTCCGTGAGGAGTGAGAGCCCGTGCTGGTTTCCACGTTCCGGTGCGATCGATTGCGTCAGGGGAGGACGGGAGCATCCCGCCGGGGCATCCGCTAATGATCCGAAGACCGTCCCGAGTCTTCGGTGCGTTGTCCGTCTGGTGGTCCAGACTTCGTGTGCCCATGCCTTTTGGCCTCAGCGTGTGCCGCTCCCCTCACGGGTTGCGGTCGACAGATTGCGCTGATTCCTTCTTTCGACGGCTTGTTTCTCCTTCATCCGAAGATTCGTCCTTCCTGACTTCCGGACGTCGTTGCCAGGCTGTTCCAGGCGACGACGCTTTTCACCCCTCTCAGCGTGGCTTCTTCCTTGGATTCCGCCGCGTCTTGGGTGCCGTTAACGTCAATCATCGTGACGACAGGAATTGCAGGACGACTCTCGCCGCCACCGCTCACCTGCATATCGCACCGACATCGCCGCGGGGTTCGGACCCACAGGCGTCACCCGTCCCACGCGCCGAGGCGCGATTTCTGGGTGATCGTGTCGATTGTGAAACTTAATGAATTTACGCCACGACACCGCGTGGTGTCGCTGTCGTGGCTTTTGAAATGTCAAAGAACTGAACCGGATTCCTGTTACCGCCGGGATAGGCAACATCAAGAATTCCGGGGCCGCATTATGAGCGACCGGTATTGCGGAGGCGTTGCTGCAAGAGCACCTCCAACTCCTCGGCGGTGATCAGCCAGGTTCCAAATGAGGTAACCGGGTTGATCTCGCCACGACGGGCCATCGTCCGAAGGGTGCTCGCCGGGATCCCAATCATCTTGGACACTTCGCTTAGCCTGTAAGCGAGACGTCCCCGGGTGTCGGGATTGAGGTTGGTAGCATTCTTCGGAGTGGTCATCGACGGAGGAGTGATCGCGCACGAATCGCCGTCTGGCGAAGCCATTTTGGATGCGTTCATTCACTCCAAGCCAAGCTCCTCAAAGCTGGTGACAACAAGCAGACAAGCTTGATTCCCTCCGATTGCAGCCCTCCAGAAAAGGCTGACAAGCGAGTGACAACTTCAAAACGAGTCCCCGTATAACCCGGCAAGTCACCGTGACAAATCGGCGACAAGCACTTATTTTGGAATAAATCTGAATATAGTGGTGCAAAAGTATTTAGAATCCACAAACTTACCCGTGCCTAGGAGCGATAGCCGCCAACTAAAACCTCACCGACAAGAGGTGATTCGTGCCCGTGCTGTAGAACTACTGGAGCAAGGAATCAAACCTGCAGAGGTCTCACAAAAACTTGGTGTCAGCGTTGCAAGCATCTACAACTGGAGAAAACAACACCGTGAGAGCGGGGACCTGGGGATGGCCACAAAGCCCCGAAGCGGTCGCCCCAAAAAGATCGACGACAAAAAACTAAAAGAATTCGCACGAATGATCACAACGACAAGGCCTTCGCAGTGGAATAATCCCGAGGAGCTGTGGGGGGGAAAAGTAATCGCCCTTGAACTCACGAGGCGACATACCCTCGAAGTCAATCGTTGGACATTGAGAAGATGGATGGACCAAATGGGGATAGAACAGCAACGACCACATGTAAGAAACTGGGAAAAACTTCCAGATCAACTAGGTGACTGGGCCCGCAGACACCTCCCGTCCCTGAAAGAACGGGCAAGGCAACTCGATGCCCGCGTCTATGTGTCTGACATCTCAACCGTCAGGACCGAAAGTATCCCTGATCAAACTTACCTGGAAGCTCCCAAAATTTTGGACTATAGCATGATCAGCGCCGTCTCAATCGCTGGCCCTGTTCGCTTCATGTTCACTAGGCCAAACATCTCGGCTGGCACTTTCCAAAATTTCATCAATCGGCTGATGACTGACGAAAAAAGCCCAGTCGTCCTAATCGTGGACGGCGATCTGGCCAGTCATGCAAGGAAGGCAGGAACATTCATTAATAAATTCAATGGCCGGCTGCAACTCTTCGCAGTTCCAAACTTTGAATCCGACAAGGCTCCTCACGAAATATGTCCATCGCCCACGCTGACTCGTAGGTGACGATTTTCCACTGAGATTTCGCGGACTCCGCGCAATAATAGCATCATTCGTGTCATAAGAGAATGTAAGCCCCCTCTTTACAGGGGACCCAATAACCCTGCACTTATGACGAAACACCGTTGTTACCAGCCGGGGGTGAAGCCGCATCTCATCAAGGCGCTCTACCATGAAGCGAAGCTTCGTGGGGTGCCCATGACTGTCGTGATCAATGACCTTCTCACGAAGGTCTTGCTCGCGACGAAAGGGATGCGTCTCGCCCGTGAAGAAACCCTGGCAGCGGGAGGAACATTCCCTCCCCTGCCTGAACCCAAAACCCAAACCAACTAGACAAAATACCATGGCCATTAAACTCGTCGCCAACTACTCGAAACGTCTCGGACTCCCGGGGTATTCGAGCCACCAATTCTCGGTCTCCGTGGAAACGGAGCTCCGAGACCTCACTGAAGCAGATACCGAGATGGCAAATCTCTACCATCAGCTTCAGCGTAATGTGGACGCGCAAATTCAGGAAACTGGATTCGTGCCGTCCGAAGCCTACGGAAGCCCGTCGCCTCAGCGACAGGCCCCGCAACAAAACAACCAACCCCAGACCCAAGCGCAGAGCGAACCTGATCAGGCGGGATGGAGCTGCTCCGATAAACAGGAACAATTCATCCGCCGGATTATGCAGGAAAACAATCTCACTTCTACCGAGATTGATGACCTCGCACATCAGCGATTTGGTCACCCGGCTCCGCGTCTTAACAAGATGCAGGCCAGCGGTCTCATTGACGCATTGCTCGACCAGTATGGCTCCAAAGGAAAGGGCGATCAACGATGAGCGCTCCCTTCCTTCTGGAACCACCAGATCGGAAATCATTTCCGATTTCACTCGCTCCCGCCGCGGCTGATGTCACGGCGGTTGTGAGTGCATCTCGGCTGAAGTGTTACATGACGTGTCGGCGACAGTTCTACTTCCGCTACATGCTCGATCTCAAGAAACCGGCCGGGGCTGCTCTCATCGTAGGGCAGGCTCTGCACCGGATGCTGGAGATCTGGAATCATGCGCGCTGGCACGGGGACAACCCAACCCTCGCGAGCAGCCCGGAACGATTCGAGGATGAATGGCAAACGATTGTA
>JBLIDI010000063.1:0-17312 GCA_047634075.1 Akkermansiaceae bacterium
TATCGGAGGTCGGGACGAGGAGAGTACAGAGGGAGTTCTCGGGGACAATGGTGACGTCGGAGCCGCTTCCGGTCTGGGCTAGCCCGTAGGAAAAGTCGTCGAACTGCTCCGGGTAGTTGGTGTAATATTGGGCGATTGTCTGGCCGTCGGACTCGACGAGTGCGAGATAGCCCCCGGCATCCTTGCTGAGCTTAAAGTTGGTATGGAGCTCACCAGCATCCCTATCCTTATCGGAGGCGAAGACAATCAGAGATCCACCCGCGGGCAGAATGGTGCTGCCGGGCAGTTGCCACCTGTCGAGCTCACCGGGATCATTGCTAAGAAACCAGCCGCTGAGGTCAACCGGAGCCGAATCGGGATTGAAGACTTCTATCCAGTCGGATGATTCACCATCCTCATCGTAGAGGGATTTGTCATTGGAAGCCATAAACTCGACAATCACAGGAGCGGCAAGAGAGTTCATTACCGAGAGGAAAAAGATGGCGGCGGAAGCGCAGACCAAGGAGCAGGAACGGATGAAGCCGGTGAGGGTCCATCCGCGCGAGAGCGGAGCATTCATGATTGTGGACGGAGATAGAGGACGGAAAAGGTGACCCTAGAGAGCGACAGCACAAGAGCAACCCAGCAAATTCAGTGATCTCGCGTTTCCCTGACAAATGGACTCTAAGGCCCGACTTCACAAAAACTGGCTGGCGCGCGACAAAATATTCGATCCGACAAAGCGCTAGCGTTGTCGCGCGCGCGCTCCGGAGCGCGCGGCAAAACCTTCTGTGCTGGAGAATCCAAGCCTTGCGATGCCGTCTCCGTTGTCGGTGGTGCCGAGAAAAGTGAGATCGTCGCCCGCGGGCTGCCAAGTTTCGAGGTCAGACGAATGGTCGAAACTCCGCTCACTGTCGTCGCCGGCGTGAACTGTTGCCCTGAATACGGATATCGCCCTTGCTCTGGTGCTCTTGCGTCGCTTCATCAGGGTGGCGGAATTCAAATGAAACCTTTTGTTCCCAAGCACGGCCGTCGTTTTGAGGATTGGCTTAGATGCCGCTCGAGTTGTTAAAGAACTCGTCGTTAGGCACCACGATCGAGAGCGTGCAGAGACTTTGCAATCCCTTGATAATCACGTCACGGTGAGCCGGATTATCGAGGACCTCGGGATCCATGGCGTCATCGGCGGTGCGGCTGCCTCACGGTGTCGGTGCGTCGGGCCGCTTGGTCGCTTGGGGGGATGACGTCAGTGAGAAATAAGGAGGTGTGCGTGTCGACGTTCGTCGGTAGCAGGCCGCCCTTGAAAGAGGCGGCGCGAAGCGTTGTCTTCGACTTTGCGGTCAAAGCCGGCGCCGTTAGGTGCCCCGAGAGTTGGGGTGATGAAACGGACTGAATGAGTGTTATCAATCCTAAAGCTGCTGTTAAGGTCGAAGTTTGGGTGGCGTTCCGAACTGGCAGTGATACGCTCCTTCCCGTAGGCGAAGATGATTAAGAACTCACCGTCCTCGTCGTCTCGGGTGTCATTATTGATGGCGCTGATTCTGTAAATGATGAAAGATCTCAGCGCAGAAGGCATGGCAACTTTGACTGCTCCCGTGGAAAGCTGGGATGTCTAGTTCCTGAGGACCCGGGTCGTCCAGAGTTTGATGGTATCGACGACGTATTGGGCGTCCTCCGCCTTGACGAGGAGGTGGTCGGCGCCGGCGAGGGAGATGAAGGATTTGGGATGCCGGAGGGCGGAGTAGATCAATCCGGCGTTCTCGAGCGGGACGACCTCATCGCTGGGTGAGTGCAAGATGAGGGTCTCAATGCCGCTGAGATTTGCGAGGTCTCCGGGGTGGCAGTGGTCCTCGAGATCGGTGAGGAATTTCTGGCCAACTACGAAGTTGCGCCCGGCGAGTATGACGTCGGCCTTTCCAGCCTCTTTGATTTCGGCAAGATGATCTTCAAAGAGGTGGGTGACGTGCGCGGGGTCGGCCGGGGCACCGATGGTGACGACGGCTTTGACGCTCTCGATCCGGCCTGCCGCTGAAAGCACTGCAGCCCCTCCGAGGGAGTGGCCGATGAGGAGTTCGGGCGCTTTGAAATTTTCCTCGAGCCACTTTGCTCCTGCGAGGAGATCTTCGACGTTGGTGAGGAATGACGAATCCTCGAACTTGCCGCCGGATTGTCCGAGACCGGAGAAATCGATTCTCAAAGTCGCGATGCCTTGGGCGGCGAGGCCTTTTGAAATGCGGACGCCTGGGACGAAATCTTTCCCGCAGGTAAAGCAGTGTGCGAAGATCGCGAAGGCCGCGGGCTCGCCTTCAGGCATCTCGAGAACCCCGGCGAGTTGGCCATTCGAGCCCACGATTTCGATGGGGTTGGAACCGGGGGTGGCGCTTGAACTTCCAGTTTGGATTTGAGCGGCGAGATCGGAGCCGACAGTGCCATCGCGGGCCGCAAAAAGAAGGGCGAGGAGCATGGCGCGAGCCGAGGTATCTCCGCCGGCAAGGCCATTCTCACTCATGGCGGAGGCAAAGGTCGCACCTTCTCTCAGCGCAAAATAGAGGGTGAGGGGGAAGGCTTCCGCAGTGTGGCAGGTGAGTCCCATTTCGGTGCCGACGGCGAGGGCGTCTGTGTCGGCGGCGAGAGCGTGTTCCAAGTGAGCGGCCGGATTGAGCTTGGGGTAAGTTCCTTCGCTGCTAGCGGTTTGGAAAGCGTCCTCGAAGGAGGAACCGCTTTGGATTGCGGAGACCGCCCGGACAAAGAATTCGGCGGCATCGGAGACCTCGGGATCGCCGTGGGTCAGGATGGTCTGGGATCGTGCTGCTTTGACTTTTTCATCCCGGGAAAGATCGAGATCGAGAATCGGAGCGATGCGGGAAGCTCCGGCAAGATCGTTGGATGCTGAGGGCTGGCACCCGTTGCTCGCCAGCGTCTCCTTGCTTGCTCCGTCGAGATAACCATCATAGCCCGTCATGCCGGTGACCCAATCACGAGCCCACTTTTCTTTGAGGTAGCTCCCGTCCTTGACCGCGTCATTCAAGAGAACCATCTGGTCTCCGTAGTGGGTCAGCTGCCCGGCCCTACGGTTGGGGTGATACGAACTGGCTGGATCAGTCAGGAGGGTGATGCCATCGGGATAGACGCGCGCGAGTTTCCCCTGATTATAGACCCAGTGAGGTCCCAGTGAGAGGGCATCGGCGACTAAGGCGGCTTGAAAGAAGAGCTTTGGCATGTCTAGTTAAGAGCCTTGTCCAAATTTTTTATTCCGCTAGCAAAAGGTCGTATCCTTTCTCTTATTTGGGGTGGGGCTTTTGCTCGCGGGGATTTTTTGTCTCTGGAGAAGGAAACTCGATCGACTGCGACGATTTGAAAAATTCGCGAGTAAAGGAGTTTGTTAAGGTCTCCTCTGGTGGTGGTGGTGGTGGTCGTCAGCCTTCGGGCGAACGCCAATTGAGATTGCGAAACGATTTACACAGGTGAAGGCGTCGAGGGGGCCTCATAAGGCGGTGCCGATTGGCCAACGGTCAAATTGATACCGACATGGGGGAAGCGGAGCGCCGTCCTATGTTACGGTGGAGTGGCGTGGGTTGTCTGGAGGACAAGGTCATAAGTTCTGGCTTATAACGTCCGCCTCCAGCGCACCCTGGGATGGTGTCCCTGAGATGGGGTTGCTGTCGTTCATTTGGGATTTTTCAGAACCTCCTGATTGAGCGGAATTTCGCGACGCCCAGCGGGAAGTAGGCCTTGGCGTTCGGCCGCTTCACGAAATTTGATCCGATCAATGTCTGAAAAAACCGCTGGGATTCCTGGGATGTAAACTCGATCAACGGTTCCAATGAAGTCAGCGCTGGTTCGGCTAGGATTGTTTAGGATCTCGTCAATGCTGTTTCGGTCGACCCGGGCTACTTTAGATGGAACCTCTGGTAAAATTCCCGCCGTAGCATCTTCAAAGGGAAGTACTTCTGAAATGATTTCTTCCCGCAGCTCCGGGTCGCTGACCCCGGCAATCCAGATGATACCTTCCTCATAATTTCGGCTCGCAAGGTTCCGGCGAGCCATGAACATTTCGGCCTGATCTCTTTCCCCAGTATCAGGTTGTTGTCGGAGCCATTCGGCGGCTTGTTCAACGTCTTTCCAGTTTGCGATCCGGGTGACAAGGCTTGCGAGTCTTTCGGATTTTGCCTCCGTGGTGAAAAGTTGTTGTTGAAGGAACCATTGTGCTCCCTTTGAGAGATCATCCTCGCAGTAGGATTGGGCTGCCTGAACAATGATGTCATCGCCTTCTTCGGAAGCCACTTGTTGGGAGATCCAATCGCGGGCGAAGGGGGGATCGAGTCGCAACAACTTTGCGATGGCCTGTTGTTGGAGAAAGGGATCTTCGTTTTTAAGGAAGTCTTTTAGGGTCACACGGGAGTCTTCGTGATCGACCTGGGCTCGTGCCAATCGTTCCAAAAAGTCCTCACGGTCTCGCTGCGATGAGAGGAGCGAGGCAAGGTCTCGGGTCGTTCCTTTTCTGACTCGTTCATGGCTTCGGATGAATGCTGAGAGGAGATCTTTGTCACTGAGAATGTTCCAGAGATCGAGATCGCTATTCCTGAGTTCTTCCAGCCCAGTCATACTTTGCTCGAACCATCGACGTGCTTCGTTCGGGTGTTTTAGGGTCCAGAGGCCGAATCCTTGCGCGATGATCTCCATGTCATCGATGGCGCCATTGATCGCGAGATGGCGGTTTGTTTTGAGGTCATGGAAGGCTCTTGGTCCCAGAAGTTCCACCCATCGGATGACGGCGCTGGTTTTGACCTTATCCATGAATTCGTGCTCAGAATTCACGAGGGCGTGGTTGTTAAAAATATCGAGGAGTTCGTGCTCATCAAGTCTACCAATTTCGGTAAGAATACGGGCAACGGTGAGAGGATTGAGATCCTGATCGTTCCAGTCAGCCAACGTCCTAAGTGAGTGGTGATCAAAGGAAGTTCGGGTGCTTGAAGTTCTCTCTGTTTGCGAGGCGGGTGATCTCCCACTTCCTATTCGTTCTTGGCTCTTCCGAGCGGAGATGGTCGTGGGCGAGTTTTTTTCTCCGACTTTCGGAGTGCGATCCCAGGTGATTTGGCCGAGGGCAAAGCCGAGAACGCTGCCGGCAAGTAGGACAAGGCTGGGCGCTTTCATGTTCAGAAGAAGATCACCTTAATCCATAAAATCAAGATCGGACTTCAAGTGCGGCACGCGCACGTCTGTCATAATCTAACGATGAGGGAGGGCGGTGGGAATGGTGCCGCTTTGGGGGGTTCTTAGTTGCTTCGTCTTGATTTGGAAGGTTGCTCTTCATCGAAGCGGCGCACGGCCACAAGCAGAGCTTTCGGCAACCGTTCTCTTTCGCGGCAAGAAGAGTTGGGAAAGAGGTCTAGTTGAAAGTTCGCGCGTCTTTATGTTCGACCTCCTGCGATTTTAAAACTGATACTGGAGCTCATGAGTGATCAGAACCGAACCGATCGACGTCAATTCCTTCAGAGATCGCTTCTCGGCACCACTGGCTTGGGGATGGCGATTGCCTCGACCTCTGAGGTGCTTGCCAAGTCTGCTCCGGGAGAAGTCGAAGTTGGGGTGACTCAAGAGGTCGATGTTCTGGTGGTAGGCGGCGGGACAGCCGGAAATATCGCGGCGATCCAAGCCGGGCGTGCGGGAGCGAGCACTCTTCTGGTCGAACGCGGGGCGCAGCTGGGCGGCACCACGACCACTGGTGGCGTGGCTTATCCGGGGCTTTTTGATGCGTGGGGGAAGCAGATCATCGCGGGGATCGGGTGGGAGTTGGTCAAGGAGTGCGTTGAACTTGATGGTGGTTCCTTGCCTAACTTCGCCAAAGTGCCCCAGAGGCATTGGCAGAATCAGATTCAGGTAAATCTATTTCTCTACGCCATTCTTGCCGAGGAAAAGTGCGAGCAGGCCGGAGTTGCGATTGCCTTCCACGAGTTTCCTGAATCGATTGCGAAAACTTCGACGGGATGGCAGGTGGATTGCCTCGGATTTGGGACGCGCCGTCGGGTGCTCTGTAAGCAGATCATCGACTGCACGGGCGGAGCTGAAGTGGTTGGGATGATGGGGTTTCCCCGGCTTCGGGATGACGAGACGCAACCGGGCTCGATGCTATTTCAACTTGGAGAGGCCAATGATCCGGGCCGTCGTCAACTCCACCAACTTTATGTTCATGGCGCAGACTCGAGCAACTCCCGAACGGTGACGAGGGCCAACTTAACCGGCCGCAAGTCGATTTTAGCGAAACTCCGCAAGGAGAAGAAACGGCTGATGCACTTGCAGCCGGAGACCGGGTTTCGCGAGAGCTACCGCATCGTGGGTGAGACTATGATCACCGTGAATGACTACACCAGCGGGCGACTTTTTAAGGATGCCGTTTCCAATGCTTTTTATCCCGTTGATCTGCACACCAAGAGCGGGGTGAAGCCCAAGCCACTCAAGCCGGGAACGGTTCCCACTATTCCTCTGGGAGCCCTCATCCCAAAGGGGAGCCGGAATATCTTGGTGGCGGGGCGTTGTGTTTCGAGCGATCGACTTGCCAACTCGGGTCTGCGGGTGCAGGCATCGTGTATGGGCATGGGGCAAGCCGCTGGAGTGGCGGCATCCTTGGCGGCCCAAAATGGGACAAGTCCGCTTGAGGTCCCGTTGACCGAGATTCACAAACGGCTTGCCGAACACGGAGCGATTATCCCGAGTAAAACCTAGGAAGATGGCCGTTCCTGGTTCCAAGAGCCTGCGTCGTAGCTTGACCTCGCTTTTCATCTCACTGATCTTCCTTGTCCTCGCGGTAAGCGGCGGACTTGCGTTCTTCAGACCCTTCTCGCTTCAGATCGTGGGGCTTCATGCCCTCATGGGCTTTGTCTTCGTCGGGATTGTTCTGATGCATATTTGGAACAACCGCCCTCAACTGAAAGGGTATTTCCGAAAGCGAGTGGCTTGGCTTGCGCTGGCAGTTTCGGTGAGTCTTACGTTTTTGTTCTTCCTACAGCCAAGGCCGATCAAAGCGGTCCTTGGATTGAGCGAGAATCTCGGCCCAGCCTTGGATCGTTTTGAAATGAAGGAAGACGGCATGGTTTACCATTATAGTCCGTCGCCTAATTACAAAATGGAACTCAAGGTGAAATCAGGCCCATCCTATGATCCTGACAATCCTCCCCAGATTGCCATTTGGCTTGAGAACCAAGGCGCTTTTCACATCAAGACTCTTCGGAGTCCCGATAAGATCGATGAGAAAGATTTACGGTATTGGGCCTTTAAGAGGAGGGGCTGGGAGGAGGCCCGAAAAGAAGCCGAGTCTGAGGAGAAAACCGATGCCATCTCCACGCCCACTCCCAATGGCTCGTTCGATCCGGCGGACTACATTCTCCCGGCGGATTCGGAGACTTCGACACCTTATCAGTTGCTCATTGAGATCAATCAACGAGACGACGCCTTCGGCCCGCATCTCGATCAGCCTTCTCTGGTTTACGCGGTTGAGATCGATAATCTCAGGCCGGTCACTTTTCAGCTGTTGGAGCTCGTCGGCTATCCGAAGCGCGAAGATGAGGATGGCAAAGAGGCTTGGTCCCTCTACTTCGTCGATGATGGGTTTGAGTCCGCGATAGAATTGATCGATAGCGCCTTACTAACCATCGAGCGGAAATAGGGGCCGGTTCTTGAGTTCTTGATCCTCTTTTGACGCAAAAAGACGATACAAGAACGCAAATATGCGTAATAAGAATGTGCGATTCTCGCACTTTCGTTCGTAACTTTTGCGCTTACTGTCATCAAAATGCTTTCTCCCCATTCCATGCAATCTTTAAAGGTCATCCCCTGCCTTTCCCTCCTTGCGGCATCGCTTGTCCTGTTGGGCCTGTCGGCCAAGGCAGATGAAGTTTCTAAAATGGAGGGGCTTCTTGAAAACTACTGCTACGCTTGCCACGACGAATGGGAGCAGAAGGGGAACATGCAATTCGATGAGCTCGGGAAGCTCTCGCTGGATGCGCGTCTTGATGTTTTCAACAAGATCCAAGAGCAACTTTACTTCGACCAGATGCCGCCGAAGAAGAAAAAGAAGCAGCCCACCGAGTCCGAGCGGGCACAATTGTTGCAATGGGTCTCTGCTGAGTTGAAGAAGCACGATGCCTCGACCCTGGAGGACAAACTGCGCTACCCGAACTTCGGGAATCATGTCGATCACGAGAAGCTTTTCAGCGGCGAGATCACGGAAAAGCCTTTTACTCCTTCACGACGGTGGTTGGTGAGCCCACAGATTTTTATCGGGCGGATCAACGCCGTCTTTGGGCTTGTCGGTGGAGCGGGTCAGGAGTCATTTTACGGCGTCACGGTTCCGGTCATTTTGCCGGACCATGCCGGTGTTCGTTATTACGATACGACGAGTTTGAACGGAGGTCATCTCTTGATGATGCTCACCAATGCCGATTGGATTTCCAAAAAGCAGCTCCGTCCGGCCCGAGTCAAGAGCGGTGAGATCAAGGGGAATGAGTTTGAGAATCCCAAGGACAAGTGGTCGCCCGGGAAGACTCCGGAAGCCTTCGAGGTCATCGTTCAGAAAAAATCAACGCCGACCTTGATTGAGATGACGGCAGCGATCCACGCCCAATATCAATGCGTCCTTCAGCGTAACGCGAGCGAGAAGGAGCGGCAGAGTCATCTCGCGCTTCTTAAGGAGAGTATTGCGCTTGGAGGAAACACCGAGGGTTTGCGTCAGATGTTGGTGAGTGTCCTTTTGAAATCAGAATTCATGTATCGCCATGAATTTGGAGCGGGCAAAACTGACGAAGATGGCCGTCTTGCCCTTTCCCCTCGCGAGGCCAGCTACGCCATTGCCTATGCTCTCACCGATTACAATCCTGATGACACCTTGATGAAAGCGGCCCAAGAAGGTCGCCTAGCGACCAAGGAAGATTATCGTCGGGAAGTCGTCCGCCTCTTGCAGGATGAGACATCCTACCTCGGCGAAGCAGGTCCAGGGGTTACGGGTAAGAATCTCCGTTCTCACAAGGTGACCCACCCCAAGATCAATCGCTTCTTTCGCGAATTCTTTGGCTATCCCAACATGGTCAAGGTTTTTAAAGACTCCCCGAGGAGTGGTGGCTTTTATGGCAATGCTGCTCGAGGGGGTGCCGGGACGGCGGGAAACGTCATCGATGAGGCTGACAAGATTGTCGATTACGTTCTCAGGAAAGATCAGAATGTCTTCGAGGAACTTCTGACCACGGATCGCTACTTTGTTTACCATAGCCGCCCGAATGAGGAGGCCACGGAGATCATCGACCGCTGGCGCCATGCCTATGAAGTGCTCAAGCATACTCCTTGGAATACGGAAACCGAAAAGGTGGAGCTCGAGCATGAGGAGCTTTTGGCGAAATATCTCCAGGTGAAGCCCGTCGGCAAGCAGGGACGTGTGGGCCGCCATGCCAACACCATGAAGCGTTTCATGGCATACTTTGAGCAGACCTTCGGTAAAGGGACGACGCCCTTCACCACGCCAGCTTGGGCCCATGGTTTCAGTTATCAGTATTCCGAGATCTACAATCTCGCCCCCATCCCCGGTTCCCGTGGGAAATCCAATGGTCAAAAAGGCTGGAATTTTCAGGTGAAGCAGCCCTTCAAGATGGCGAATCGTAAAGGACTTCTCACCCATCCGGCGTGGCTCCTGGCCCATTCGCAGAACGCCGAGACCGATCCGGTCCGCCGTGGAAAATGGATCCGCGAAAAACTGCTTGCCGGTTACGTCCCGGATGTTCCCATCACCGTCGATGCCCAGATTCCGGAAGATCATCACCGCACTCTCCGCGAGCGCCTACATGGCGTGACCTCGGGGAATGAATGCTGGAAGTGCCATCAATACATGAATCCGCTTGGTTTAACCTTCGAAATGTTCGACGACTTCGGACGCTTCCGGGCGGTGGAGGCTCTCGAGCATCCGGAGAATCTCATCAAGCAAGGCAACGGAAAAACGAGTGCCGATGTCTATAAAACGAAAGCCCTAGATGTGACCGGATTCCTGGAGGGAACCGGAGACCCTGCTCTCGATGGTGAAGTACGAGATGCCTTTGATTTGATTGACCGCCTTGCAAAATCGCGCCGGGTGCGCCAGTCCATCATCCGCCATGCCTTCCGTTACTTTATGGGTCGAAACGAAATGCTTTCCGACTCGCAAACTTTAATCGATGCTGAGGCCGCTTACGCGAAGAGCGGTGGCAGCTTTAAAATGGTCATCGTCTCATTGTTGACCTCTGATTCCTTCATCTTTCGAAAAGAAACCAATCCATCCTTATGAATAGCCGTAGAAATTTCCTGAAACAAGCGATGCTGGGTGCCGGCACAATGGCTCTGAGCCCCGGCCTTTTCGGGGCCTCCACCAAAGGACAAGCACCGAAGCGCTTCATCTTCATTCACAAGGGGAATGGCCTCTTGCCTCATACTCTCGCCCCGCCAACTCTGGCAGGTGACGAACTCGAAAAGGAAAAGCGGAAGGAATCCTTCGAGGTCAACTTACAGAGTCACGATCTGCCGGAATGGATGGGTTCGCTGAGTGAGCACAAGGAAAACATGACAATTCTTCAGGGACTTTCGGGGAAGATGTGCACCACCGGGCACCACACCTGGCAATCATCCCTTGGGGTTTATAAGGCCAACGAGAGACTCAGCTCCATCAAGTGGGCCACCGTCGATTTTGAATTGGCGAAGCTCTTCCCCTCCTCGCTCGAGCACATCGAACTGGCTTGCTTCCCGAGTGGTGGAGGGAACTCGCGCGGAAATATTAACGGGATTGAGAAAGGTTTTTCGGCCCGTGGTCCCCAGCAACCCAACTATGCCTTTGGTTCTCCCAAGGTCGCGATGCAGGAACTCTTTAAGTCGGTCTCCAGTAACAAGGACGCCCAAGTTCAATATCAACTCGAAAGGCGCTTGCTGGAGTTTGCCGCCAAGAATGAAGGAGCAATGGCCGAGGAACTCCGGGGACTCGAAAAATCGAAGGTGAAGAACTACTCGAATTCCATCGAAAATATCCGTGTGCGTAATCGGAAGATGGATGCCATGGCCGATATTATTCGCCGTCATGCTCCGAAGTTAGACGCCAAGTACTTTGCGGATGATTTGAATACCGTTGATCGCCAAATCGGGCATGCTGAAATTGCCCTCTCTACCCTCATCTCGGGAATGACGAACGTTGTGACTTTAACGGCAGATGAGTTGGGAACGATTTACACCGGGGTCACCGATATCGAGAAAGAGAGCGTGAATCTTCACGATGTTGGTCACGGTAAGCCGGTGGGTCAATTTGAGGCTTTGCAAGTGCGCGAGAAGGTCCGCCGCCATCACATGGCTTTGATTGATCGTCTCGTGACCCGCCTCAAGTCGGTCCCTGAGGATGGTGGCACGATGTTCGACAACACCATGCTTCTTTACTTCCCCGACAATGGCGAAACCCATCACAGTCATGGCACCGAGTGGCCTTTCATTGTCATGTCTGGAAAGAACACCAAGCTCGATATTGCCGGGAAATACATCCGCCTGCCGCACTATGGCAAGGAAGGTCATAAGACCCTGGGCAACTTCTACACCTCGATTCTCAACGCTTATGGGAATCCCATCGAACACTATGGAGCGGTCGATACCGGCCTCGCTCACATAAACCAGAAGGGCGCAATCAAGCAGTTCATATAAGAGAATGAAGAAGCGATTCCTAATTTGGATCCTCGCGCTGATTCAGTTCGTTGCGCTGAGCTAGATCAGGTGGGCTGCCTTTGCTCCGGGGATTTGGAAAGGGGGTAAGCCTTTGGTATCGTATCGGATATCGTCCGCCCGCAGCCCGTCATTTCAGCATCACAGCTGGCGCAGAGGCCTTCGGGAATGTGACTTGGTGTCTCAATACGCTTGGCTCGGCCCTCCTCGCGGACGGCTGAAACCCCGAGTTCCGCAAGCTCCACTCGGGGTTATTCACCTGCATCCCTTTGGGATTGAAAGCCCCTGGAAATGCGCTGATAGAAATGTCGTCCGGGATTAAGTGTATCAATTCTTGGCAGGGGTTCAACGATTTCCTCGAAGACGAGATTCTGCGATTGAGGGACGTTGTATCCAACGTTCGAGGCGATGATGGGTAACTTGCAACGTTGATTCGCGATTGACCCCTACTTGTTTAGGAACAAGTCACTCTTCACGACAAAGTGCACTAAGTCGCAGAGGCGATTTTGTTTTGTGCGGAGTTGATCGATGATCCGGTTGACCTCACCTCGGTCCCTCACCTCGAGCTTTCGGCCGGTGGCATAGGTGAGCATTTTTTCGGTGAGACAGCGCACGATCATCGGCTCGCGCTCCCTGAGCATTTTTTTGAATTCGATGATGTCACTAATCTCATTTCCGTTAGCCATCGTCGTCTTGGTATCGATGAGATCGCGGGAACCCCGGTAGCGGTCTCTCCAGCGACCGACGACATCAAAGTTTTCGAAAGCAAATCCCATCGGGTCGATTTTCACGTGGCAGCTGTAGCAGGCTTCGTTTTTGCGATGAAGTTCCAGCTGTTGTCTGATCGTCACCGCTCCCCGCGTATCAGTCGGGAGTGGTTCGACATCCGGCGGCGGCGGTGACGGTGGCGTTCCAAGAATATTCTCGAGCACCCAGGTGCCACGAATGACGGGTGAGGTATCAACGCCATTGGCGGTGGCGGTCATGACACCGGGTTGGGTGAAAATACCGCCACGCCGCGGGTCGTCCACTTTGACTTTGCGCAGGCGGGCTCCGCGAATGTCCTCGCGCCGGTAGATCCACTTGCCAAGCACCTGGTTCATATAGGTGTAATCGGAATCGATGAATTGCGCGATTTTGCCATTCGTTTTGAGGATCTCTTCGAAATAGGTGGTGACTTGTTTTAACAAGATCGGTTCGACTTTGAGGTTTTTGTAAAATTGAAAATCGCCACCGGAAGGAGGCATCTTGCCCAGCTTATCGAGCCGCAGCCAGGCCGAGGTGAAGTGGCGGATAAAGGCCGCCGCTTTGGGATCCTGCAACATGCGCTCGATCTGGCGGTCGAGTTCAGCCGGTTGGCTCAAGGTGCCTGCTTGGGCGAGCTCGAACAACTTGGCATCGGGCATCGATGACCAGAGGAAGTAACTCAGCCGCGATGCGAGCGCAAAGTCATCGAGGCGTCCGGGCTTCTCTTTGAGGTAGAGAAACTGTGGCGAGCAAAGAAGGGCCGCGTAGCCATTCTGCATCGCGCGAATGAGGAGAGGGACCGTTTCCTTGTCCTTCTTTTTCGGGTTCGAGCGCAGGCTCTCGACCGAGAGCTTCGCGTGCATGGAACCGGGGTCAGTCCAACCGGCCTGCAGCTCGTTGGGCGCGCCGTAAGCGAGATATTCGACGCGAATTGTGTGCGCTCCCTCACCCAATTTTATCTTTCCCTTTTTTAATTGCGGCCCGTGCAGTCCGTCGTGTTCGACCACTTTGGTGCCATTGATGACAATCCGGGCTCCGTCGTCGGAGGCCATTTCAAAGGTGTATTCACCGGCGCGTTTTGCGATAACTTGTCCTTCAAAGACCACACCGTAGAAGTCCTTGCGCTTCGCGACGCCAATATCGAGATAGCCCGTGGGGATTTTGCCGGTTGCGACTGGTTTGAGCGTATCAAAATCGGGTAAGGTGCTCCACTTCCCCTCATAAACCCGATAGGTCAGGTCCTGAATCCCGTTGGCCATTTGCACCACCGGTTCGATTTGATGTTGCAGGACGAGTTGAACGAAGGGCTCGATTTCCGTGGTCTCGGCAGGGCGGCGGAACGCTCGTTCGGCGAACGATTTCATGAGCTGACGGATCTCGACTTCTTGGCCGGATCCGCTCCCGTAAAGGGTGGTGTGGCTCTGCGGTGGCCAGGT
Organism: Akkermansiaceae bacterium; assembly: GCA_047634075.1. GTDB lineage: Bacteria > Verrucomicrobiota > Verrucomicrobiia > Verrucomicrobiales > Akkermansiaceae > SW10. The sequence goes on from JBLIDI010000063.1 coordinate 13,872, forward strand.
CTCGATGAGAGGTTCGATCGTCAAGCTGTCGATACGCAGATGCGGGGCTGGATATTTTCCGTCGTGGAAGAGGGCTTGGGCCATTCGGAGTGGCCAAGTCTTGTGCCCTTCCTGATCGACCTTCTTGTCCGGGCGTTTGATGAGGAGTTCGGGGTGGAACTTTTTGAGAATGTTTTCGACGCGGAAGGCCCGTTCGTTGGGCCCGTTCTCCCAGCCGATCCAAGGCGTCCAAGTTTCGTCCATCCAGACTTCATGGGTGAAGATGTGCTTTTTCCCATCTTCCGGAAGCACCCATAAAGCCAGCGGCGTCGAGGTGATGCCCGCGAGGCCCCCGTTTTGAGTGTCGGCCATGTTGAGGCAGAGTTGAAAGGGGGCCTCAGCCTCGAGTTGGGTCAAGTCACCCCAAGGGTGGCTGGCAACGTTGTGCGCGGAAGCTTCCACCGTGATGCGGTATCGGGCCGGTATTCCGACGCCACCGCGGAGACCGGTCGGGGAAAGCCGACCCTGATTCTCGTAGCCGGTTGTGATCATGTCAAAGTCGGGATTGAGCTCGCGCGAAGCGGCCTCGATGAGATTTCCGCCCCGTCCCGCGATGAGGTGCCCCGAGAACCGGCGGGCTTCGACGATGGGTTTGGGCTCAAGATGGGTGGCTTGTGCGAGCGTTTCCTCCACCGCAGCCAGAGTGAGCTTCAGGAGGAAGTCGGACATCACCAGTTTGTCGCCCAGATTGAAGAAACCGTCCTCGCTTTCATCTTCGGGAAAGAAGCGCAAGGGATCGTTACCGGTGCGTTCGACGCTGCCATTGCCATTGTGATCCGTCAGCCGCGAACCCGCTGAATCGGGCCGGTATTGCGCTCCCTCCAGCGAGAGGAGATCGCGGAAGGTGTTTCGGAGTTCATGTTTGTTAAGACGCCGAAGGACGGTCTTACCTCCCGTGCTCCGGGCCTTTTTGTAAGCTTCAGCGAGAGTTTCGCTTAAGATGCCAATGATCGTTTCGGTTTCGTCTCGAGACGGTTGCGGTGCCTTCTTTGGGGGCATTTCGCCGAGGTTGAGTTGATCGAGTATGTTCTGCCAGGTTTCGATCGTTTCGATCTTGGTGAGATCTGTCCCGAGCTTGTCGAAGCGAGAGTCCCCTTTTTGTTTTTCGGCTCCATGGCAGTCGTAGCAGTGGGTCTCGAGAAAGGGCTTCAGCGTTGTGAGCGATTTGCCAACAACAGGCGCTAGGCCGCATAGCAGCAGTGCCAGCGTGGAGACGATTTTGGATTGAAGAGTCAGCAGATTCACGGGAATTCCTTTTTCTATTTTTCCTGCGTGGAATGGGAATGCTTACGCTTTGAAACCGAGCCCGGTTAGAGTGCCGGTGCTTGATCCGAACCGATCAAGAGCGAGCCCGGAATTCTGCAGAATAGAGAGCAACAAGTTTGCTGCAGGGATCCGCTGACCTTCGGGTCCGGGGTAGACCTTATGCTCGCCATGTTTGAAACCGCCGCCCGCCAGCACGAGGGGGAGGTTCTTGGTCTGGTGGGTGCCTGCCGCCATCCCGCAGCCGTAGAGAATTGAGGTGTGATCAAACAAAGTTCCTCCATTGAGAGTGTCCTCCTGTGCTTTTAAAAGGTCGATGAGATAGGACATCATGGCAATCTGGTTCCCTTCAATTTTCTTCAGGGCCGCGACTTCATTCGGCCTCTCGCCGTGGTGGGAGAACCCGTGATAGCCCCCATTGAGGCCGAAATCTCCGTTGGCGAAGCCGGACGCCAGGGTGATCGCGCGAGTCGAGTCTGTTTGCAGCGCGAGGGCGATGATCTCGACGGTCGCTTTGAGCTGTTCCGCGGTGCCGTTGCCAGGATTCGGTTCGGGAATCTCGGTCTTTGGTTTTGGCCGGTTGGTCCAAGGTTCTTGCTGGACGATCTTTTTCTCGAGCGTGCGCACGGAATCAAAATACTCTTCGAGCTTTTCCTGATCTTGCTTACCGAGCTTCTTGTTTAGGAGTTTGGCCTGGTCCAAAACGACATCGAGAATGCTGTGGTGACGTTTGAAGTCCTCGGCGGCACTGGCTTTCTTTTCGGCGGAGTCTTCAAAGAAGATGGCGCGATAGGCCGCCCGCAAGTCGATCGAAGGCACCTGCACGCCCGTCCGGGTGAAGCTGAGGAGGTTGCGTTCGCGGCATCCAAGGGTCATCGAGGGGAAGCGGGTCGCTGCGCCGTGATGCTCCGCGAGCTTTTGATCGAGGCTGATGTTTCCCTCCGCGTAGTTGTGAGCGAGAACCGGGCGCACGCCGCTGAGGAGAACCGGGACGCCTCGATGGCCCCCGGTGAAACCGTGGTCGAGATGGGAGAAGACCGTGAAATCCTCACGGTGCTTCTCCAGTCCCTTGAGCGTTTCCGGCATATCGTAGCCCGTTCCCGATTGACTGGGATCGGGAAAGAAGGCCTTTTGGTAAACTCCGTAGTTGTTCGAGAGGCAGACGAAGCGTTTGACCGGTTGCTTTAATTTCGTGGCAGCCCGCCCGCCTGGGATCATCGCTTCGAGCATAGGTAGGGCAATCGCAACTCCAGTGCCACGGAGGAACGTGCGTCGATTCAAAGGGGTTCGCATCTCCGAACTCTGTCGTATTTTCTACGATCGATAAATCGCTAAATCGCTCATCCGACTCGATGAGCGCTTTGGAATCCCTCCACGCTTCTTGAAATGGCCTTCAATGACACAAGAAAAGATCGGAGAGAAAGAAAAAAGATGGTAGTGGATTGGCGTAAGTCCTGTCTGCCGGTTGGTGGGTTGGATCTTATGCGCACTCCTCACGAATTGATGAAGACTCTCCGAAGAAGCATTCTCTTGATTGAGACCGTCACGTGTTTCCTGACCGGTTTGGTATCCGGAAGAGATGGGGCGTCGCACTTTGACCGGGTCGTGGCTCCTGTCCTGGCCGGACGTTGTTTGGAATGTCACTCGGGGACGGAGCCGAAAGGGGAGCTGGACTTGAGTGGAGGGAAGGCGGCCTTTACCGGGGGAGAAAGCGGGGTCGTGATCGTCGCCGGCGACCTGGAGAAGAGTGCGCTTTGGGAACAGGTGGCTCGCGATGAGATGCCTCCCAAGCATCCTCTCCCAGAAGAGGAGAAGAAGATTCTGCGCGAATGGATCGAGGGTGGGGCAGTTTGGGGAGAGGATCCGATTGATCCTTTCCGCTTTTCTTCCGGTGGTCGGGCGGGTTACGGCTGGTGGTCCTTACAGCCACTTGTTTTGGTGGAGCCACCTTCGATCGCGAATGATGCGTGGTCGCAAAATGAAATCGACCATTTTGTGCTCAAGGGTCTCAAGGAAAATGGGTGGGAGCCTTCCCCGAAGGCGGATCCGCGCACTTTGGTCAAGCGCTTGTATTTTGATCTCATTGGATTACCGGCACCGGTGGAAGCGATCAATCGTTTTGCGCGTGATCCCTCGGAG
>JBLIDI010000064.1:0-17219 GCA_047634075.1 Akkermansiaceae bacterium
CTCCCCCCTTTCCTACACCCAGCGCATCTCCCTCCTCTTCGCCCGCGCCCTCGTCCAAAAACCTCGCTTGCTCTTAGTCGATGAACTCTTCGACGGCCTCGACACTCCAATCTTCGATCGCCTCACCAAACTCATTCTCCAGTCCGACCTGAGTTGCACCATCGTCATCGCCACGCGCACCCGGGATCTCCTGGAGAAATGCGACCGCACCCTCAGGCCTTCGCAGAAGTCCACCGGCTAACCCTCCCTTGCCATTTCCTCTCATTCCAGCCGCTCATTTTGACCAATGACTGAACTTCCCGCCCTCACCCTCACCGGGTCCAATCGTAAAAGCTACTTCTTCAGCCGCCTTCTCATTGTCGGCCTGATCGCGGTCGTGCTCTTCATTGTCTTCGCCCCTTGGCGACAGTTCGTCACCGGCTCCGGCCGCGTCATCGCCTTCAACCCCCTCGACCGTTCCGTCAATATCGAGGCCCCCATCGAAGGCCGTCTCCGCAAGCTCAACGTCGTGGAAGGACAAGTCATCAAAAAAGGCGAAATCATTGCCGAAATCGAAGACAACGACCCCGACCTCCTCAAAAGCCTGAAGTTCCAGTCCGAACAACTCAACAAGCGACTCGAAACCGAGAAGCTCCGCCTCAGCGCCGTCACCTCCAAGAAGGCTTTACAAGAACTCGCCAAGGATCAGGCCATCCGATCCGCCCGCGAAAAAATCGCCGGTGCCGAGATCGAGAGCGAGACCGCCCAACTCAACCTCACCCGCGTCGCCAATCTCTACGAAAAAGGCTTCGAATCCCAGCGCAATCACGAGGCCGCGATCCTGCGCCGCAAATCCGCTGTGGCCCTCCTGGAGGCCGCCCGCGCCGACCTCATCCAGACCGAAAAATCCTTTGACTCCGTCATCGCAGACACCATCGGGGCCATCCAAGCGGCCAAAGGTGGCATCGCCTCCGCCGAGCGCGACCTCAGCAATCTCGACATCACCCTCAGGCGCACCTCCCGACAAGTCATCGAAGCTCCCCGCGACAGCATCGTCCTCGCCGTCCCCGTCACCGATGGCTCCTACCTCAAGCCCGGAACCCTCATCTGCACCCTCATCCCCCAGACCGAATCCCGCTTCGTCGAAATCATGGTCGATGGCAATGACATCGCCCTCATTCAAGCCCGCGATGAAGACGTAGGAATCCCCGGCAGCCCCGTCCGACTCGCCTTCGAAGGCTGGCCCGCCATCCAAGCCATCGGCTGGCCCCAACTCGCAATCGGCACCTTCGGGGGCGAAGTCGTCTTCGTCGATGCCACCGATGACGGCACCGGGAAATTCCGCGTCGTTGTTGGCCCCGCCACTGACATTGTTAACCGCGGCGATGGAAATGGTGATATGGAAGTCCCCTGGCCCGATCACGAAACCTGGCTCCGGCAAGGTGTCCGCACCCGCGCCTGGCTCATGCTCGATCAAGTTCCCCTTTGGTTTGAAATCTGGCGTCAAATCAACGGCTTCCCTCCTATCGGCACCGGCATCGAAGAGGCCGATCCCACCCGCAAAACAGAGTAACGATGAACTTTCGAATCGCCCTCACTGGGATCATTGCCTTCCTAGTGCCCACCCTCCCCATCTTTGCCCAAAAAACCCTCGGCCTTGAAGACATTCTCCTCAGCGTCCGCAAACAGTATCCTCCGCTCCTCGCCGCCTGGCTCCAGCAAGACATCGCCAATGGCAAGGTCCGCCGCGCCGAGGGTGCCTTTGATCCCATCCTCAGCGCCGCCCTCATGACCCGCCCCGCGAACTACTACGGCGGCGTCAACAGTCAGGTCCTTCTGGAACAACCTCTCCGCGACTCCGGCGGTTCGGTCTATGGCGGTTACCGCATCAGCTCCGGTTTCCTCGCCGATTACGACCGCAAAATCCGCACTGCCGACGGCGGAGAAGGCGTCCTCGGATTCCGCCTCCCCCTCCTGCGCAACCGCGCCTTTGACGATCGCCGCGCCGCCATGACCCAGGCCGAACTCGACCGCGAACTCACCAACCCCGCCATCCTCCGCCAATACCTCAACTTCATCCGCGCCTCCCGCGTCTCCTACTTCAACTGGGTCGCCGCCGGAAAACGCCTCACCGCCGCCGAGCAAATCCTACAAGTCGCCAAAGATCGCGACTCCGCCCTCGGCGAACAACTCAAGGAAGGCGCTATTGCCCGCATCGTCAAGGTCGACAACCGCCGCCTCGTCGTGAGCCGGCAAATTGCCGTCTTCAATACCAAACGCTCTTTCGAAGCCGCCAGCATCGCCCTCTCCCTCTTCCACCGGGATCTCAAAACCGGAGCCACCATCATGCCGACCCGGGACCAACTTCCCCAAGGCTTCCCACCCCTTCTTGTGTTCGATGAACTGACTCTCGTCAACGACCGTGGCCGCGCCATTTTCCGACGCCCCGAGGTCCGTCAAATCGCCATCCTGCAGGCCAAGGGCAAGGTCGACCAACGCCTCGCCCTCAACAACCTCAAGCCCAACCTCGACCTCAGCGTCGAGCTCAACCAAGCCCTCGGCGGTGACCTGCCCAAGGACATTGAGAACACCGAAATCACCGCTCTCCTCAGCTTCTCCGTCCCCATCGGGCGAAACGAAGCCAAGGGCCGCATCGAGGCGGTCAAAGCACACCTCGCGCAACTCGCGAAAGAAAAGGAATTCGCCCGCGAAAACATCATCGCCGATGCCAACGACAGCTTCTCCGCCCTCAACGCCGCCTACCTCTCCCTCGGACAAACATCTCTCAACGTCGAACTTTCAGAAGAACTTGAAGACGCCGAGAACGCAAAATTCCAAAACGGTGCCAGTGATCTCCTCGCCCTCCAAATCCGCGAGCAAGCCACCTTCGATGCCCGCATTCTTGAAGTCGACGCCCTCAATTCTTACTTCAGAGCCCTCGCCGACTATCAGGCCGCCGTCGCCAAAGACGCCCCAACCCACCTCACCCCGGTCTCCCGCTAAAAGATCACCCCGTCACCCACGCCTCAAAACTTAAGCCTTAAGCCTTAAAAATGGATGCCATTTTCATTGCGGTCGCCTTCGGTCTCGGACTTGCGGCCCGCCAACTTCGTCTGCCCCCCATGGTCGGCTTCTTAGTGGCCGGTTTCGTCCTCCAAGCCACCGGCTACGAAGCAGGTGACAGCCTCCGCGCCCTCGCCGACCTTGGCGTCAAACTCCTCCTCTTCACCATCGGTCTCAAGCTCCAAGTCCGCACTCTCGCCCGCCCCGAAATCTGGGCCACCACCACCCTTCACAGCACACTGGCCCTTCTCTTCTTCGCCCCTCTTCTTTTCGGCATTACCGCGCTCGTAGGCCCCGCCCTTGGCTTGGAATGGAAGACTGCTCTCCTGCTCGCCTTCGCCTTCAGTTTTTCCAGCACCATTTTCGCGATTAAAACTCTCGAGGAAAACGGCGACCTCGGAGCTCTCCACGGAAAGGCTGCCATCGGCATCCTCGTCATGCAGGATCTCTTCGCCGTCCTCTTTCTCACTTTCTCAAAAGGAGAATTCCCCAACCTCTGGTGCCTCCTTCTCCTCCCCGCACTCATCCTGGCACGCCCCCTTCTCGGCTGGTTCATGAACCGCTCCGGCCACGGAGAGCTTCTCCTCCTCTGCGGCTTCATGCTCGCCCTCGTCATCGGGGCTGAGGGATTCCACCTCGTCGGCCTCAAGGCGGACCTCGGGGTCCTCTTCATCGGCGTCATGGTGGGCTGGCATCCCCAGGCCAAGGAATTGAAAAAGACCCTCAACCCCATCACCGACCTCCTCCTCATCGGCTTCTTTTTACAAGTTGGACTGGAGGGCTCCCTCACCCTCAAAGCCACCCTTTGGGCACTCCTCGCCATCCTCGTGGTGCCGCTCAAAAGCATCGCCTTCTTCCTCCTCCTCACCCGCTTTCACCTCCGTGCCCGCACCGCCTGGATGACCTCACTCTCCCTCTCCACTTACAGCGAATTCGGACTCATCGTGGCCGCCCTTGGCTACGCCAATGGCTGGCTCGGCTCCGAATGGCTCGTCGCCCTCGCCCTCGCCCTCGCCCTCAGCTTTCTTCTTGCATCTCCCCTCAATCGCCGCGCCCCAAAAATCTATGACCGCCATAGCGAATGGCTCAAGAAATTTGAACGATCCGGAGTTCACCGCGGTGACCTTCCGGTCATTCGTCCCCGGGAGCGTATGGCCATCTTCGGCATGGGCCGTGTCGGTCTCGCCGCATACCATAACCTCGAACAGAGATTTCCAGGACACCTCATCGGCTTTGATCGTAGCCCCGAAAAAGTGGCCTGCCACCGCGAACAGGAACGCAACGTCCGCCTCGCCGATGCGAGCGACTCCGATTTTTGGGAGGAAGTCTGCCCGAACGATGAACTCGATATGGTCGTCCTCACGATGTCCTCGCACGCCGCCAACCTTCACGCCGTGGAAGCCCTCAGACGTCACGACTTTCAGGGCGTCGTCATCGTCATTGGCAAGTATGATCACGAAGTCGAGGAACTCCGGAAATACGGAGTCGATGCCGCCTTCAATCTCTACGCCGAAGCCGGGCTCAACTTTGGCCGCCACATCTCCGAAGTCTTCGAGCAACAATGCCCGGACCTCATCGCGGAATGGCAGGCCCCCGGAAACGAGCGCTCAGACTAAAGTGGCCTGGCTGTCCCACCGGTATCCCCCCGAGGAAAAACTCTCTCCAGAGTGTCCTCTCAACCCTTCCTGAAAATCCGTGCGATGCCTTCTTCTCCTAGCTTAGTCGCCGCGCGCGCTGCGCCCCGAAATACCCTTGGCTTTTGATCACCTCCGCCACCTCCGCCGGAACCATGGTCTCCCAACTTTCATCATCCTCCCTAATCTTGCGAAGAACATCTCTCGAAAAAATGCTCAGGCAACTTTCATCATGATTAAGGAGCTGGTTAATGCAGCCACGATCCATAAGATACTTGTAGAGATTCCTCAACTCGTGAGCCACCCGGAGATTTTCAATCGTCAGGAGTTCCTCGGAGCCGTCATTCCGGAGAGGATATATATAGAGCTTGAGGTCGTTTTGAAAAAGGCGCCCGAACGACTCCAAAATCCCGCCGTCAAGCTGCGTGTAATATTTCTCGTCAAAGAGCTCGCGCAGACTTCCGATCCCCATACTGATCCCGATCATCTTCTTGGTATAGCGTCCGATGTATGCCGCCAGCCGGTAATACTGGAAGTAATCTGAGATCAAAACCGTCATCCCGCTCGCCACCAACATATCCGCCCGCGCAAGGAAATCCCGATAGTCGATCTTCCCGCCCTCCATCAAGTTCTTCATTGTGATTTCCATCACTTGCAGAATAGAGACCTCCTCGACCCCCTCCTCTTTCGAGAACTCCTCATAGGCGCAACGCATGATGTCGATATTCGTATTACACACTGGCCGAAAACTCCCTCGCTCGATCAAAACGGCCCGCTTACGCAAGATCTCTGATGGTTGCAAGACCTTCCCCCCTGGCCCAAACATCGCGGCGTTTGTCAATCCCATCTGCACCAACTTCAGGCTCATCAGCCGATTATCGACATGCCGAAACTCGATTCCGGTGAACTCGATCATGTCAATTTCGATCCGTTCCGTGGAGAGGTTATCGAGTAGAGACTTCAACAGCTCATCCGGGCTGTGGTGCAACTTCGTCGCACCATAAGTCAAATTCACCCCCACAATCCCCAGCGCGTCCTGTTGAAGCGCGTTCGTACGATCCAGCATGCGAACATGAATCAAAATTTGGCTATTCTCGTCGCGCGGATGAGCTTGGAATTTTACCCCCAACCAGCCATGACACTCGTTGGTTCCGTGATAGTTTCGTGCGGAGACGGTATTCGCAAAAGTGAAGAAAGCCGTGCTGTCACCGCGATCAACCTTAAGCCGCTCGAGATTAAGATCCTGCTCGTAAGCCAACATCGCCTCCAAGCGCTCGCGACACACATAGCGCGTGCACTTTCCATAAATGGCATCACTGACCTTCATGTCATAGGCCGAGATACTCTTCGAAATCGTCCCCGCCGCCCCTCCGGCCTGGAAAAACCAGCGCACCACCTCCTGCCCCGCGCCAATCTCGGCAAACGTCCCGTAACGGGACTGATCAAGGTTCACCTGCAGGGCTTTGTCTAGGGTCGTATGAATGTCGTCGGAAGTCATGCTGCTTTCCCTCAAAGCAGAAAGTGTGCGCGATCTGAGATGAATAAAAGTGACCAACCTCGCAGGTGGCACAAGGAAGGTCTGAAATGCTCGCCTACGGAAATGCCGTCAAACTCTCGCAAGGAGGCGATCCTACTTAGAAGGAACTTCGTTTACGGTATAATAGGCATGACGATGGAGCAACTCACCCCCGTCTTGTGACCGCAACGCGCCTAAGTCGAACTCGTGACAGTGACCCTTTTTAAGAGTCTCCAGCACGATTTGCGCGGACATGCCATCCTTCGCCAACTTCACCGATTTCACCTTCGGGGTCGTCTGATCAATCTCCGGGCCACCATAGGCACCGTGATATTTGTGAGTGAAGGTCGACACTTGATACGACTCCGGCGCTTGCCCCGTTTTGGTGTCGATGGCCTTTGTGAAGGCCAGTTTAAAGCCCTCCGGGGTAATCGTGACGCGCTCGATTTCAAAGGGCATCTTTCCCGTCCATTCCAGACGCTCCAGCGAGAAAGGCTTGAGCCCACGGACTGGCCATCCACGGTTCGTGCCTCCTGCCAGAAGCTTCCCATCTTGCGTAAACTGCACATTCAAAATACCGGTCGAAAGCTCTTCCCGAAATGGATAGCAGGCACCCTGCCACACCCCGTTCACCTGCTCCGTCGTCGCCCGCATAATCAGCGACTGCGTGAAGTCACCCATGAACATCTGGTTCTCAAACGGACCAAACTTTCCCTTGGTTTCATTCAGCACAAAACCCGTGATCGAACGCCCCATCTTGATATACGGAAAAATCACAGCATAGGGCACCAACTCCGGCACCCGCTCCTTCTCACGTAGAATGCTCGAACCCGTATTTGGGGTGGTCGGAGTCTCGAGACCGGAAACATAATCATACCAGTTATAGCTCGCGGGATGCCCCATAAAACCACCCTCCTTCACAAACTTTAGACTGCACGATGAATTCCACGGACCCTGACTCTCGATGTAAAAAAGAGCGCCATGTTCGTCGAAACCAATTCCTCCCGGACTCCGCATCCCGCTCGCGATTGGAATACTCTTCCCCTCCGGCGTAATCTTGAATCCCCACCCGCGAAAGAGCTGACGCGAATGATAAGACATCGACAGACCAAGCGCCACATAAAGATTCCCCTCCGGGTCAAACTTCGACCCAAAGGCATACTCGTGATAGGATCCGTATCCCCAAGCATCCGAAATCACTTCAAATTTATCCGCTTTGTCATCTCCGTCAGTATCAGAAATCTTAGTCAGCTCACAGCTCTGGGTCACGTAAAGAGCTCCGTCCTTCCACGCCAAGCCGAAGATTTCATCAAGACCCGAAGCGAATAAATGATACTTGGGCTCCGGCCGCGCCGCATCGATTCCCGACACGAAAAAAATATCGCCCCGCCGGGTTCCCACCGCAATCCGACCATCAGGGAGCGCTTCAAAAGCACCCGCCTCGATCACCTCATCCTTCGGGATAGGCACATTGACAATCTTATAAAACTCCCGCTCACGCTCCGCTGTTCCCCAGCGTTCGCCCACTTCTTCAGCTGCCGCCGGTATTGTCAGCAGAGCCATCATCATTGTCGTTCTAGCGAAGTATTTCATAATCAATGGTGTAGTTGGTTTTTCCTTCAGCAACCGGAATTTTAATCAACAATTCCTGCTCGCCTTCGATTTCCGTTGGCCGCAACAAAGTCTCGGCATCTCCAACCTTCAAGCGGAGCTCCGTAGTGGCGAAAACCAAATCACTTTCAGCCTTCACCTTTCCCGTCAGAGCACGGAAATAAAGCACACCCTTCTTCGGCGAGGTTAAGGCAAACGACCGACACAAAACTTTCTCTCCTTTCGCCACCGAGCGATCCTCAATCATGACCTCGCCACTGAGGTAGCTGAAGGTTGGATTCCCGCTTTGATCAAAAGAATACCCCTTGAAGGCATACCCAAAATTCCCCGGGTAAAGGGGATCCGAAATCACCGGATTCTCCTTCGTCGTAATCGGACTCAACGGCCATTTTTGATCCTCGCCCTTCAACGGCATGAAGCCCACGTCCTGCGCCAGCTCGATCGCCCGCGGAATTGGATCAAAATCACCCGCGCCCTGTGAGCGCCAATTTGCGGTAACATACTCGCCTGTCCAAATCCCCGAAAGCGCGCCATTCTGGGCGTTGAAGGCGTAGTTCATTCCACCGGGATAACCCACCGCGATTCCGCGATATCCCGCAATCCGACTCCGCCCGCGATACACGCGCACCTTGTCCGTCACGACCAGCTTATTAGGCTCCGAACGCAACCCCTTGGGATCCCGCGCCGAGCGGCCGAGCGAAAATTGATACCAAAGAGCCCTCAACTGTTCGTGGGTGTCTCCGCCCAGAATATCAGTCTGCACCGCCTTACCGCCCGGCCAATAATTCGGCATGATGATTCCCGGGCGATGCTTGGCAGGATTCTTCATGAACTCGTAGAACCAACCAGGCTGCAATCGCTGGTAAGTGGTAATCAGATCGAGCCCTTTCATTCCCGGACCCTCCTTCCCGTTATAGTTGTGGCACGTGATACAACTCAACCCGTCGGTCCCCAGTAAAAGATGACCCCCATTGCTCACCATCGGCCGGTCCTCCCGACCCGGCGGCGGTAACTCGACAACGGGGAGCTGATCCAATTTCACCAAAAGCTCCGGTAATCCTGCCAAGGCCTTCCGCCCGTATTGAGGCATCCGCGTCGTCATGTAAGGCCGGACCAAAAGCCCGTCGTAAAGCACCTTATTCATCCACTCCGGCTTCAGCTTCCCGCCGATCTTCGTCAAGGGCGGCGGAATCCGGGCCGCATCGCCCAACGCCTCTTCGGTGCTATGGAAAAAGGCATCCAGCTCGTCGGCGACTCCCCCAAAATCATCCCGCTTGTGACAAGCGATGCAATTCAACTGCGTCATCTTCACCTTGACACGATCATCATCCGACAACTTCACCGCCTTCTTGAAAGCCGCCTGAATCTCCTTCTTCTGTGACTCATCAAGCTCGTAATCAACGCCCTTGCCGGTGAGGCATCCTTTGTTCAAATCCATCTCCGCCAAAGCGGGCCCCGCCTTCGCCGTCATCCCATCCATGGTGTGACAAGCGACACAATTGAACGTCTCAAAATTCGCCTTTCCCAGCTTCACCTGATCAGCTGTCGGCATCACCGAAACCGCCTTCACTTCCCCGCCCAAGTAGGCCTCCAACGAAGCCGCTTCACTTGAACTCAAATTCAAATTTGGCATCCGCCCCGAGGCTCGCACCTTCAGCGGATTTCCCAAAAACTCCGCCAACTCACCGTGTTGATACTTCGAACCGAGGTGCGCCAGCGAAGCCACACCCTTGGCATTCACTTCCTTGCCATCGGAATCTCTCGGCGAATGACAAGCGATACATCCCACCTCGTGGTAGATCTCCTGCCCTCTCTTGGGGCTGCCCTCCACCGCCTTGGCCTTCTCGTCAGCGCTCGTCAGCGATCTCAAGTAGTGACTGATCGACTCACTGACCTTCTTCTTTTCGTCATCAGGGAGCCCTGCAAGCACGTCCGGCATCGTCGTCCCCGGATGCGTCCCGTGCGGATCTGCGAGATATCTCTTCAAATAATCCCCCGAAATCCGCGAGCCCACCTCACTCAAATCAGGAGCAGCCTTCTGGCCCATCTGAGCCATTCCTTCATGACACGCCGCGCACCCCAATTCATCGGCCAAAACACCACCCTTTTGAGCCAAACTCAAGGGGTGCTTCCCATGCAACCCGGGCACAACCGGAGAACCGAAAACAAGCCCGGTCCCAACCATCATTAAAGCAAAGCCCACTCCGCGAAACGTCATACCTATATCTCGCAACTCCCGGTCCGAAACGCAACCACCATTCTTTTCCTCACCTACCCCAAAACGAACACCCGCAACCAAGCGACGGAGCTTACACGTCAGCCCGAGGACATAAGCCAAGCCCCATCAGCCCCTCGACAGACGCAACCTTGCCTCGCACCACGTCTGACTCCAAATCCATTCCTCTCAAACAACTTTCACACTTTTTATGCCGTCGGTTACCAGTTGGTTTTTTCCAGACATGCGCTAAAATCTTGAGCGTCATGAGCGACACGATACGAGTAGGGGCAGGCTGCCTCAATCAAATACCCATGGATTGGTCCGGCAACCGCCGCCGCATCCTCGAAGCCATCTCGCAAGCCCGCGAGGCCCACGTCTCCGTCCTCTGCCTTCCCGAACTGGCCATCACGGGCTACGGCTGCGAGGACCAATTCCTTTCCCACGAAGTCGCCGAGCGCGCCTGGTCCAGTCTCGTCCAAATCGCGGCCCAAACCAAGGATATGGTCGTCGCCCTCGGCCTCCCCGTCTGGGTCAAAAACGCGGTCTATAACGCCGTTGCCATCCTCGCTGATGGCGAAATCATTGGCCTCGTCGCCAAGAAAAATCTTGCGGGTGACGGACTCCACTACGAACCACGCTGGTTCCACGCCTGGCCCGAGGGCGTCATCGTGAACGATAAGTTCGGCGACCTCCACCTCCCCATCGGCGATCCCATCTTCAAACTCGGTGGCATCCGTATCGGCCTCGAAGTCTGTGAAGACGCCTGGGTCGCTGACCGTCCCGGACGCCTCTTCGCCGGCAGCGGGGTCGACATCATCCTCAATCCCTCGGCCTCTCACTTCTCCTTCGCCAAACAAGAAATCCGCGAGCAATTTGTCACCGAAGGCTCGCGCGCCTTCGGTGCCGCCTACGTCTACGCCAACCTCCTCGGCAACGAAGCGGGTCGCGCCATCTACGACGGTGGAGGACTCATCGCCTCCGCCGGTAAGATTGTCGCCGAAGGAGCCCGCTTCTCTTTTCAGGAGGTCACCCTCGTTCACAAAACGGTCGACATCGAGCGCAACCGCCTCCATCAGGCCCGCACCGTCAGCCGCCAAATCGACGTCCAGGGACTTTCCGAAATCGAGGCCCCCTTCACCTGGCCCGTCGTCACCCGCCGGGATGGACAAGAGCCCGTCCCGCCCATGTCCAAGGATGAGGAATTCACGCGCGCCATGGCCCTGGCCTACTTTGACTACCTCCGCAAAAGCTGGTCCGGCGGCTTCGTGGTCTCCCTCAGTGGCGGTGCCGATTCGGCCGCGGTCGCCACCTTTGTCAAAATCATGCTTGATCTCGCTCTCCACGATCTCGGCGAAGAGGGCGTCCGAAAAAAGCTCCCCCACCTCGACCTCCCTGAAAAGACAACCGACTGGATGATCGTCCTCCTCTTCTGTGCCTACCAAGGCACCAAGAACTCCGGCGACACCACTCGCCACGCCGCCCGCTCCGTCGCCGCCGCCCTCGGCTGCGCCTACGCCGAGTGGGAAGTCGACCAACTTGTCGAAGGCTACGAGAGTACGATTGAAGCTGTCCTCGGTCGTCAACTCAGCTGGGAACAAGACGATATCACCCGCCAAAACATTCAGGCCCGCGTCCGTGCGCCCGCCATCTGGATGTTCGCCAACCTCCGCAACGCCCTCCTTCTTTCTACCTCCAACCGCTCCGAAGCCGCCGTCGGCTACGCCACGATGGATGGTGATACTTCCGGCGGAGTAAGCCCCATCGCCGGCATCGACAAACACTACCTCCGCCAGTGGCTCCGCTGGATGGAAACCGAGGGCCTCCCTGAAAGCCAGCCTATCCCCGCGCTATCTCACATCAACCTCCAGAATCCCACCGCCGAGCTCCGGCCGAAATCGGACAAACAAACCGACGAAGACGATCTCATGCCCTACCCCGTCCTCGACACTCTCGAGCGCGCCGCCATCCGGGACAAGAAAGGGCCCAAGGATGCCCTCCAGGTCATTCGCTCCGACTACCCGCAATTCGAGGAAGCGCAACTCATCGAATGGACCAAAAAGTTCTACAAACTCTGGTGCCGCAACCAATGGAAGCGCGAACGCTACGCCGTAAGCTTCCACGTCGACGACCTCAATCTCGACCCAAAATCGTGGTGCCGCTTCCCCATCCTCTCGGCCGGCTTCGCCGAAGAACTGGCCGAGCTTTAACGTGACGGCCCTCGCCGGGGATTCCTCGGTATTCCAAGCGCCACGGAAATTGAAAGTGGGACATCTCGTGACTCCCAACTTTAAGGACCTCAAAAATCGCTTTGACCAGATCAACGAGCTCAGGAGTCCGGTCAGCTTTCATTTCAAAAAGTGCTCTCTCCACTCCTTTTCCTTTTTTTTTCTGAACACGACGCGCTAACCCGACACCAAAGAACGAGCAGGAAACTCATAATTTTATTTGACGATTTTGGGTCCACTTGATCCCCCCTTCACCAAAGCACTGCGGGCTAGCCGACCCTTTCTTGTCAATTCAAAATCCCCAACTGCGGGAGCCAGCGTAGCACAAGGGATCACCCTGAGGGGGTTTTATCCCTCCAAAAATAAGCATGGCAATCATTTCGGCTTACCTTCCGCTCACCCCCCTCCTCTCCCCGCGAATTTTACCCACGAATTACACAACTTCATTCCATTCTCTGCCACTCACGCAGCCCTTGAAGGAATCAGCCTCCCCCTTCCACCTTCTCACCCATTCTTCAAATAATCCCATCACCAATAACATCTGGGAAGGAGAGCAAGGCAAAGCGATGTCTACTTGGGTGGGAAAATCTCCCGAAGCCGCCATTTCATGGTTTGAGTCACCTCCCTTCACCGGCCCACCTCGCACCCGACTCAATTTCGAAATTATCAACGCCCTCACTCTCCTCGACTTCGACCAAGCCGTCACCCGCCTCGCCTCTATTCCTGATTCCGACCGTCTCCGGTTCGTAACCACTTGAGAGATTCGGAGAAGGTTGGTTCGAAAAAGATTGGGAACTCGCCACCACCGAACCAGTTGAAAAATACGCCACCCTCGTTCGCCTCCTTCCCCCCGTAAACCAGGAAGCCATCGCAGCCCCCTCATCGAACTTGGCGAAGCTGAATGTCCACCGGCGTTCAGTGCCGCTCTTCTCGACTTGACTCACCCAGCAGACTCCTTGTCCAATTCCTTCCTCCGTTCGACCACGAACTCCTGATCCTCCTCGGAAAGCGTCAAAATATCGATTGGGTAGGTCTTACCATTCTTCAGACTTTTCAAAACGAGGTGCCTCTCAGTCGCCGAGATCATCTCGCCCTCCATCTTCCGCCCATCCGCATTTGTAACCGTCCGTCCACACGAAAACGAAGCCAGCAAGACCGACAAAATACCAACTCGGGAAAATCGCTTCACCGTCTCAGAAATTTGACAGATTTCACTCACTCCCCTTACCTTGAATTTGCAACACCGGCTTCTCCATCGCGTAGACCAAAGCCATCGTCGCAGTAAGGTGCAGCCTCGACGACATATAGTATCCTTTGTCGTACATGTCGCGCCCCGGCAGTGAAACGAAGGAGCCATCGTGGCAGCGCGCCATGTTCAACCAAGCCTTGTTGTAGTCCATCATATCGCGAACCGTTTTCTCATTCCCAGAAACATTCGCTCCAATGAGCCCCCAACAGACCGAGAGGATATTATCGGCGTGTGCATCATTGAGATACTTCTTGGAGTTGCTCAGTCCACCCGAGACCAGATCGATATATTTGCGGTTCACCTCGTTGTCCCCCGCTAATTCGTGCGCGACCAGAGCGAGCCCTTGCCTCCCGGCGGCCGCATAAGCGCCGACCTTGGTGTGATAGCCGATGTAGCCGTCATCCCTCGTGCTCGCCCTAAGATAAGTAAAGGCCAGATCCACCTTTGCTTGATCGACGGTCGCTCCGCACTTCTTCGCGAGTTCCCAGGCCGTGAGGCCAAGCGCGGTTGTGATCGTCATGGTCCCATATCCATCGATGACGGTGATATGTCCCAATCCACCTGTGCGAAACTTGTGACCAACCTTCCCCATCCCTCCGTGGGTGCGATCCTTGTAATCATTCATGTCGGCAACTTGCCCCGACTCTAACTTCGCAGCCAATGCTTGGATCACCGGCAGAACCACCTTGTCCTTACTCAGGAGATGATATTCCGAGAGGAAGATGCACTGATAGCACACTGGCCAAACCCAAACCCCCTTACTCGGGAGTTGCAGCCATGCATGGGCCAAGGTCTTGGCCTCTTCCATTCTTCCCGACGCCAGGAGCGCGAGCCCGCTCATACACTTGGCATGACACTGCTCACGCATAATGAAGGAATGCCCCGAGAGATAATCGGAGGCCCCCTTGGCAAGAAGAGCCGACTTCTTACAATTGAAAGGATAAGTCTCTGCAAATGTCCCGATGGCCTCGAGCTCAATCACCACTTCAATCGGTTTCTCATTGCGAGTCACCATCAAGGTCAACTTCCCGTCGCGACCTTCAGACTCTTCAATGGCATTTCCAAAATCCATCAAGGGACCTTCATACCCAATCTCCGGGAATTTCTTCATCCGGGTCATGTGATGGCCAAAGGTATGCGGCACTGAAAACGGCTTGCCATTAACACCCGTCACGACGTCGTCCAAGCGCAGCTTCCCCTCAGCTCGAGAACCGGCAAAGACATACTTCACCGTAAAAGACGTGCTCTCGAGAGTGGCGCGCGCGCCTGTCGGCCCAAGATTGATCAAATACCCTGGAACCTCCTTGTCCGGCCCTTTGTTAATCGGTTTCTCCCAGCGACCTCGATTCTCCTTCTCGATCGCTCCCAAGTGAGAATTCAAACAGGTAACGATCACAAAAAGAATCGTCGTTGCTAAGCTGGACTTAAAATTCACAAGCAATCCTTTACCCGCACACGCACTCTAACACCAACCCAAAACGTGATGCGCAGTTCTCACGATCACCTCACAAAGAAGATCAGCGGCTCAATCTTGTTGTTCTCTCCCATAAGTGAATTAACCTTCTTTTTTTTATGAAAGGAATTACTTTGCTCCTTATTCTCCCCATTACTTCGTTGGCGGTGATCCTTCCCTTCGCGTTCCACCCTCGGGCAACGGAAAAGTCCGAACCCAACCTTCGATCCGTATCGCGCCCTCGCAACCCGCTCACCGAGCACATCCGCTGGGAAAATTACCTCCAATCCCATCCCGAACTTTCACCTTATCAAGCAAGCCTTCGCAAGCTCTCTTCCCGCCTTCCCCTAGAGAAATTCGCGGCCCTTTCTCCGGCCCTGCAAGCGCGCCTTGCCGCTTTTGCGACGAGCCGCCTCGATCCCAACATCCCCGCCATGACCCTCTGCTGGGCTCCCGGCGTTGCCATCGAAGTCATGGAAGCATTCCACGCCGTCGAGGAAATGGGAGACGACGAACCCGGAGAAACCTCAGCGGCCACCCAGTTCGATGAAGGAGATCGCTGGGGCCGAAACGCCACCTTTAATTCGTTCTTTGAGAGAGCCCGCCAAGGCCAACCCACCACTCTTCGCTGGAGCTTCATGCGGGAGGGTACCAGCATCTCAGGCTTCAACGGCGAGCCAACCTCCGATAGCGAACTTGTCTCGTTTCTTGATGGCCGCTACGGCGTCGTTGCCGGTGGCAACGATCTCACCACTCGCCCCTGGTTCTCTTCATTCCAAGCCGCCTTCGATAACATCGCCAGCCTTACCGGCATCACTTACCTCTACGAACCCAATGACGACGGCGCCGATCTCACCCAGTCATCAAGCCCATCCGGACGAATCGGGGTGCGCGGTGACATCCGTATCGGCGGACATTTTATCGATGGGGACTCCGGCTCCAACACCCTCGCCTATAACTTTTTTCCCAATTCCGGCGACATGGTCATCGATACCGGAAACACCTCTTTTTACGGCAATACCTCGAGCGACTCCATCAACCTTCGCAATGTCGTCGAGCATGAACATGGCCACGGTCTGGGCTTGAGCCATGTTTGCCCCATCACCGAGACCAAGCTCATGGAACCCTTTATTTCCAGGCGCTTTCGCGGACTCCAACTCGATGATATCTTCTCGCTCAACCGACTCTACGGCGACTTTTTTGAAAAACAAGAGAGCTCCCGAAACAACGACTCCGTCGGCAATGCCTCCGAACTCCCAGTCAGTGCCGGGGAATTTTACCGCAGGGAATATCTCAGTATCGACGATAACAGTGACGATGATTTTTATCGTCTTAAAGACATTCCCACCGGCACTCCGATCACCTGCAAGGTGATTCCTATCTCCACCCCGGCAGGATTCACAGAAGGCCCCCAAAACTCCGATGGTTCCTGCTCGGCCGGTGCCTCTTTTAACTTCACCACCATCCACGATCTCGAAATCGCTCTTATTTCCCCGGATGGCAGCACCATTCTCGCCAGAGCGGATCGACAACCTCTAGGGGAAGCAGAGGAGATTATCGCCTTTGAGGCTCCCGCAACCGGTGACTACTTCCTCCGTATTACCGGAGATTCCTCGAATAACACCCAACTCTACACGCTCGAAATTGATCTTGCCGGAGCACCCGAAACGCCCTCCAACTTTTCCGTAAACATCACCCCGGCAAGTCAGGTCACACTCAGCTGGAATGACACCAGCGATCAAGAAACCGGTTTCCAAATTGAGCGCAAACTCGAAGCCAGTGGAGAATGGTCACTTTATGCCACGATCGACGCGAATTCCGAGAGCTTCGAAGATGCCAACCCCGCCACCGGCACAAATCTTTTCTACCGGGTCATTGCTCTTGGTCAAATCCTCAATTCCGCCCCTTCAAATGAGGATACCTCAATGGTGGTCGACCTTTCTGCTGAAAACTACCTCTTCGACTTTGGGGAAATCGACTCCCCCCTCACGCCCGGTGCGATCCGCATTTCCCCCCTGACCAGTGGCGACGTCTCCTGGAGTGACCCCGTGGCCTCGCTCGACCGGGGAGGCGCGGACTTATCGAATCGGGATTATATTTTCGCGGCCACATCGCGAACATGGAGCCACCGACTCATCAATGGAACGTGGCAAGTGATTGTGCGGCAGGGCGACGAGAGCGCTCCGCGTGATGATCTCACCATCTCAGCCGAGGGCATCCTGCAGGCTGACGACATTGACTCAGCGGCGAACCAATTCGTAGAAAACACTT
>JBLIDI010000065.1:0-17071 GCA_047634075.1 Akkermansiaceae bacterium
TTCTCGGCCTGGTTGATGGGCCGCACGATGCAGGACTCGTGGAGCGAGACGACGGCCCCACCGCGGTCTACGAAGGCCTGATACATCGCAAACTGCCCGGATGTCAGGTCGGAGAGATGAAGATATTGGATCAAGAGATCGGCCTGATCGAACTGATCTTGGCTCGGAAACTGGTAGGCTTCGTCGATGCTGACACGCGGAATCTCTTTTAAGAGAGGAACGAACAGCTCTTTGATGCGAATGTAATCGTGCTCGCCGCCCCGGTGATCCTCCGGCCCATAAAGCCAGAGAATGCGCACATCACGGCTGAGCTTGGCCCCTTGTCCATCGCCCGTGAGTTTCTCGACCTCGGCCTTGGCAATCAGAGGATTCGGTTTTGCGACGAGGTTTTTGGGGGCGTCGGCGGCGATCAAAAGACAAGCAAGGCTCGCCAAGATGACTGTCAACAGGGTGTTTTTTTTCATAGAATAAGTCTGGTGATCTCCTGAAATTCTTACTTCCGCTTGATCCGAATCCGGCGGTATTCCATCTGCCCACGATCTCCTTCCAGCCCGATCGGCCCGCTCTTGGGAAGCTCCATTGCTTCTTCTAAGACCTCACCATTACAGGTGCAGCGCGCGGTCTGCCCAGTCACCTTCACGATCATCTCATTCCAATCTCCTGCTTTGTAATTCTTCAGTTCCTTATAGGGACCGGCGACCAGATAATCGCGGCATTGGAGCTGCGGCCTTCTTAAGAACACTCCACTATCGGCATTCGCGTTGGCACGAAACTCAAGCTTGAGCGTGAAGTCGGTATCGAATTCTTCATGCGTCCAGAGCTGGCCAAAAGCCCGCCCTTGCGGCGGAGTGGTCACGATAAGGCGGCCATACTTTGCGAGGTAGCGGTTCTCGCTACTGATTAATTTGCCCTCGAAATTTTCGGTTCTCGCCAAGGTCTTCTTATTCCGAAACCCCCATCCCGTGAGGTCCTTACCATTAAAGAGCATCTCAAACCCGGGCTCGGGCTTGAAGTCATCGACGGGCACTTCAACAAGCGAATGCGTTTCCAAAACCGGACGCAGAGTATCGGCCCACATCTGATATCCGGCAGCATTCGGATGGAGGAGATCTGGAAATTCCGCCTTCCGAGCATTCCCCTCGGCATCAGCAAACATCGTCCAAGTATCAATCAGGATGACCTGTGGGTCCCCTTTCACAGCCGCTGCGTAGAGCGCGTTGATCTTCTTAATCTTTTCAGCGGGACGACGCTTCGATTCATGACTTGGGAAGACGTTGCAGAGGATGATGGGCATGTCTTTGTTGGACGCTTTGAGTTCCGCAATGATGAGCTTGAGATTCCCCGCGATCACCTCGGGCGTCGCCCCTTCCTCGAGATCATTTGTTCCCATTAGAAGCACCACGCCCGCTGGCTTGAGCGCGAGCACGTCTTCCGGCATCCGGTAGAGCATCCCCCGTGTCGTGTCTCCGCTGATGCCGCGATTTGCGATCTTGGTCTTGCCGAAACTCCCCTTCAAATCATCACCCCAGCCTTGGATAATCGAGTCCCCCAGGAAAACAAGAGCACCCTCTTTGGCCTCAACTTCTTTCGCCCAGGCAGTTCGCTTATTCTTCCATAAATCGGCAAACCAATCGTATCGCCGTATCGGGCCTGCTCCGGCAACAAGGTTATCAGGGGGAATCAGCCCTATTCCGATCTTACGAGCTGAGGCCGGAGGAACAACGAGGACCAGAAGAGAAAACAATAAGTAAACGCGCATGGGAGGAGCATGCGGAAAATCTTCCCCGATGGCGAGGAGGGAATCTTACCTCCGGCGCCCGCGAAAGCGATCGCGCGGATCGTCCTCTTTCTCCTCCTCGTCCTTGTATCCCAAGATTCCGCCTGCTTTGAGATTTCGGACAAAGTCTTTCATATCTGTCTTCAGTTCCTCATCTGAAATAAGGGCACCCAAAGCGCCTTTTTTATTATCCACTTTCGCCAGCGCCGCCGTCGCGGTATTGGCAGTCCGCTCGATCGAACTCAAGACCCGGGGAACATCATTCAAGGCCGGCTCCACCCCCTCGATCGCCGCTTTGACGGATTGGTTCGTTTCCCGCACCTCGTTGATCGTGAGACTGACGTCGTCCACCATGGGCTCCAGCTTCTCGCCGAGCTTCACAAACGAAGCCGAGGCTTGCTCAAAATTTGCGAGCGCACCGCCGAAATTCTCAAGATTTTCACCGGAGAGCATTTCATCATTCACCTTGTCCATGGTTTCGGAAAGCTTCACCGCTACCTTCTTAATTTCATCGATTGACGCTTCAATCTTAACGAGAGCATTCCGAGCCTGCTCGATCACCACCCGGGTCTCCCCCGCAATCCCCTCAGCTTCGCTTTGAAGCAAATCGAGACCACCCGGACCAGACCCCATCACCTCGGTATCAGCTTCAATAAACTCGTGTGACCCGGAAATAGGAGCCGTGATTAAGATCTCCTTATCACCCAGAAGACTGGCCTGACTGATCTGAAATCTCGAACCCTCTTCGATTCGGTGATTTTCATCGATGGCAAGAATCACCTGGATTCGAGAACCGCCGATCAAGATCGGCTTTTCAGCAACCTTCCCGATCTTCGCCCCCCGGAGACGGACGGTACTCCCCTTGATGATTCCCGGGGCCTCGACGAAGTTCACCTTGATTTCGTAGCGCTTCGCAAACAATTCTCCGATATTGCCAACGAGCAGAATAATCGACCCCAACATTGCGAGACCGAGAAAGAGAAAGACCCCGACAAGTGTTTCGGTCTTTTTTGAATTCTTCGCCATGGCGATAGTATGAGCGCGCGAGCCCGAAATCACAAATCCGAATCTTGGGCCCGTCCCTCGATGAAATTCACCAAGACCGGATCCTTGCTAGCCTGTAATTCATTAGGAGTCCCCTCCCAATAGCCTAGACCATCTTTCATAAACACGACCCGGTCGGCGATGCGGAAAACACTGCGGATTTCGTGCGTGATGACAACATTGGTAATCCCGTGCTCGTGCGCAAGGTCGCGGATCAGATGGTCGATGGAATCTCCGGTGACCGGATCAAGCCCCGAGTGAGGTTCGTCATAGAGCACGCAGCAAGGATTCCCCACCACGGCACGCGCCAATGCCACCCGCTTACGCATCCCACCCGAGAGCTCGGACGGCATCTTTTCCTCCTGGCCCGGAAGCCGAACCATCTCGAGGACCTCCTTCACCCGCTTCTCGATGACCTCGGGATCCGTGATCCCGGCCTCGTGCATCGGGAAGGAGACATTCCCCGCAACGGTCAGGGAATCAAAAAGAGCACCACTTTGAAACATCATGCTGACCTTGCGCCGGGCCCAACTGAGTTCACGCTCGGACAAGTCCGAGATGATCTTCCCCTCCAAGGTCACCGTGCCCTCGTCCGGCTGGAGAAGCCCAACCATGTGCTTCATCAAGACCGACTTACCACCGCCGGAACCACCCAAAAGGACGAGAATTTCCCCACGTCGCACGTCAAGATCCACGCCACGAAGAACCTCCTGTTCACCGAAGCTTTTCTTAATCCCACGCATCTCGAGGAAGGTCTTACCTTTCATTCTTTCCTTTTAAGCCCTGAATCAGGAATTGCACTCCGGGAAATTTCCGATTTGCTCACCGCCGATGACTCCGCCGCACAAAAATCACGATCTTATTGTCATCGGAGGAGGAGCCGCCGGGTTCTTCGGAGCGATCACGGCTGGCGAGGGCGGGGTCGAAAACATCCTCATCCTCGAAGGTGGGCCAGAAGTTCTCACCAAAGTCCGTATCTCCGGCGGCGGACGCTGCAATGTCACCCACGATTGTTACGACCCGCGCGAGCTCGTGCAGTCCTACCCGCGTGGCATGAAAAATCTCATGGGCCCGTTCCATCGCTTTCAACCGGCCGATACCATCACCTGGTTCGAGGATCACGGGGTGGAACTCAAGGTCGAGGCCGACGGTCGCATCTTTCCCATCACCGACAACTCGAAGACGATCATCGATTGCCTGACCAACGCTGCCCGTGATTCCGGAACGACTTGGCTTACCAAATGTGGAGCCGCGCGGGTGCGCCAAATCGAGGAAGGCTTCGAAATCGAAACCACCAAGGGCGAGCTTTACCAAAGTCGCTCCCTCCTGATCGCCACCGGAGGGATCCGCACCAAAAACGCCCGCCTTCCCGCCGAAAGTCTCGGACACAAACTCAGCGAGCCCGTTCCCTCGCTCTTCACCTTCAAGATCGATGACCCCCGCCTCCACGACCTCATGGGCGTCTCCGTTCCCAATGCCACCCTCAAGGCCGGTCGGATTGAAACCAACGGTCCCCTGCTCATCACCCACTGGGGCCTCAGCGGACCCGCCGCACTCAAGGCCTCCGCCTGGGGAGCACGCGACCTCGCCGAAATCGACTATCAATTCTCCCTCGAAGTCAATTGGACCGCAGGCGAATCCATTGCGTCCTTGACGCATCAATTCGCAATCATCCGGAAAGACCACGGCATCTGGAAAGTGACAAAACGCAGCCTGGTCGAAGGGGTCACCCGCCGCCTCTGGCAGCGCATGTGCTTCACCGCCGGGGTGCAGGACGACACCACTTGGGCCAATCTCACCCGCACCCAGTCCGACCGCCTCATCGAGGAACTCGTGAACTCAAAATTTCAAGTCACCGGCAAGAGCATTAACAAAGACGAATTCGTAACCTGCGGCGGCGTCTCGCTCGATGACATCCAGCTCAAGACGATGGAGAGCAAGACCATCCCCGGCCTCTACTTCGCAGGCGAAGTCCTCGATGTCGACGGCATCACCGGCGGCTTCAACTTCCAGTCGGCCTGGACCACTGGACACCTCGCCGGGAGCGCCATCGCGGAGCGCAGTTCTCCCTAGGCCAGAGGCCTCCGTCATACCGTGGGATATCTTTCCGGGATGAGCAGCTCCGAAGGTGCGGCGGTTATTAACCACGGGCCTTGGCCCGTGGTATGGGGCGGTGGCGGAGAAAAGGTGCGCAGTTCGGAGACCCCGAGCCAAGGCTCGGGGCTATTGACCTACGCTCCTTCGGAACTCGAGAAGGGACGCAAGGCAACGCCCCATGGGTGGGGTAAAACGATCTTCGCTAGATCTGTTGTAAATCGTAGGTAAATTTGGCAGAACAGCGCCATGAGCGATTCCCATCCTTTCCTCGACGACGAGTTCCAAATCAAATGGTCCACCCTCACGCCCGACCACATCTCCACCGACGTCACCAAAGCCATCGAAGCGGGTAAGACCAACATCGAAGCGATTAAGGCCGTCACTCCCGAAAACGCCACTTTCGAAAACACCTTCGGAGCCCTCGAATCGGCCACTGAAGATCTCGACCGCGCCTGGGGTCGCGTCAACCACCTCGACTCTGTCGCGAACTCGGATGCCCTCCGAGAGGCTCTCAATGAAATGCTGCCCGTCGTCTCGGAGTTCTCTTCCTCGATCTCGCTCAATGACGATCTCTGGCGCGTCCTGAAATCCTACGCCGAGTCCGATGCCGTTTCACCGCTCAAGGCAATTCAGCAACGCTTCGTGCAGGAAACCTGCGATGACTTCAAAGGGGCCGGTGCCGACCTCGCCCCAGCTGCCAAGAAGCGCATGTTTGAAATCAATAGCGAACTCGCGACCGTCACCCAGAAATTTGGCGAGAACGTTCTCGATTCGACCAATCAATGGGATCTCTTCGTCGACGATGAAGGCGAACTCGCAGGCCTGCCCGATTCCGCCAAAGCAACGGCCGCCGAGGACGCGAAATCGAAAGGTAAAGATGGCCAATGGCGCTTCACCCAGCAGTTTCCCTCAATGTATCCCGTGATGCAATACGGGGAAAGCGAAGCACTCCGAAAGAAAATCTGGGAAGGCGGATGTACTATCGGGAACAGCGGTGACCACGACAACTCGGACCACATCTGGACCATCTTGAAACTTCGCAAAGAAAAAGCCGTCCTCCTTGGCTTCGACAACTTCGCCGACCACGTCCTCGAACGCCGCATGGCCAAGACGGGTAAAGGAGCCCTCGATTTCACCGAAGACCTGCACGCCAAAATCAGCGAGCGTTTTCAAGAGGAGAGCGAGGAACTGCAGGCCTACAAAGCGGAGAAGACCGGAGGTGAGGCCGCCTCACTCGAACCCTGGGAAGTCGCCTTCTGGTCCGAGAAACGCCGCAAGGAACTCTACAGCTTTGATGACGAGGCCCTCCGCCCCTACTTCCCGGTGGACCAGGTTATGGACGGCCTCTTCTCACTCACCTCAAAACTCTTCGGGATTCAAATTTCCTCGGTCGAAGCCGAAGCGTGGCATCCCGAGGTGAAGTTCTACCAAATCCACGACACGGCGTCCGGTGACCATCTTGGGTCATTCTACGCCGACTGGCACCCGCGTGAATCGAAGCGCAGCGGAGCCTGGATGAACTACCTCGTCACCGGCCTCCCAGATCCCCGCTCCCCTCACCTCGGGCTGATCTGCGGCAACATGAGCAAGCCCACCGGCGACAAGCCGGCCCTCCTCACCCACAACGAAGTGGAAACCATCTTCCACGAATTCGGACACCTCCTTCACCACCTCCTCTCGGATGTCGAAGTGAAGTCGCTCGCCGGGGTGAATGTCCCATGGGATTTTGTTGAGCTCCCCTCCCAAATCATGGAGAACTTCTGCTGGGATCGTGAGTCGCTCGACTTTTTCGCGAAGCACTACGAGACCGGCGAAACAATTCCCGATGAACTCTTCGACAAGATGATCGCGGCTCGGAACTACATGTCGGCGTCCACCTTTATGCGTCAATTGGCTCTCGGTAAGCTCGACCTCGAACTCCACCTTCATTCCGAAAAATACCAAGGCCGTGACCTCGATGAATTAGACCGCGAAATTCTCGCTAACTACAAGGCACAGCTCGCTACCGATGGACCGTCGATGAGCCGCCGCTTCAATCACCTCTTTTCATCACCGGTTGGTTATGCCGCTGGCTACTACTCCTACAAGTGGGCCGAGGTCCTCGATGCCGATGCCTTCACCCGCTTCCGCGAAGAAGGAGTCCTCAATTCGGAAACCGGAATGAGCTTCCGCAATGAAGTCCTTGCGAAAGGGAACTCGCGCCCGGTTGATGAATCGTATCGCCAATTTATGGGCCGAGATCCCGAGCAGACCGCGCTCCTTGAGAGATCGGGACTCTCGTAATCCGTCAGGAGTTTTCAAGCAGAACATCAGCATCACGCCAAAGCACGTCCGAATTGACCCATGCCCGAGGCTCACGTCTGATTGGCCAACGGCCAAAATGAGCCCAGCCCAAGACAGACGCTAGGGCCAAGCTAAGGAACGGCGTGGGAATCAAACGAGATTCTTTCCCCAAGACATTTTAAGCAGGTCCCGTTGCCATCCGGCAGCGGCGCACGAGAACGATGGCCGAAAGTTGCCCTTTTGGTCATGCGCCGTTTTCAGGAGGAGCAACAACTTGAATCAAGACAAACCGGGAAGGGGGAGAACGGCTGCGGAATGATTTCGTTGACCGCCCATCTCTCGGCGGCGAAGTGGCAGGAATCAAAAGCGGAATCTCCGGAGTCCGTGCCTCCTTCTGCTCCGAGTATGTGGGCCCGCCCCGTTGAGTTTAAAAGTAAGATCTCCGGGGTGCTGAAGACACAATGGACCCGATCACGCGACCTTTAACTCGTGTATCCCAAGAGGAGATTCACGTTGTGCCGGAGCGCTGCGGAGAGGTCGGCGGTTTGGTATCCCTTACCAAAAACCCGGCTGAAGACGTCCTGCTTTTCGTCCTGATCGCGCTTGGAAAGTTTGGCGAACTCGGTATCGAGTGAAACGAAGAGTTCACTGACCATTTTGGTGGTGGGTGAATGCCACGGCTCGAGGTCAGGCGCGGGAGCGGCCCCTTCGGCCGGCGGGGCATTGAGGGCAGGAAGGGCGACCAGCCCGGAATTGAGACGCATGGCACCAGCCATGACCTTAATCTGTGCCGAGAGCAAGGTGCCACCGGCGCTGTAGTTAAGTTCAATGTATGAGGTCAATTTCTTACCAAACCGGGCCTTATGTTCGACGCGCGTCGAGACGAAAATGCCCCCTCCGGGATTCGGAGTGACCGTGGGCTTGTGGGTTAAATAAACGTGATTATCGATGCTATAAGAAGCGGTGCGATTCTTACGCCATCCATTCAGGGCCGCGCCGAGGGAGTCGGTATCGACAGTGACTGCGTTTCCGGGAAGGAGCAGGGAAAATCCGGTCAAAGCCGAAAGAAGGAACTTTTTGGTGGTCATGATAGTGGTGGTTTTTAAAAGGCGTATCTGGCGAAGGTATTCCATCCCCACGAGCCAAAGGATTCATCATCCTCGCCCACTCCGGAGAGCGAGCGATATTCCACGCCGGTGCCAATGATGAAGTTATCATCATCAAAGTGGACGTTCACACCGCCAAAGATCGAGCTAAGTTGTGAAGCGACGGTGACGGCTTGGAAGTCCGTCGGGAAAAGCGCATCCGAGCCAGTATCTGGAACGCCCCAATAGGAAAAGATCCCACCGGGGTGGCGCGAAGTGGCATATTGGTAGCGGCCCACCACGCTCACGGCATCTTGCAGAAGCCAGTAGCGGCCTGCGGCGGTGATCCCATAGGCCGTATTTGCGGCGCCTCGGGCGGCGAGAAACTCGGTGTAAAAGTCAAAGCGACCTGAGCTATATTCGGTCCCTGCGGAGAGAAGGTGACGATATCCTTGCGCGATGCTCTCACTATCCGAACCATCCCTATTGTAGATGTAATCAAGGTGCCATCGTTGGTAGCTGGCCTCAGGAGCCCCCTCAACACCCCCACGATTTTTCGCGGTCGCGATACTCGCTAAAAGGTAACCATCACCCTCGAGAGAAGGCATGCTACGATCACTATCCGAGCCGAACCAACCAAGTTTCCAGTCAAGAGATTCACCGCGCCCTTCAATCATGGCGCCCAAGCTACTGGCGGGGGCCAACTGGGCGGCAAGAGGCGAGAGAGTGGCAAACCAACGAACCGCAGCATCACGGCTATATTCAGTGGAAAACGGAGGAGGAAATTTACCGGCAGAGAGACGCATCTGCTCTCCAATCGGGACGCTCGCCCGCAAAGTCTCCCAGCCTTCGTACTCTCCGGAACTCGCAAGGAGGGCATCGGCGAGCAATGCGATTCCGTAGTAGGTTTGGATCGCCACGCCCAAGCGGGCCCGGCTCAGTTTTGCGCCCTTGGCCGCCGATCGGTCCTGGCTTTGATATTCAAAGAGGCCACGCGGGGCAACGGTGGTGTGCGCCTCGACCTCAAAGGGGAACTTGGGAGCCAACTCGGTCCGCCAGCGGGTGGGGAACCTGAGATTGGGCTCCTCCAGCTTTTCCTTTTTGAGATCCAGAGCTTTCCGGGAAGTCGGAAGGCGGGCGGCTTGTTCAAAGACGTTTTGAGCCGAGTCAGATTCCTGATCTAGGAGTTTGAGGGCCTCGTTGCCAAACCCTGGCATGACCAAGGCGAGCGAACAAATGAGAGATATGTGCTTCATTCTCCTTCTTCTTTCTGCTTGTTCTCTGCCGCTTTCTTAGGATCCGTCTTGGCTTTTTCACCCCCCTTGGCCTCGGCGGCATTCTTGCTTTCCTCGTCAGCTTGCTTGGCCTCCGCATCCTTATTCAGGGCTTCACGGATTTCACGACGTTCCTGATCCAGGCGCTCCTCACGTTCTTTTTGCCGCTCGGCAGCACGTTGCACCCGGCGGAGGTATTGCTCGATGGTCTGCTTGCTTCCGGTCTTAAGACGCACTGCTTCTTCAAGATAAGGAAGCGCTTTTAAATACTCCTGCTCCTTAACCAAAACTTGGCCAAGACTCCGGTTGGCATCATAACCCACCTTGGCCTCGGTGCTCCGGGTGGCCTGCCGAAACTGCCCGCGAGCCAGTCTCTTAAATTCCGCGATTTTCTCGTTGGTCCCGGCAGCGGCAGACAAGGAAAGGTAGATCGCGCCAAGCTTCACCTGGGCAGATCCGTTCGCCGGGCTGACCTCGAGAGCATTTTTCAAGAGATCGCCGGCCATTGTGAGATCTTTGTCGGCGAGGGCAATGTCACTCTCCACGAGGAAGGCGGCCACCTTCTGATCCTTAGTAAGTGTCTCACCAACCTTCTCACGCATCGTTGTCATCAACTTGGCGGCCTCCTTGGGAGCTTCGAGCTGGAGAAGATATCCGGCCGACTTGAGCGAACGCTCGATCTTGATTTCCTTGCTCATCCGAATGGCGGTGAGGTACGCACCAAGAGCCAGAAGCGGCTCTTCCTGGTTGGCGTAAATGTCGCCGAGAGTATTGAGAGAAGCCTCATCAGCGAGCCCCTTAAGGCGGAGCACTTCGTAGTTCTCGGCGGCACGCATGACCTCACCGGTTTGGAGATAGCAGTTGGCCTGCTGCATCCACATGACGGGATCGTCCGGTGACTCATCAATGAGCGACTGCATCATGCTTGCGGCCTGCAGCCAGTCCTCTTTCAGCAAGAGGGCCTGCACGAGACCGATTTTCCAGTCCTTCTCATCGGGGTTCAAAAGATAGGCTTGGCGGAAGGCGGACTCAGCGGCAAGAGCTTGTTCCTCGGCGAGCATGGCATGGCCAAGGAGCCCGAAGCTAAGATGATCGGCATCGCCGAGATCGATCGCTTTGATGAGGTGGGATTTGGCCTCCTTCATGCGCTCGGAACGGGCGTAAAGAAGGGCGAGGTTCTTGTGCGCACGGCGGTACTCCGGGAAGCGCTTGATTGAGGTCTTGTAGGCGCTTTCAGCTTCGGCAAGACGACCGTTTTGGTAATAGAGGTTCCCCAAGGTGTAGACGAGAGCGGCCGAGACATCCTTGGCCTCGGAATCTGGATCGACAGGATTCTTGCGCTCCTTGATAAAGGCGAGGAGGCGATTCTCGGCCTCCTTGAAACGACCCGCCCCGAGGATCTCCGAAAGCTCGGCAATGACCTGGGCTTCTTCTTGATCAACCTTGGGCTCCACGGCGGGGAGAAAGCCATAGCTCCCGACAAATCGCTTCCGAAATTCCGGGGTTTGAAACCACTCGGGTGAGACCGTGATCGTCTCCGCAAGAAGAGCGGGGATCGTCAAAGAAAAAAGGCAAAGAGAGCGAAACGTCATTTTGAAAGAGAGTGCGGAATGGAAAGGGTGATTTGAGGGGAACTTGTGTGACAAAGACGTCACCGGACCCGGAAGTCGAAAGGAATTTTAATACGAGCCTTGGCCTTGCGACCGTTACGAATGGCGGGTTTAAACTTATAGAGCTTAAAAGCATTCATGGCGGCCTGATCGAGCGCGGCAATGCCAGAGCTCTTGGCGATGGAGGTTTCGACCACCACTCCGCGATCATCAACCATACCTGCCACGATCACTCGGACCGCCCCGCGCTTGGAGAGGATTTTGCGGGCGGCGTCTGAAACGCTTGGGGTGACTTTCGAGCTGACGACGGGCTCGGAGTCCACCCCTCCGGTATCGACGTTGCCACCACCGCCGAGCGCGACCGAGGGCGTGACGTTCAGAAGGACTCTTCCTCCGGTGCCAGCGGCCAAGGAAGGGAGCTCCATCGGCTCAATGGCGATGTCATCGTTTGATTCGACGAGCACAGGCTCAGGTTCTGGCTTATCCTCCGGCTGTTCAACCTCTGGTTCGACATATTCCTCCTCTTGCTCGGCGGCAATGGGCGGGGCGAGATCAGGCTGCTCTTGGGGCAGGCCCTGCTCGAGCTTCTGCATGAGCGGGATGAAGTAGAAAACCATGAAGGTCAACATGGCGCCACCACCGAAGATGATGGCGGTGCTGAGGAAGCGATTTCGGCGGGGAGGGCGGTAGACGTGTCGTGGGTTCATGCGTCCGTGAGCGTGATTTTTGAGGGTTTGGCTCCCCCTTCGAGGCAGGCATTCTGGACCTCGATGGTGACGCCATTCCGAGAGCGAGCGTGGCTTTGGATGATAATCGGGCTACGTTCCTCACGCTGGAGTTGGCTCGCTACGATACCCGCCACGGCATCGAGAGAAACGACGCGACCATCGTGCACAATACGGCTGTCCTTTCGAATCACGAGAACAAGCATTTGGTCGTCATTGGCTTGCGCTGAGACCGAGTCCTCCGGGCGATTCATGATGAGACCGTCTTCCTCCACGAAGGTGGCGGTTACGATGAAGAAAATGAGGAGGATAAAGACGCAGTCGATCATCGGAGAGAGATCCGGTTCAGGATCGCTGTCGTCGATTTCAAAACGGTTCTTTCCCAGTGGCATTTTATCGGGTGGCTTCGGTGACTTTGTTACGCTTTACCCCGGCTTCGAGGCACTGCTTTTCGACATCGGAAACGACGCCACGGAAGGCATTAGTATCCGCTTGGATAATAACTGGCATTTCCTCGTCCTCAAGCAACATCGGGCGGACGGCATTCTGAACCCCGCCCACGCCAATTTCCTGGCCTCCGTAGAAGACCTTGTTCTCAGCAGTGACCGCGAGGAGGATGGAGTTTTTCTCTAACTTAACGCCCTTACTGGCAAAGGGCCGGTCGACCTCCGCTCCGGGAGGCTTTTGGAAAACGGTGGTGACGATGAAGAAGATGAGGAGGATGAAGACGCAATCAATCATCGGAGAAAGATCGGGCTTCGGTTCATCATCCTGGGTGAAGGAGCCTCCGCTGCGGCGAATCAAACTCATATGTTGCGAAATTTGGTGGTGACAATCGTGCTTTGGAGCTGAGCCAAAGTGGCGTCGATTTTATTGCGCCGCTCGCGCACCATGAGAGACATGAACATGCCGGGGAGAGCGATGACCAACCCGGTGAGGGTCGTGAAAAGGGCTTCCTTCATTCCGGACGCGATCATGGCCATGCTCTGCTTGCCCCCGCCCGCAGCGAGGCCATCGAACATGTCGAGCATTCCGCCGACCGTGCCAAGAAGCCCGGTCATGGGGGCGGCCGCGACGAGGGTGGTGATGATAATGAGACGGCGATCAATCGAGGCGATGAGGATTTCCCGCATCTCGTCAAAGCGACGCTGGACGCGCTTGATCGAGAGTTTTTTACCATGCAGCGCGTAGCGGATGATCTCTCCGACCCGCCCCTCGGCAGCCTCGGGATCATTGATCCAGCCGAACCATTCGCTCTTTTGGCGGTTGTTGAGATTCCCCCGTAGGACAAAATAGAGGGAAGCCGAGGCGGTGGTGTAAAGCAGGAAGGCCACGATAGCGAGAGCCGCCATCACGGTGCCGCCATCCGTGAAGATGTCGACGACTTCCTGGAGATTTCCGATGACAGGCATTAGGCAGGTGAGAGTTCTGTTTCGTCCATGTCCTCCGGTTCGTCATCAGACGAATCGGACTGCGGTGAGTCTTCCAACTCGGTGGTGCCATTGAGCATGGAAAGCGCGACACCTTCGACCTGGCCAAACTTGGACTTGGCA
The DNA here is from genome assembly GCA_047634075.1 of Akkermansiaceae bacterium. GTDB lineage: Bacteria > Verrucomicrobiota > Verrucomicrobiia > Verrucomicrobiales > Akkermansiaceae > SW10. The sequence continues at coordinate 13,449 of JBLIDI010000065.1, forward strand.
AGGCTCTTGAGCATGCCGTGACCGATGATGACCGGGATTGCCACGATGAGGCCCATCGCGGTGGTGATCAGGGCTTCACTGATGCCTGCCGAGAAGGACTTGGAGTCCCCTGCCCCGCCAGCTGACATCATCGCAAAAGTTTTCATAATTCCGAGAACCGTTCCGAGGAGACCCATCATGGGGGCGGCCGCGGCCACGAGGGCAAGGAAGGGAAGGAAGCGCTCGAGTCGCGGCTGGATCATGCCGAGCTTCTCAAGAAGGGCATCCTCAAGAATACGGCGTTTGTCATAAAAGTAAGTGACACCGGCTGCGACCATTTCGCCACCCAGTCCCTTATTCTGACTGGCCTTGGCAGAGGCGGCCTCGGGATTATGAGCGAGGAGATCATCGAGGATCAGATTGAGCTTCTTACGGTTGGGAATCGGAAAGCGATTGATTTCGATCACCTTCCAGATTGCGATGAAAAGGGCCAGCAAGCCGAGACCAAGAATGCCGTAACCCACGACACCCCCTCCTTGGACATACTGCTTGAACGACTTCTTGGTGCGGGCCACCTGGATGGCCTTGCCCATTGAGGCATCAACGGGGACGAGGGCCGAACCAGTCTTGACGAGATCGCCGATGGCTCCGCCCCCTTCCTTGATCGGAGCGGTATTCGGGTAAGCGACCCCATCAGGCGAGAGTGCGGTGAAGGCAAAAACCTCTCCGTCGTTGGAAGCAAAATATCCAAGAGGACCGGCAACCGCAAATTTACCTTCTTTGATCACGTTTCCTTCGGTGACCGCGCTGCCATCAAATCGCTGCCCCCCGGAGACTTGGGTCAATCGCTCTGCCGCAAGGTGCAGAAGAAGCAAGCGACTTTGAACTTCCAGGACGAGGTCACGACTCGAGTCATCGGCCTTCTTGCGTCGATCCGCCAACTCCACCCCAAACCCTTGTTTTTCGGCAGGATGAATGCGGTCCTTGATACTCCCGCCGTAGCTCCGGAGAGTCGAGAGGGTGTATTCGAACTCTCCTTTACGGCGGGCTAATTCGTTGCTGAGCTGGCGTTGCTCGCCGGCGACATTGTCCTCGGCTTTGAGGAGCCCGGTGAGAGTCTTGCTCTGCTTGATGACGGTGTCGTCGATCTTCTCAACTTCGTTGAGGAGAACACTCTCCTCTTTGGTAATTTCGACATCAAGGGATTGGAGTTGCTCTTGGGCAAGGCGGAGATCCAGATCCGCTTTTTCCTGGGCGGTCTGGCCAAAAACGCTGCTGGTTAAGACAAGTGATAAAAGAAAACGTTTCATATAATGAGTCTACTTGGCGATCTCTAGGGGGAGGTCTACGAGGCTTACTTCGCCGGCACCTTTGCCCACATCAATGAGCTCGCGAACCTTCGCGATGGTCTCAGGATCGGTGATTTCAGTTTGGGTCCAGCCATCCGAGCCCGGATTCATTTGGATAGCGACTTTCCCGGACGGATCGGCTGCGAAGCCCATCGCGAGGCCGAAGTAAATACCATCGAGCAAGAGCTTCTGCCCGCCGACCTCGGCGGTACTTCCTTCGAAGGGCGTGACCACTTGATTGAACTTCTCGGCCTCGATGAGAATCGTGATCATGGCGGTGAGGCGAGAGTTGAGAGCGATCTTGTCCTTGTCATTGCGGATCACGAAACCCTTGTGATCGGCAATTGCTTTCTCGACCTTTCCTTCCTTCTTAAGGGTCTCGGGCAGAAGAGGAATGACCGCCGAAACCTTGGCATCGAGATCATTGAGACCTTCACGCAGGGTTTCTCTCGCATCATCGTAGCTTTTCTTCTCCTCGATCTTCTCGAGCGACAGGGTATCGAGCTTCTCTTGGCGCGCAAAGCCCGCGAGAATTTCAGTCTCCAACTGCTTGTTCTCAGATTGGAGCGAATCCTTGGAGTCGAGGAGGATTTGCTTCTGCTCTTTCCAGTCCTTCTGCTTTTCTTGGGTCTCCTTCATGATGGAGATCCACTTTTGCACCGTAGCGCGGAGCTGTTTATTGGCTTCGATGCCGCTGTCCTGCGCGGACAGAGGCGAAATCGAGAGAAGGAGGAGTGGAATGAAAGCAAATTTCATGTGGCAGAAAGAGGATTTACCCCGACATTCCATTTCAGGAGATTTTCTGCTGGTGACACCTTTGTCACTTTCGGATACGCCATTAGGAAAGATTCCCCGCAACTCTCTCTCAATCAGACGAATTTTAACCAAAAAAGAGCCGCTTCACCTTGCAGCGAAACGGCTCTTTTGTTGGATTTCCTGGGAAATGGATTAATCAGCGATCTTCTCGATGCGGAAGAAGAGCTTCGGGGAGGCGGCCGCGATCTCGAAGGAGATCGTCTCCGTGACGGACGCATCAGCGACCGTGGCTTCTGCAACATCCGTGAACGCTCCTGTCAGAGTCGTAGACTGGGTTACCTTGTAACTAGCACCGGGGTCGGCCACGAAGTTGATGGTGAAGGCAGTGCCGTCGTAGGCACTGGAGATCACCTCAACGTCCTCACCCCGAATGACTTCACCGATGAAGGTGGCGTCAGGAATCTCAGAATTTTCGAAATCCGAGACCACGATTCCCTCCTGGGAAGCATAGGTCCAAGTCGAAACCCAGAGATCTGTGCCAAATGCTCCCCGATAAGGAACCTGCTGCGGTGCACCCGCGAGGACCTCACCGCCCCAAGCAGGGCTGCTCGCAATGACCGGACGAGGATCGAGACAAACCACCTCACCGAGTTGATTGCGAATGAGGAGGGTGAAGCCCAGCTGGACATCAGAAATGTTTCCATCCTGAGCAAGAATCGCCGCTTCCGCATCAGCACTATCGCCAGAACTGTTATGCGTAGCTTGATCATCTGGCGCACCAAACAAATTGTAAGTCATCACGAGATTCCCACCAACTTGATCGATCGTTGGCGTGTCATCAATTCGCATGATGTCGTCACCCGGGCTCATGAAAATCCCGTTGTGAAACTGACCTGCGAAGTTGTCTTTGAGACGGAAGACATCAGCCGAGCCTCCCTCGGGCGCAGGCCCGAATCCAATGGGGATTCCATTCTCGTCAAAGATAGGTTGAGGCTCCTCGTCTTCAGCACCCAAGGCACCAATGTAGGTGGCGTTGTAAACCATAACATTGGTGAGCGGCTCGCCCGTCTTCACACCCGTGCCCGTTTTATTACCACCATCGGCCTCGGTGAGGTTGTCACCATTATTGGACTGCACGGCAAACCAGAATTGATGAGTGCCTTGGTGACCCTCATCGAGGTCGAAGGACTCATCTTGGCAGTAGAGGGCGAAGAGATGGCTCGTGTTGACGGTGCCGCCAAACCACTCGAAGCCATCGTCAGTATTTGCGACGACCTCGACGTGATCGATTTGAGTGCCTGCGCCCACCCCGGCCATTGTGAGGCCGTTAATCTCTTCATCAGCCGCGAACTCGAAGCCCCCAAAGCGAATCGAAACATAGCGAAAGACGCCGGAATTATCAGCAGCATCATCACCACCGTAGGTGATGCTCTCACCACCCGCAGTTTGCGAGAACCCCTCAACTGCGTTTGAATTTAGGTTATTCGTCGGCGTGTTATAGAAGTTGATGGGAGCATTCCCGAGGAGCAAAACGCCACC